>DATMEZ010000041.1:0-3267 GCA_035556415.1 Povalibacter sp.
CTGAATCCACGCCTGACGGTGGTGGCGCTGATCATGGGGCCGCTGGTGGCCTGGCTGGTGTCGGTGATCAACCGCAAGTTCCGCCGCTACAGCCGACGCATCCAGGACTCCATGGGCGATGTCACGCGCGTGGCCAAGGAAACGCTGGATGCGCCGCGCGTCATCAAGGTCTACAACGCGCAGGACTACCAGAACGCCCAGTTCGAAGCCGTGAACGAGCACAACCGGCGCTCCAACATGCGGCTGGTGCTGACCAAGGCGCTATCCAACCCGGTGGTGCAGATGGTGACGTCGATCGGCGCGGCAGCGGTGCTGTCCCTCGCGATCTCGGATGCAATCAACCGCCGCATGACCATGGGCGACCTGCTGGCCTTCATGGTGGCGCTGGTGCAGATCGCGCAGCCGCTGCGCAGCCTGGTGAGCGTGGCTGGGCCGATCCAGCAGGGCATCGCTGCCGGCGAGAGCATCTTCGAGGTGCTGGACGAGTCGATCGAGGATCAGGGCGGAACGCGGCAGGCGGAGCGGGTACGCGGCGACATCCAGTTCGAGGATGTCTCGTTCACGTATCCAGCCGGACAGGGATCGGCGCTGCGCGACGTCAAGTTCAACGTCTCGGCCGGAGAGATGATCGCCATCGTCGGCCGCTCGGGCAGTGGCAAGTCGACACTGGTCAATCTGTTGCCGCGTTTCTACGACGTGAGCTCTGGCGCGGTGCGCGTCGATGGTCACGACGTGCGCGAGTACGAGCTGAATGGCCTGCGCGAGCAGATCTCGCTGGTCAGCCAGGAGGTCGTGCTGTTCAATGACACCATCCGCGCCAACATCGCCTTCGGCCGGGACGTTTCGGATGCGGCCATCGAGGAGGCAGCGAATGCCGCCCATGTGATGGAGTTCGTGCGCGAGCTGCCGGCCGGGCTGGACACGATGGTGGGGGATCGTGGCGTGCTGCTGTCCGGTGGCCAACGTCAGCGCATATCGATTGCGCGTGCCTTGCTGAAGAATTCACCGATCCTGATCCTGGACGAGGCGACCTCGGCGCTCGACACCGAAGCGGAGCGCATCATTCAGGCGGCGCTCGAGCAGCTCATGCACAACCGCACCACGCTGGTGATTGCGCATCGGCTGTCGACCGTGGAGCGTGCCAACCGGATCCTCGTGCTCGATGCGGGCCGGGTGGTCGAAGCCGGTACACATGCCGAGCTCATCGCGCTCAACGGCCAGTACGCCTCGCTGCACCGAATGCAGTTCAACGCCTGATTGGCCGTGGCGCTCGATCGGCACATGCAGCGGCTGTGGTACGAACGCAGCCCCATTTGGCTGCTGATCCTGCTGCTGCCGTTGTCGCTGCTGTTCGCCCTCGTCGTAGCTTGCCGGCGCGCGGCTTACCGCGTCGGCGTGTTTCGCTCCATTCGTGTGCCTCGCCCGGTCATCGTAACGGGCAACATCACCGTCGGCGGCACTGGCAAGACTCCATTGGTGATCTGGCTCGCGGATCTATTGCAGTCGAAGGGCAGGCGGGTAGGGATCGTGCTGCGCGGCTACGGCGGCGAATCGAGTGAATGGCCACGTCAGGTTCTGTCGCAGACACCGAGCAGCGAAGTCGGCGACGAAGCGGTGCTGCTGGCAACTCGCACCGGTGCGATTGTAGTGGCCGGTCCGGATCGCGTTGCCGCCGCGTTGCGCGCGATAGAGCTGGGAGCCGACGTGGTGTTGACTGATGACGGCCTGCAGCACTATCGCCTGGCACGCGATTGCGAGATCGCGGTGGTGGATGAGTATCGCGGCTTGGGCAACGGCTGGCTGCTGCCGGCAGGGCCGCTGCGCGAGCCTGCTTCACGGCTGCGTCGGGTCGATCTCATTGCGACGACCCGTCGTTCGAATCAGCAGCCTGAGCACGAGGCGACTGCGCCAAATCGGATCACGGTGCAGGCCAGCTTGCAGCACGCCGTGTCGCTGACGACGCACGAGGTGCGGCCGCTGGAATCCTTCCGCAACGCAACCGTGCACGCCGTCGCCGGCATCGGCAATCCCGGAGCTTTTTTTGCCGCGCTCGAACAGGCAGGGCTGAGAGTGGATGCGCGTCCGCTGCCGGATCATGCAGTCTTGACTGCCGCAGACCTTGCGTTCGCCGACGACGCCCCGGTGCTCATGACCGAGAAGGATGCGGTGAAGTGCCGTGGCTTTGCCGACGGGCGGCATTGGGCGGTGCGCCTGAACACGGACATCGACGCGGCCGATACGGCCAAGGTATCGGTGCTGCTCGAGCGAGTGCTGCGCTCGGCCGCCGAAAACCGGTAAGCTCCGCGGCAGGCTGCAGCTTTCGTCATCATCATGCTCGATCACAAGCTCCTCGATATCCTCGCCTGCCCGGTCTGCAAGGGCCCGTTGCAGTACTCGAAGCCGCGTCAGGTCCTGGTGTGCCGGGCCGATCGCCTGGCGTTTGCCGTTCGCGACGGCATCCCGATAATGCTCGAAGAAGAAGCGCTGCGGCTCGAGCCGCAGGACCCGCTGCTCAAAACCTGATCGCAAAGGTTCCAGTTCCGGCCGGCCATGTCATTCAAAGTCGTCATTCCCGCGCGCTACGCCTCGACGCGCCTGCCGGCCAAGCCGCTGCTGGAGATCGGCGGACGTCCGATGATCCAGTGGGTAATCGATGCGGCAGCGGCGAGCCGTGCCGATGAAGTGCTGGTTGCGACCGACGATGCGCGCATTGCACAAGCTGCAATCGATTCACGGCAGCCGCAGCATTCGGTCGCAGTGCTGACGCGCGCCGAACATCAATCCGGTACCGATCGCATCGCGGAGGTTGCTGCTCTGCGCGGCTGGAGCGAGCGCACCATCGTCGTAAACGTGCAGGGCGATGAGCCGCAGCTGCCGCCGCAGATCATCGATCAGGTGGCGATGCTGCTGGAGCGCCATCCCGACGCCGACATCGCAACGCTGTGCACGCCGATCGTTTCGCTGCACGAGTTTCTCGATCCCAACGTGGTGAAAGTGGTGATGGCCGATTCGGGCGCGGCGCTGTATTTCAGTCGTGCGCCGATTCCGTGGCATCGCGACGGTGCGACTCAGGGCCTGACCAGTCAGACGAGCATGCAGGCAGCGCAGCGCCACCTGGGTCTGTATGCCTATCGTGTCGAGGCATTGCGGCGCTTGACGCAGATTGCGCCCAGTACCCTGGAGACGACCGAGAAACTGGAGCAGCTGCGCGCGCTGCAGGCCGGGATGCGTATCGTCGTTGAAGTGGCGACGGCGCTGCCGGGCATC
>DATMEZ010000042.1:0-10437 GCA_035556415.1 Povalibacter sp.
AGTTCACGCCGATGCCCATCAGGTTGTAGGGCACACAGCCGTTGCCTGGATTGGCGAGCGTGGAGCGGCAGACGATATTGCCGTCCGCATCGCGCACCGCATCGGTGGCCTCGGCGAAGCGGCTCTTGACAGTGACGTTCGGCGCCGCCGATTCGACCTTGCTGATGCCTCTTTGGTAATAGCCGTTCCAGCGCCACTGCGAGCCGAAGGCATCGAAGTGGCCATTGCCGCCGAGCACGTAGCGGTTCACGGTACGCTCGTTCACGGTGCTGATGACCGGCAGATCGGCATGCATGCTGCCCAGACGCAGCGGGCTATCGGCCACCCCCTCCTCGATCATGCGGGCGCGGACCGAGTCGGGAATGAAGGCGTTGTCGGGCTGGACGCTGAGATTGGCAACGTTGAACTGCCGGCAGCACCAGCCCTCGGCCTCGGTGTTGCCCCACGAGAACTGGGCAAACACTTCGACGTTGTCGGTCAGCTCGAAGCTGGCGCGCGTGAACAGGTTCTTGCGATCGATCCGCGAGGCCAGCGAGTTGAAGCTGCTGACGTCGCTGTCGCGCCAGTCGCCGCCCTGCATGTAAGGATCGCTGACCACCGGACCGAACTCGAACTGGTAGGGCTCACCGCCCGCGCCGAACGCAGTGCCTCGCAGCGGCCCTGCTGTGACGATTCCGCCCAGCGTAGCCGTGCTCAGCCCAACCTGCGGCAGCACCAGACGCTCCGGCTGACCGTTGGTCGGCGTGTACGCCGGATTGTTCATCACCTTCCAGCCTTTCTTGTCCCAGTCGCGCGGCACGCCAAAGATGCCGTCGACATGGCCCAGCTCCGCGCTCAACAACAGGTGCCCGCGATCGCCGGCGAACGGCGTGCCGAACGTGACCGACGCCTTGTATTCCTCGTTGTCGCCCTCGCCGGTGACACCGCCGGTCAGAGCGCTCTTGAAGCCGGTGAAGTCCTTGTCGAGCACGAAGTTGACGACGCCCGAAAGCGCGTCGGAGCCGTAGGCCGCTGACGCACCGCCGGTGACGATGTCGACGCGCTCGATCAGCTGCTGCGGAAAATCATTGACGTCCACTACGCCGTTCAGCTGCGCTCCGACCGAGCGCTGGCCGTCCAGCAATACAAGCGTGCGCTCGCTACCCAGCGCGCGCAGATTCAGCGAGTTGACGCCGGCAGAACCATTGCTGACGCTGCGCTGCGAATTGCCGGGCGTCTGACTACCTGCAACCGATGGCAGCTGGTTGACGAAGTCCGCAACGTTGGTGGGCGCAGTCGCCTGCATTTCCTCGACGCCGATCACGGTGAGCGGGGTCGGCGCTTCATAACCGTCGCGCAGGATGCGCGTTCCGGTGACCTCGACGGCTTCCAGCACCGCGCCTTGCGTCGGACTCGAAGCGGTTTGCGCCGAAACGGATTGGGTCGCGGCGAGCGACAGCACCAGCAACGGCAACGAAACTGCGGCAGGCGACCGCATCCTCACCAACGAACGTCGATGGCCACCCCTACGGACACGGACTGCACCCCGATTCATCGAGCTCATAAATCCCCCTGTCGAGCGGCGGTCGGCGCCAGGCGGCGCTGCCGGAATTTTTCTGCCAGTTCGTTCGGTGCACGGCGCCCGCCAGCCAAGCGCGATCCGTACACACCTCAGAACTGAATACGTTCGAGCGAGGGCGAATGGAAACGGAAATGCAAACGGATTTTTTTGAAGCACGCGCGCCGGCATTGCGCGCAAGGCGAGTCAGGGCTCGCCGTCGTACGCGGGCGAGCCGCTGCAGGTGCGACTATCGGAAGCGGTCGAAGGAGCTGCGAACGCAGCTTAACCGCGGGGCAACAGTTCGATGCGGTCGCTGTATTCCTGGATCCGCAGCGGGAACACGCCTTCCAGGGCGTGCAGCGCATCGTCGATGCGCGTGCTGAATACGGCCCCGGTGAACGGCATTTCGCTGAGCCGGGCGTCGGCGATGACGATGTGCTTGCTGTAGTAGCGGTTCAGATCCAGCACCACATTGCCGAGCGGTTCGTGCACGTACTTCAGCACTCCATGGCGCCATGAGGCGACGTCGGCCAGGTGGATCGACGCCACCTGGATGCTTTGCGAGCTGCCGTTGTACACCGCTTGTTGTCCGGCCTGCAGCGGCGTTGGCGCGATTTCGTGCGGCCGGCTGGAGTCGTCGTGGTGTTCGTTGCTGTCGAGTTCGACCTTGCCCTCGCTGACAGCGACGACCACGCGGTCAGGATGCCGCCTGACATTGAACGCGGTGCCGACCGCGGTCACTTGCATGGCGCCGGCGGCAACCAGGAACGGCCTTTGCGGATCCTTGGAGACGCTGAAGTAGGCTTCGCCGAAATCGACGCTGACGCGGCGCTGCTTCGCCGTATAGAAAGTCGTGATGCGCGAGTCCGCACCCAACTCGACCCGCGAGCCATCGGGCAACAAGGCGCTGCCAGTGCCGCCGATCGCGGTTGCGTAGCTTTGCGACGGCAGCTCGTCGGCTTGTCGAACGAACACGGTCCAGCCGATGCCCAAGGCCAGCAGCAGCGTCGCTGCCACTCCCACCGCGATTCGCACGGGCCCACGACGCTGCGTCGCAGCCACCCGACGCAACAGTCGCCTGGGACGACTCACCCGATCGCGCACTGCCGTGGGTGCTGGAACGGCGGCATGCCACACGGATTGGGCTGCACTAAAATCCTCGAGATTGTGCGGATCCTCCTCGCACCATTGCAGCCACGCCGCGACCAGCGCCTCGTCCTCGGGCGCGTCCTGGAGCTTGATCAGCCAGTCGGCGGCGACCTGCATCCGCTCCAATTCGAGATCTGTCGGCATCGCTTGCTTCATCGCTTCAGGCGCTGGTGCGCCTCCTCTTTGCTGGCCCCCCTAAGCCGTAACTGGCAATACACCAAGGCTCGTCCCAGGTGATGCCGGACCATGCGGTCGGTCACTCCGAGATCGGCTGCAATCTCCGCCACGCTCGCCCCTTCGACCCGGTGCAGCCAGAACGCGCGCTGGCAGGCTGGCGGCAACTCCTCCAGGCAGCTGCTGATGAACACCAGCGCCTCGCTGGCGAGCGCGCGCCGCTCGGGCTCGTCCTGCACGCTCAGCTCCTCGAACAGCTCCGCTTCGATCGCGGCCGAACGATAGCGCACGCTGCGCTGGCGCAGCCGGTCGATGGCCAGGTTCTGGGCGATCCGGAACAAGTAAGAGCGCAACAGACTGGCGGCGTCGGGACGATCCAGCTGCAACAGCCGGACATACGCCTCCTGCGCCACCTCCCGGGCATCGTGCACCGAGCGCAGGCGCAGCGTCAGCAGACTGATGAGCGCCTGATTGTGCTCGCGGAACAGGCGCGCCACGAGATCGGCCCGCGACTCGGCCGGGTCGGCCTGGCGGTCGGACGGATGGAAATCCTGGAACCGGTCCTCGCTCATGCTGGGAATCGTGCAGCGCCCTGTGTCCTTGATTACGTTTGACGGGCGCGAAACGGAAACGAAGCGGCGGCAGGAACGCGAATTCCTGCCGCCGTTGCAGCTCATTGCCTCGAATGAGGCCGGCCCCGTCCCGGGAAGCCACCGGGGTCTTCAATCAGGGCCAGGCAGGCTTTTCAGCGATGCAGCCGCTGCACCGCCTCCAGCGCCTTGTTCACGTTCTCGACCGGCGACACGCCGCCGATGGTTTCGGCGATCTTGCCGTCCGGGGTCACGATGAAGGTGGTGCGCTCGGCGAAGCCGTGGCCGATTTCCGCACCGCGGGTATCCTTCGCGCCCTCCTGCGCTTCCCGCACTTCCAGGTCATACGACTTGGCGATCTCGCCCTTCATGTCCGAGGCCACCGGCAGCTTGCCGGCGCAGAAGTCCGGATCGGCCGAGAACTCGTTCAGGCGCTTGATGTCGTCCAGCGAAACACCGACGACGGTGGCGCCTGCGGCGGCGAACTTGTCGTGATTCACGGCGAACGTGTGCGCCTGCACGTTGCAGCCGCGCGTATAGGCCGACGGGAAGAAGTACACCACCAGGGGGCCCTTCTTGAGCGCCTCCTGCAGCGAAAAGGTGAATTCCTTGCCGGCCAGCGACGCCTGGGCCTTGAAGTCAGGGGCCTGATCGCCGGCTTTCAGGGCGGCCGCAGCCGGCAACGCCACGACGACAGACAACAATCCAGTCAGCAGGACACGCTTCATACTCTAGTACCCCTCTCCCGTGTGTGATACGTGAAGCCGCTTCGGGTGCGGCGGCAAAACCTGTAACGAGCGATCATACGGCGGCGCGGGGCCGGACCGGATGACAGATCCATGCATATGTGACCGGAACACCGCATTATTTATTTCATCGACCGTCATCGGCGCTGGGCGACTCAACCCGAAGGAACGGCCCGTGAATCGATGGGGCGGGCACCGGAGGCAGCCACCGGGCGCTCACTGGCGCGATGCGAGCCACGCCGCCAGGGCTCGAATGGAATCATCATCGAGCGCACCGGCCACCGAGTGCATGATGAAATCGTTGCTGGAGTCGTGCAGCTGCCCGTCGCGGTATTGGGTAAGCCGGCTCGTGATGTAATCGGGACTCTGGCCTTCCAACGCGGGATAGGTCCGGTAGTACGCCTGGAGGCGCGTGTTTCCACCGCGCCTCGCCAACGGATGCCCTGCGCCATCGACGCCGTGACATCCCTGGCACGGAGGCACGCCCCGCTGCGGATCGCCATCATTGAACAGGCGCTCGCCGGTGCGGATCAGAGCCGCATCCGGCGCTGCCGCCGCGGCCGGTCGATCCGCGCCGGGAGCCGGCAGGCTCGCGTAGTACGCAGCGAGATCCCGCATGTCGCCATCGCTCAACGACGTCACCAGCGGCGTCATGGGCGACTCCGGCCCGCGCGCCCGCTGATACTCGACCAGCGACCAGTACAGGTACTCCGTGCTCTGCCCGACGAGATTGGGGAAGTTCGGCACCGGCGCCACGCCATTCTCGCCGTGGCAGGCGAAACACAACTGCGCCTTCTGCTTGCCTGCTGCCGCGTCCCCGGTAATGACAGGCGTGCGCCGCAGATCGAGATACGCAGGCCGCAGCGACCGCTTGGCTTGACTGTCTGGCGCACCCGCCTCGGTGCTTGCGGCTGTATCCCCTTGCTCTGCCGCACCCGCAGTCGCGGCGACCGCAAGACCGGCGGTGAGCAACACGACAAGGAAGCGGCGCCGCATGATCGCTCTCCTACAGCCGCACTTCGAACGTCAGGCCGAGCAGGTTGTCGCTGTAGTCCTGCGGGCCACCGTCCGTGTAGACGCGATGATCGTAGACGCGCGTCTGATCGAAACCGAGATAGTGCCAATCGCGCAGCGTGCCGCGCTCGTAGTAGTCGAACAGCCGCACGCTCACGTTTGCAGACAGGGGATAACGGATCCCGACGTTCAGCGCGTTGACCTTGTAGATCATCGCCGGAAACTCATTGCCCGTCAGATCCGCCACGTCGGGATACGCAAGCGCCGTCGCGCTGGCGAAGGAATAGCCGGTCACACCCCGCGAGTTGGTGTAGTTCCAGGAAGCCTCCAGACGCGCACGGCCGATCTTCCGATCCAGCGTGGCGCCGAAATTGTGATTCGTCTGCGTGTCATCGGCCCACCACAGGCCCGCGAGCGGATAGGACGCACCGCCCAGGACCGGATCGTCCGCCTCCGTCGTTGCGCCTTCATTGACGTTGACTTGCCTGATGCGCGCACGCTCGTAGCCGTAGTAGATGCTGGTTACGGTGTCGGGCGACGGCTGCCACTCCCATTGCAACGTGGTCGAGAACACGTCGTACCCCTGGCGACCGATGCGGGCGTCGTAGTCGTTGAAATCGCCCTTCAGCGACAGGTTCACCGTCATCTCATCGCCGAGCGCCGCGTTGCCCATCAACTCGAACTTGTTCTGGGTACGGCTCGACACGTCGTACTTGCGCATGTCGGCGACCGTGTGCGGAAACTCGGCGCCCGGTACGTAGCCCGGCAATGAAGTGGTGAACGTGTACTCGTAAGGATCGAGGTTGTACGGATCGCCGGTCTGGCGCAGGTACGTGTAGTTCGCGCGCAGCGTCAGCCAGTCGATGCGTCGATTCACCCAGGTCAGGCGCAGCTCGTTGTCGTCGGTGGCCTCGCGTTCCCGATGATCTCGATCGGTGCGCGTGAAGCCGTACGTTGCACCGAGCGTGTTGTAGTTGTCGAGACGCCAGTCGGCGCCGAGATGCGCCTCGGCAATGCTCTTGTCCAGCAACACATTGCGAAAACGCGTGATGTTCGATGGTGCGGTCACCGCATTCCAGAAGCCGATTTCGCCGGGTACGACGCTGCCCTGCGCACCGTTCTCCGCGATATAGCCATAGTCGCCGGTGAGCGGGTTGTAGGCGATGTAGTTGCCTTGGTAGTCCTCTTTCCTGAACTTGGCATCGGCGCGCAGCGTCACGGCCATCGCCGGTTGCAGCACCAGACGCGCGAACAGCATCTGGGAATCGATGGTCAGATCGCCGGTCCGGCGGCTCAGGGCAGCGGTCGTGTTCCAGTCGGCGCAGTTGAAAAGATACGGATTCACCGGCGCGCCGGTAGGCGACAGGTCGATGCCGAAGCTGCCCTGGCAATTGATGGGCGCCAGCAAGTCGTCGTTCTGCCGCATGCGCGAGGCGGAAGCCGTGACCGATAAGTCACCGTTCATTGGCAGCCGACGCGAAACGTTCACGCGCAAGGAGTGATAGTCGTTGTCGGGTTCCGAGGAGAACTGCCCCAGGGTGAGCTGCGCCGAAGCCGCGCCCGGAATCACCGGGTACAGACCGAACGGCATCTGGTAGTCGTAGCCGGTGTACTTGCTGCGATAGAACGAGCCGCTGTACGCGAACTCCGAGCGCCACAGGCTGCCGACGAAGCGCAGTGCGGTATTGAGATTGGTGGTGCTGTCGTTGATCGGCCGCGGCACTTCGAGAATGCCGCCGTTCGCCGGGAACGGAAAATTGAAGAAGAACGGCCCGCCATACGGCCGCGCGCCCTTGCGATCCTCGTTGGACAGGTTGAGCATCCCGGTCCAGCGTGTGTTGAAGTAATAGTTGATGCCGACACCGGCCTTCTCGCGCGTGACCTGCAAGCGCCGCTCCGGCGCAGCCTCGGAAACGGCCGCGACCTGCGCCGGAGTGCTGCCGGCCGGCACCAATCCCGGCGCCAGGGTCAGGTGATCGGTACCGATGCCGTCCCAGATCGACCTCGCGTTGGCACTCACCACGTTGGGAATCTCGCGATAGAACGCCTCGATGCGGTAGCTGCCGGCACGGCCGCCGGTGAACTTGTAGAACTGGTTGTCATCGCCCAGCCGGCTGCCGCGAAAATCGACATACGAGCCGTCGGCCGGTCTGACTGCGCTCAAGTGCGCCAGATCGAGGATGAAGCCATCGTCCCAATCCGAGTAGCGCTGCCAGTTGGCATTCGCTTCATTGCTGCCGCCGACACCGAGGTAGCCGAGCGAAACCGTGCCGGAATACAGCCATTCGCCGATCGCCTTGCCCTGCGGCTGCGGCGGCGGGCAATGGTAGAGATAGCCGGTCGGCGTGCGATGCTCGAACGGCGTCAACCAGCTCGTGCCTGCATCGCTGCAACCGTACAGCGAGGACCAGCCCGAAGGATCGAGCTTGGTGCCGAAGTTCAGGTCCGTGCCCATGCCGGTGTCCTGCGCCGCGGCGGATTGAGCTGCGAGGGCGAGCACGACGGCTACCGCGCTGCCGACCGGGATGGAGCGGATGGAATTGCAGCGGCGGGTGCTCATGACGGCGCCTCCCACAGCCTACTTGTGGAACCTGGCGCCGGAAGGATTGTTGGAGCCATGCACCTGCGCGTGGCAGCTGAGGCAGCCGCGACCCATGATGCGCTCGTCCGGATGCAGGCTGCCGCCCAGCGACTGCGGCGTCTGCAGATCGTTCGGATGCCGCACGTGCGTATGGCATTGCTGGCACAGGAACGGCACCGGCGCCACCAGCAGTGTGCTCTGGTTCGAGCCGTGCGGATTGTGACAGTTGAGACAGTTGTCGCGCGCCGGCGGATGCTCGAACAGGAACGGACCGCGCTTTTCCGCGTGGCACTGGTAGCAGGTTTCGTTGACGGTGTCGGTCTTCAGCAAGGCGGCCGTGACCGAGCCGTGCGGGTTGTGGCAATCGGCGCAGGTCATCGCACCTTCGGGCAGCGGCATGTGTGAGCGGCGATTGAACTGCACGCGCACATCGCGATGGCAACCGGCGCAGGTCTCGCTGATGGACTGCCGTGCCTGCAAGCCTTCCGCCGAGAATTTTGCCATCGGGTTGTGACAGTCGCTGCACGACAGGTCGAAGCGCTGGTGCACCGAGCCCAGCCAGTGATTGCGCGGCCCGCCTTCATGGCAGCTCAGGCAAGTCTCGGTCTGCACTTTGACCGGCGTACCCGAATTCTTGGTGAAACTGATGATGGAGCCTTTGACCGTGGGCTGCTGCGCATGCGTGGAGCCTGCGCCATGACACACCTCGCAGGTCGGCGCATTGGCATTCGCCTGCGCTGCCGCCTTCAGCCCCAGCGCATGCACCGTATGCGCGAAGTTGCTGCTTTCCAGCGAGTGGCAGCCGATACAGGTTTTCTCGCCGATCGGGCGCGCCGCAGGGGCCGATGGGTTTATCGCAATCGCAGCCCGGGCGAACCCTGGCGCAATCGTCTTCGGCCAGGAATGGCCATTCTCCGCAGCGCCGAAATTGGTCGGCGGCAACGAGCTGTCTTGCGCCTGCTGTGCCTGCGCCGGCGACACGTGCCACACCAGCGCCAACGCCGCCAGCACGGTCAGCCACACCGCAACGATGGCGTACGTCAGCAGACGCGCAACAGCGTTCGAATGCGGATTGCTTCGATCCGGCTCCAAGGCACTCTCCTCACATCCGAGGGCTGGACATTCGTTGAGGGGCATGGAGGTGTCAAGCCGTATTGGCCGCGCAGTAATCCGCGCATCCGGGAAAATTTTTCAAGCAGCGCGAGGGCCTTCCCGCCGGGTTGCGAAGGGATCGGGTACGAGCTGCCGCCTGCCTCATCACCTGCACCGCACGACCGCTATGTGCTTGTATGAAGCGGCCCGATCTGCGCAACATCGCGCATCGCGGGTCGGTGGATCCGCACTTCCTGCAGCATCGGTACGAGGTATAAGCGATGTGCGATAACGATTCCCTTGACGACATGCTCGATTACGAACTGCGTTCCGGCGGAGTGTCGCGGCGCCACTTCGGCGCGTTGGCAGCCGGCATGGGCATGGCATTCGCCCTGCCGAAGCTGGCGAATGCCGCCGAAGTGACCGAGACGGAAGTCACCATCAAGACCCCCGATGGCACCGCGGATGCCTATTTCGTGCATCCCGCCAGCGGCGCGCATCCGGGCGTGCTGATCTGGCCGGACATTTTCGGCCTGCGCCCGGCCTTCCGGCAGATGGGCCGGCGGCTGGCCGAGTCGGGCTACTCGGTGCTGGTGGTCAATCCGTTCTACCGCACCAAGAAGGCACCGACGTCCGCCGTGGGCGCCGACTTCGACGATCCGGCGACGCGCTCGGCGCTCATGGCGCTGTCGGGCTCGCTCAACGAGCACACGGCGCAGGCCGACGCCAAGGCCTTCGTCGCCTATCTGGACAGCCAGGCGTCGGTCGACAAGAAACGCAAGATGGGCACGATGGGCTACTGCATGGGTGGGCCGCTCACCATGCGCACCGCCGCAGCGCTGCCCGATCGCATCGGCGCCGGCGCCTCCTTCCACGGTGGCGGCCTGGTGACGGACAAGCCCAACAGCCCGCACCTGCTGATCCCCACCATCAAGGCGCACTACCTGTTCGCGATCGCCGCGAACGACGACCAGCGCCAGCCCGAAGCGAAGGACGTGCTGCGCGCTGAATTCGCCAAGACCAAGGTGCCGGCCGAGATCGAGGTATACACCGATACGCTGCACGGCTGGTGCCCGCCGGACTCGAAGGTCTACAACGAGGCGCAGGCGGAGAAGGCCTGGAGCCGCACGCTCGCGTTGTTCAAGACGGCACTGGCGTAAACCTGCTCGTCACTTCCGCACGGGCGGGAGTCCATCCGGCGGATCCGGATGGATTCCCGCCTCCACTTACGCAAAGGCGAACTCTGCGTGAGTAAGGCAGATCCCCTAAGCAGCGCCCTCGCCGGTCTCTTCCGACGACGAACATCGACTTCGGTTAGGGCTGTCCAACTTGTGGGCCAGTGTCAGCGGCCAGGTCTCTTGTTTCAGGACCGCCCGTGAATACGTCCCTGTAGGGCTACCGCGAAAACATCCTTGTTTTCGCGGTTCCTGAAACAAGAGACCTGGCCGCAGACACTTTCGTGGCACTCGTCGGATCGAGCTGAAGAGCTGAAGATCAGCGCTGTCGCATCGCTGCCTTCAATACTTTGAAGATGCGCTCGTCCTGTGACTG
>DATMEZ010000043.1:0-8181 GCA_035556415.1 Povalibacter sp.
CGAGCTCGACGACGCCGCTGGTCAGCACCAGCGCGCGCGTGGCCACGTTCACCAGCGTCGATTCCGATTGTCCTTGGTGCTGGGCCCAGCCACCGGAGTTGATCTTCTCTGCGATCAGGTTGTCCGCGGTCGCACTGTCCGGCACGCGCAGCAACGCTTCGGCCAGCGACAGCAGCGCGATGCCTTCGTCCGTCGACAAGCCGAACTCCTGCAGGAAGATTTCCAGCAACCCTCGCTCGGATTTGCGCTCACGCGCGCGGGCGACGATTTTCCGGGCCTCTTCGACGATGTTGGCGCGCTTGTCCCCGGGCAGGGATACGCGTTGCAGCAGCTCCTTTGCCAGCTGAGTCTCGTCGGCATACATCAGCGGCTGCAGGGCGGCACGGCGGGCGTCGAGAGAGTGGGTCACGCAGGCAATCCTTTCGGGCTGTGGGACCGCGAACTTGCCACTGAATGAAGAGAATATCTCTCTGAAATTATGGAAATGGCGGATATTATTCTCGTTATTAAAGATGCAGCAGGAAATTATTCCGATGCAGCGTGAACCCAAACTCGACGTGATCGACCGCAAGATCCTGCAGACGCTGCAGCGCGAGGGCCGTATCTCCAACGTGGACCTGGCCAAGCGGGTGCACCTGAGCCCCACGCCCTGCTTCGAGCGGGTGCGCCGACTGGAGCAGGGTGGCTATATCCAGCGGTATGTCGCGCAGCTCGATCCGCAGCGGCTGGGCATGGGGCTGCTGGCCTTCGTCGAGGTGTCGCTCGACAAGACCAGTCCGCTGGCCTTCGAGCGCTTCCGCGAGATCGTGGCAGATCTGGCCGAGGTCCAGGAATGTCACATGGTGGCGGGCGGCTTCGACTACCTGCTCAAGGTGCGGGTCACGGACATGCTGGCCTACCGCCGTTTTCTCGGTGAGCGCATCTCGGCGCTGCCCGGCGTCAGCCGCACCCACACCTACTTCGTCATGGAAGAGACCAAGTCGACCCAGGAGATTCCGATCCCAAGCGCGCGGACCAAGTAGTGCCGGAACCGGCCAATGTCGCGGCGCGTTGCATTGCATCCAAGTCGGTAGTGCCGACGCATCGGGGGACCGGGACAAATGCGATCCGCAGAGGTGGCTGGAGTGGTCCTACCTACGCAATCCATCGCGACCGAGAACATGCCCGTGTTCGACCCACCCCAGGCTGATCAAGATCCGCAACGCAACGCCGAAGGGCGTGCGCCGATGCTGCACGGCAGCGAGTTGCAGTTTCAACAGCTGGTCGCTGCCGTCACCGACTGCGCCATCTACATGCTGGATCCGAACGGTCGCGTGGTCAGCTGGAATCCCGGCGCCGAGCGCATCAAGGGCTACACCCAGGAAGAGATCGCCGGGCAGCATTTCTCGGCCTTCTACACCGCGGAGGAACGCCTGAGCGGAGTTCCCGAAACGGCGCTCGCGACTGCTGCCCGTGAAGGCAAGTACGAGGCCGAGGGCTGGCACGTCCGCAAGGACGGCACGAAATTCTGGGCCAGCGTCCTGATCGACGCGATCCGCGGACCGGGCGGCGAGATCGTGGGCTTCGCCAAGATCACGCGTGACATGACCGAGCGCCGCGCCATGCAGGAGCAGCTCAATCACGCACAGAAGATGGAGGCGATCGGCCAGCTCACCGGCGGGGTAGCCCATGATTTCAACAATCTGCTGACCGTGATCCTGGGCGGCCTCGACTTCATCACTCGCCACAGTCCGGCGGACGAACGCCTGCAGCGCGCCACCGACCAAGCGATGCGGGCGGCGCAGCGTGCCGCAACGCTCACGCAGCAATTGCTGGCGTTCTCGCGCCGGCAGCCTCTGAATCCCAAGCCCACGGACGTGAACCAGCTGATCGCGGCCTTCTCCGAGATGCTTCGCCGCACGCTGAGCGAGGAGATTTCGATCCAGACGGTGCTGGGCGGCGGCCTGCGCCGGGTCGAAGTGGATGCGCACCAGCTGGAAAGCGCGCTGCTCAATCTGGCGGTGAATTCGCGCGATGCCATGCCGAATGGCGGGCGGCTCGTCATCGAGACCGGTAATGCGTGGATCAGCGAAACCCAGGCCGCGAGCTATCTGGACATCGACGCCGGCGAATACGTGATGATCCGTCTGAAGGACAGCGGTGTCGGCATGAACAGCGAGGTGATGGCACGGGCCTTCGAGCCTTTCTTCACCACCAAGCCGCTGGGCGAGGGCACGGGACTGGGGCTGAGCCAGGTGTTCGGCTTCGTCAAACAGTCCGGGGGCCACGTCAGCCTGAGCAGTGAGTCGGGGCAGGGCACCACGGTCAGCATTTATCTGCCGTGCCTGACGGCCGAGACGGTGGATGAGGAGGCTGCGCCGCCGGTCGTGGTGCCGCGCGCGCGTCCGAACGAAACCATCCTGGTGGTCGAGGACGATGACGACCTGCGCGTTTACAGCACCGAGAGCCTGCGTGAGCTGGGCTTCAGGGTGCTGGAGGCTCACGATGGACCCTCGGCGCTGCGCATGCTGGAGCAGCATCCGGAGGTGATGCTCCTGTTTACCGACGTCGGGCTGCCGGGCATTGACGGCCGCGAGTTGGTGGAGGAGGCGCGCCGTCGTTGCAGCGGCCTGAAAGTCCTGTTCACCACCGGTTACGCGCGCGACGCCATCGTGCATCGAGGGCGTATCGATCCGGGCGTGGAGCTGCTGACTAAGCCGTTTACGCGCGTGCAGCTGGCCACCCGGGTCCGCGAGGTTCTGGACGCGCGCTGAGTCGTCCAGTTTCGGCTCGCGCGGAACATCGACGCAGCACAGTGCATTGCGGTTTTTTCACTGTCCAGCGGAGACCAGCGATGGCTACCTGCGAAGTCTGCGGCAACGACTACGACAAGGCATTCAAGGTCATTCAGGACGGCGGCACGCATATTTTCGACAGCTTCGAATGCGCCATTCACGCGCTCGCTCCGCGATGCACGCACTGCGGGTGCAGCATCGTCGGACATGGTCTGGAGGCGGATGGCGAATTCTTCTGCTGTGCCCACTGCGCCAAACGCAGCGGCGAGATGCGGCTCAAGGACCGCGCAGTCAGCGCTGCGCAGCCGTCGATGTAGCCGCGGCTTTGAGGGGCGTGCGATGAAAGTGACGGTCTGCCAGTTGCACGATGAAAGCGATCTGTTCACGCGCGATTGGGACGCACTGACGGCGCACTTGCGCAATGAACGTTCCGAGCTGGTGGTGCTGCCGCAGATGCCGTTTTGTCCTTCGTTCCTGGAGCGGCATCATTTCGATTTCGCCACCTGGCAGGCTGCGCTGGCGGCGCACGATACCGGGGAAAAGCGGCTGCACGCGTTGGCTCCGGCGATGGTGGTGAGCTCGCGCCCCATGGATTTCGGCAACGAGCGCTATCACGAGTGCTTCCTGTGGGACGAGGCCAGCGGCGTGCGCACGCTGCACGGGGAGTCCGTGGCGAACGAGCACGAGGTGCCGTGGTTTCTCGCCGCCACGCCGGATTTCGTCCCGACGGAGGTCGCGACGGTGCTGCTGGGCGTGCTGTTCTGTTCGGAGTTCGACCGTACCGCGGAGCTGGAGCGCTACGCGCACGAAGGCGTCGCGCTGATCGTCACCCCGCGCAGTGTCGTTACCGGTGAGTCCGAAAACTGTCGGGAAAACGCCCGGCGTACTGCGCTGGCGAGCGGCGCTTATCAGCTTTCCTCCAACCGGGTCTCGGACGATGGTCGATTCGACGGCGGCGGCTGGATCATCGATCCGGCCGGACGCGTGTTGTGCCAGACCGATTCGCAGCAGCCGTTCGCCACCATTGAGGTGAATGCATGGCAGGGACATCGGGTAAAGGGGTCGTCCGAACGAGACTTGCGCAGCGTGATTGACACTCCGCGAGGCCATCGGTAGATTTGCGCGCCTTGCGGGGCCGGACCCCGCAATTTCCCTCCCTATGCCCAGGTGGCGGAATTGGTAGACGCGCTGGTTTCAGGTACCAGTGGAGCGATCCTTGGAGGTTCGAGTCCTCTCCTGGGCACCAGCCATCGGCCCGCCGGTCGAGCTCATGCGGACAAAGCCTGTCTTTTCAGAGGCTTGTCCGCCGCAGCCATGCCAAGCCCGCGCTTTCGCCGCGGTACGCGCGAAGCGGGCCATCTCGAGACTCAATGAAATCCAAGAACAAGAACATCCGGGGCAGCACCCGTAAGACCCCCACCCTCAAAGCCCAGCGGCCGGGCAAGGCCGCAGCACGCGGCACGCCGCTCCAGAATTTTCCTGTGATCGAAACCCTCAAGGATGCGGGTCGTCCGCTGCTCCTGGATGAGCTGGCGGTACGAGTCGGCGCCATTGCGGCGCCCGCGCGCAATCGACTTGCCGCGCAACTCGAAGCTGCTTTGCAGAGCGGCGAGCTGGTTCGCAACCGGCGTGACGAATATTGCCTGCGCGAGCGGCTGCCACTGATCGTCGGTACGATCGCCGGCCATCGCGACGGGCATGGCTTCCTGCACCCCGACGATCGTTCGGCGCCCATCGTGCTGCCGTACCGGCAGATGCGCGAAGTCATGCATGGCGATCGGGTCGCCGTGCGCATCAGCGGCAAGGATCAGCGCGGCCGGCCCGAAGGCGCGGTGGTCAAAGTGCTCGAGCGCGGCAGCAGCGAGATCGTCGGGCGTCTGTACGACGAGTCGGGTATCAGCTTCGTCGTTCCCGACAATCCACGGATCGCGCATCGAGTACTCGTGCCGCGTGATCGCCTGGCCGGTGCGGTAGCGGGGCAGGTCGTACTGTTGAAGCTGATCGAGCCGCCATCGCGCACTGCGCAGCCGCTCGGACACGTGGTTCGCATCCTCGGCGAGCATGCCGCGCCGGGCATGGAGACCGAGATCGCGATCCATTCGCATGGACTGCCGTTCGAATTTCCCGCGGCCGCCATCGCCGAGGCGGAGAGCTACGGCTCCGCGGTGAGCGCTGCCGCCAAGCGTGGCCGCGAGGATCTGCGGGATCTGTCGCTCGTCACCATCGATGGCGAAGACGCGCGCGATTTCGACGATGCCGTCTGGTGCGAACCGGTTCGCGGCGGCTGGCGGCTCATCGTTGCCATCGCCGACGTTGCCAGCTACGTCACCGTGGGCTCGGCGCTGGACCAGGAAGCGCAGTATCGCGGCACCTCCGTGTACTTCCCGAATCGCGTGCTGCCGATGTTGCCGGAGGCGCTGTCCAACGGACTGTGCTCGCTGAACCCGAACGTCGACCGCCTGTGTCTGTGCTGCGAAATGAAGGTCAACAGCGACGGCAAGGTGACGCGCTCGCGATTCTTCGAAGGCTTGATGCGCTCGAAAGCGCGGCTCACGTACACGAAAGTAGCCGCGTATCTGGCCAACCCGCAGACGGCGACGGACCCTGACGTGCTCGCGCAGGGGCAGCAGCTGATGCACCTGCATGACGTATTTCGCGCTTTGTTCAACGCGCGCCAGAAGCGCGGTGCACTGGATTTCGATGCGCCCGAGCTGAAGGTCCGTTTCGACGCACAGGGGCGGATTGCTGCATTCGTCGAGCAGCCGCGCAATGACGCGCACCGGCTGATCGAGGAATGCATGATCGCCGCCAACGTGCAGGCGGCACGCTTTCTGAAGAAGCACCGCATCCCGACGCTGTACCGCGTACACGGCCAGCCGGATGAAGACCGGCTGGAGCAATTGCGGCAGTTCCTGAGCGGCTTTGGCATCGAGCTGCCACGCGACCGCGATCTGGAGCCGAAGGACCTCAACGCGGTGTTGCAGCGGATCATCGGCAACGAGGAGGCGCACCTGATCCAGACGGTGGTGGTCCGCTCCATGCCGCAGGCCGTGTATCAGCCGGAGAACGTCGGGCATTTCGGCCTGGCGCTGCCGGAGTATGCGCATTTCACCTCGCCGATCCGGCGTTATCCCGATCTGCTCGTGCACCGTGGCATCCGGCATGTGCTGCGCGGTGGCGAGGCAGACACGTTCGAATACGATCCTGCGCGCATGGCGGAGCTGGGGCAGCAGTGCTCGCACACCGAACGCCGTGCTGACGAAGCGACGCGCGATGCCATGTCGTGGCTCAAGTGCGAGTACATGCAGGACAAGATCGGCGAAGAGTTCGATGCGATGGTCACCGGCGTGGTCGACTTCGGCCTGTTCGTGCAGGCGAAGGGATTGCAGATCGACGGCCTGGTGCATGTGAGTGCGCTGGGTGCGGACTATTTTTCGCGCGACCGCTCTGGCTACCGCATCGTCGGTGCGCGCAGCGGTCGTGTGTTCCGGCTCGGCGATCACCTGCGCGTGCGGTTGATCAATGTGGTGATCGACGAGCGCAAGATCGATTTTGAATTGGCGGAAACACGCTCTACGCCGCAGATCCGTGGTCCGTGGCAACGGCGGCGCTCCAAGAGCAATGCGCGTGCGGGTAAGCGATGAACGAAGAAGCGATCGTTTTCGGTTTGCACGCTGTCAGGACGCTGCTGCAACAACGGCCTGAACGTGCCTCGCTGCTGATCGTGCAGAAGGGGCGCGAAGACGCGCGCGTGAGCGAAGTGACGAAGCTCGCCCAGGCCGCGGGCATCAAGATCGAATGGCGCGATGCGCGCGAACTCGATCGGCTCGCGACCGGCGATCGTCATCAGGGCGTGTGTATCCGCATGAAGAGCAGCGACGTTCTGGGCGAGGGTGCGCTCGACGAGCTGCTGGATCGCGCTTCATCGCCGCCTTTGCTGCTGGTGCTGGACGGCGTGCAGGATCCGCACAATCTAGGCGCTTGCCTGCGAACGGCGGATGCGGCCGCAGTCACTGCGGTAATCGTGCCCCGCGACCGCGCGGCCGGACTGTCGCCGACGGTGCGCAAGGTGGCTTCGGGCGCGGCTGAAACCGTACCGCTGATCCAGGTGGTGAATCTGGCCCGGACGCTGCGCTGGCTGAAGGAGCGCGACGTCTGGATCGTCGGCACCGACGACCAGGCTCCCAAGTCCCTGTTCCAGAGCAGCCTGACCGGCCCGCTGGCCGTGGTGCTGGGCGCCGAAGGCCCGGGGCTGCGCCGGCTCACCAAGGAGCATTGCGACGCCCTGGTCTCGATTCCCATGCGTGGAGTGGTCGAAAGCCTGAACGTGTCGGTGGCGACCGGGGTAGTGCTGTACGAGGCACTGCGCCAGCGCGGATAAACCCGCCCGAGTTGCGCGGGCTGCACGGCTTCCGCTACCATTCGCGGCCCGCTTTTGGGTCGGTTCACCGTCCCGAGCGCATTTTTCCCCTTAACTCCTTGCTTCATCGCGATTTCTCACCGCGGGAAGCATCTCCACAAGGAGCAGCAATGAGACATTATGAGATCGTGTTTCTGGTCCACCCTGACCAGAGCGAGCAGGTTCCGGCCATGCTGGAGCGTTACAAGGGCATGATCACCGCCGGCGGCGGCACGATCCATCGCCTGGAGGACTGGGGTCGTCGGCAGCTGACGTACCCGATCGCCAAGATCCACAAGGCGCACTACATCCTGCTGAACGTCGAGTGCGATGGCAAAACCCTGAACGAGCTGACCGGCGCGTTCCGCTTCAGCGATGCGGTTCTGCGTCACCTGGTCATCAAGATGGACAAGGCCGTCACCGAGCCGTCGCCCATGGCGCGCTCCAGCGACGAGGCGCGCGACGAACGCTTCGCCCAGGACGGCGATGACGATTCGCCGGCGCAGTCCACCTGAACCGCTCACTCTTCGAAAATCTAGGGTACCGCCATGTCGCGTTTTTTCCGCCGCCGCAAGTTCTGCCGTTTCACCGCCGAAGGCATCGAACAGATCGACTACAAGGATCTGGGCATCCTCAAGGCCTACATCACCGAAACCGGCAAGATCGTGCCGAGCCGCATCACTGGCACCAAGTCGCACTACCAGCGTCAGCTGGCCGTCGCCGTGAAGCGTGCCCGCTACCTGGCGCTGCTGCCGTACACCGACCAGCACTGAGCATACTTTCACGAGACCCGCGCGGGCTGAAGAGGCCGCGCGGGCAAGGTCCATGCATCGCGCAATAGCTGCCTGGCTGACGGAACGTCCCTGGCGCGCGGCCTTCGCGGCCGCATTCTGCGGGGCGCTGTCGCTGCAGATGATGATGCCGTTCATGGTGCTGGCAGGAGCCGTCCCCGTGCTGGTGGCGCTGCGGTCCGATTCGAAGCTGGCGCTGGCCGTTGCGGCCACTGCC
>DATMEZ010000044.1:0-26197 GCA_035556415.1 Povalibacter sp.
TCGCCGCATCGCCGAACACACTGCCGGACTGAAGTCGCAGGGACTGATTCCCGGACTCGCCGTCGTGCTCGTCGGCGAGGACCCGGCCAGCCAGATCTACGTGGGCAGCAAGACGCGGCAGGCGACCAAAGCCGGCATCCGGCATTTCGATCACCGGCTGCCGGCGACGACTGGCACCGTCGAGCTGATCGCACTGGTGCGCAGCCTGAATGCGAACCCGGAGGTGCACGGAATCCTGGTGCAGCTGCCTCTGCCGGCGGGCGTCGACAGTGCGGCCGTACTCGCCACCATCGATCCGGAGAAGGATGTCGATGGCTTCCACGCCATGAACGCCGGGCGACTGGCGCTCGGCGAATCCGCGACGGTGCCGTGTACGCCCCTGGGTTGCCTGATCCTCATTCGCGAAGTGATGCCGGACCTGGCCGGCAAGCGCGCGCTGGTGATCGGCCGCTCGAACATCGTCGGCAAGCCGATGGCACAGCTGCTGCTGCGAAGCGATTGCACGGTAACCATCGCGCATTCGAAAACCCGCGACCTGCCGGCGCTGTGCGCGGAAGCAGAAATTCTCGTGGCCGCTGTCGGCCGGCCGCGGTCGATCGAGGGTGGCTGGATCCGCCCCGGTGCAGTGGTCATCGATGTGGGCATCAACCGCATCGACGACGGCAGCGGCAAATCCAAGCTGGTGGGCGACGTCGATTACTCGACTGCCGTGACGCGCGCTGGCGCAATCACTCCCGTCCCCGGCGGTGTCGGGCCGATGACGATCGCGTGCCTGTTGTTGAATACGGTCAACGCTGCGAGCCGGCAGCGGTTCGGCGCGAACGCGGAAACCCTGCAGGTTTAAGACGCGCTAATTTACTCGTGATTCCCACTCAGTACCTGCCCTCGTGCAAGTGGGGCAGGAGCTCCGGTGGATCGGATGGATTCCCGGCCCCACCTACACGGGAACAGGCTTCGCGCGGGAATGACCAAGAACGAGCATTTTTCAGGGCTTCCCCCGCGCCAGCAGTTCGATCGCCGCGCGCACATGGTCGTCAAATCCGGTCGCGCCGGCCTGATACTGCTCGACGATCTGCGCGCGCATGCGCGGATCCCAATAGCGCCGGATGTGATTCAGCACGCTTCGCGTGGCTTCTTCCGGGCTCGATTCGCCGACGAAGAACGCGCCAATGTCATTGGCCATGCGGATGAGAATGTCAGGATTCGGCTTCATGGATCACGAAACGATGTATCGATGTGGCTCCGGGGACGGCCCGACTTTGTCAGCGGCCGCCAGCTATCAATCGGCGCGGATGAGCGTAAATCACATGCTGATCCCGCCGCGCGAATCCAACGAGCGTGAGCCCGGCCGACTCCGCCAAGCGGATCGCAAGCCCGGTCGGTGCTGAAACCGCCGCAAGGAACGCTGCACCTACCGTGGCTGCCTTCTGCACCATCTCGTAGCTGGCGCGACTGGTCACCAGGAAATAACCCGCACTGAAGTCTCCACCCGTCCGCGCAATGGCGCCGATGACCTTGTCGAGTGCGTTGTGACGACCGACGTCCTCCCGGACACAGACGATTCCCTTGCCTGGGATCACCCACGCCGCCGCATGTACGCTGCCGGTTCGCGCATTGATCTGCTGCCGGCCTCGCAACTCTTCGAGCGCCGAATGCAGCTCATCTACATTGACGCGGACGTCGCTCGCGACCGCCGCCGGCGTACGGATCGCCTCTTCGATGGTCTGCACGCCGCACAAGCCGCACCCGGTGCGTCCCGTCAGATTGCGTTGGCGGCGCAGCAGCTCGGAGAAACGCGCCGCGTCGATGCCGATGCGTACTTCGAGCTCGCCGTCTTCGCGTTGCGTTGCTTCGACCGAGCGAATTTCCGCCGGCTGCATCACCACCTGCTCACTCAGCGTGAATCCGACGGCGAGATCTTCCAGATCGGCCGGCGTCGCCAGCATGACGACGTGTGGAACCCCGTGGAAGGTGAGCGCGACCGGCGCTTCTTCGGCAACGAGATCGGCCACGCGCTCTGCAATACCTGCCCGCCAGCGATCGACCATGACTTCTCGGGTCGTGGCAGGACCCTCCCCGTGTCCGCTTCCCGTAGAAGAGGAGCAAGAGGGTTCTTTGCTCCGCCCCGCCGAGGCAGGGGATTCTTCGCTTCCAGCTCCAGTCAAAGACCACGCCGCAGCGCGGGCGACGGTCGGGTCCGTTCGGGCAGATGGATCTTCAGACATGACCAGCCCGGGATCGCCGCTGAATGCGCTGTCGCTCGGTGAGTTCGCGATGCCGCTGCTGCCACTGCGAAGGCTGATTCACTTTGACCACCTGCACCGCCGTCACCTTGTACTCGGGACAGTTCGTGGCCCAGTCGGAATTGTCGGTGGTGACCACGTTCGCGCCGGACTCGGGGAAGTGGAACGTGGTGTAGACCACGCCTGGCTGCACGCGCTCGGTGACTTCTGCGCGCATGACGGTTTCACCGGCACGGCTCGCGATGCCCACCCAGTCGTCATGGGCGATACCGCGCGCCTCGGCATCGTGCGGATGAATTTCGAGCCGGTCCTCGTGATGCCAGACGACGTTGTGCGTGCGACGCGTCTGCGCACCGACGTTGTACTGAGTGAGAATCCGCCCCGTCGTCAGCAGCAGCGGGAAACGACTGGTTGCACGCTCCTGGGTCGGCACGTATTCCGTACGGAAGAACTTGCCCTTGCCGCGAACGAACTGCCCGACGTGCATCGTCGGCGTGCCATCGGGCGCCTCGGCGTTGCAGGGCCACTGAATGCTGCCCAGCCGGTCGAGCTTCTCATAGGTCACGCCCGCAAACGTCGGCGTGAGCGCCGCAATCTCGTCCATGATTTCGGACGGATGGCGATAATTCATGGGATAGCCGAGCTCATTGGCGAGGCGCTGCGTGACCTCCCAGTCGGCGAGCCCGCCGAGCGGTTCCATCACTTTGCGCACGCGCGAAACGCGACGCTCCGCGTTGGTAAACGTGCCGTCCTTCTCCAGGAACGACGAGCCGGGCAGGAATACATGGGCGTACTTGGCCGTCTCGTTCAGGAACAGATCCTGGATCACGATACATTCCATGGCCGAGAACGCCGCCTGCACGTGCTGCGTGTTCGGGTCGGATTGCGCCATGTCCTCGCCCTGGATGTAGAGCGCGCGGAAAGTGCCATCGAGGGCCGCTTCGAACATGTTCGGAATGCGCAACCCCGGCTCGGACTGCAGCGTCACGCCCCATGCCGACTCGAACGCTGCCCGTACTGTGTCGTCTGAAACGTGCCGATAGCCGCTGAACTCGTGTGGGAACGAGCCCATGTCGCACGAGCCCTGCACGTTGTTCTGGCCGCGCAGCGGATTCACGCCGACACCTTCGCGACCGAGGTTGCCGGTCGCCATGGCGAGATTGGCGATGCCCATCACCGCCGTCGTGCCCTGGCTGTGCTCGGTGACGCCGAGGCCGTAGTAGATGGCTGCATTGGGCACAGTCGCATACAGTCGCGCCGCACCGCGCACCAGCTCGGCCGGCACACCGGTGACTTCCTGCATGGCCTCCGGCGAGTTCTTCGGCTCGCTGACGAATGCCTGCCACTTGCGCCAGGAATCCTCCTCGCAGCGCCCGGCGATGTAATCGGTCTTGGCGAGCCCTTCGGTCACGACCACGTGCGCGATCGAGTTGAGGAGCGCAACGTTGGTGCCGGGGCGCAGCTGCAGGTGATAGTCCGCCTCGATGTGCGCAGTGCGCACCAACGCGATCTCGCGCGGATCGAGCACGATTAGCTTCGCTCCCTGCCGCAGCCGACGCTTCATCTGCGAGGCAAATACCGGATGAGCATCGGTGGGATTGGCGCCGATCAGCATGATGACGTCGGCGTGCATCACCGACTCGAATTCCTGGGTCCCCGCCGACTCGCCCAGCGTGTTCTTGAGTCCGTAGCCGGTGGGCGAGTGACAGACGCGTGCACAGGTATCGACGTTGTTGTTGCCGAACGCCGCGCGCACCAGCTTCTGCACCAGGAAGGTTTCCTCGTTGGTGCAACGTGAAGAAGTGATGCCGCCGATCGAGTCGCGGCCGTATTTCGCCTGGATCCGCCTGAACTGCGCCGCAGCGTAGCCGAGCGCCTCCTCCCAACTGACCTCCCGCCACGGATCCGTGATTTTCTCGCGGATCATCGGCTTGACGATGCGATCTGGGTGCGTCGCGTAGCCGTAAGCGAAACGGCCTTTGACGCAGGCGTGCCCCTGGTTGGCGTGACCATCGCGATTCGGCGCCATGCGCACGACCTGCTCGTTCTGCACTTCCGCCTTGAATGAGCAGCCGACGCCGCAGTACGCGCAAGTGGTCGTGACCGTGCGAGTCGGCTGCCCCAGCGCAATCAGCGACTTCTCCGACAACGCCGCCGTCGGACAGGCCTCGACACAGGCGCCGCAGGATACGCATTCCGAATCGACGAAGGACTCGGACTGGCTGGCCGCCACTTTCGAATCGAAACCACGGCCGTCGATGGTGAGCGCCAGCGTGCTCTGAATTTCGTCGCAGGCACGCACGCAACGCGAACAGACGATGCACAGCTCCGGATCGAACGCGAAGTACGGATTGCTGACATCCTTGGCCGCGTTCGCATGAGTCGCACCACCCATGCTGTAGCGCGATTCCTTGATTCCCACGACTTCCGCCATGTCCTGCAACTCGCAGTGCCCGTTGCCGGGGCAGGTGTCGCAGTCCAGCGGATGATCCGAGACGTACAGCTCCATCACGCCGCGACGCAGCTGATCCAGCTTTTCAGTGCGCGTGCGGATCTTCATGCCCTCGGCCACCTCGGTGGTGCACGAGGCCGGATAACCCTTGCGACCTTCGATCTCCACCAGGCACAGCCGGCAGGAGCCGAACGCCTTGAGCGAGCCGGTGGCGCACAGCTTCGGGATCTGGTTGCCCAGCGAGGAGGCCGCCCGCATGACGGAAGTGCCTTGCGGCACGGTGACGGCGCGACCATCGATCTCGACGGTCACTTGCTTCGCCTGCTTGCTGGCGGGGGTTCCCGGATCGGTGTAGTCGATGGCGAACATGATGCTCCCGTTACTGCGCCACGGCGCGAGAAGGCCGTGGACCGGCCAGGAAGTCTTCCTTGAAATGCTTCAGTGCGCTTTGCACCGGATACGGCGTCATGCCGCCCAGGCCGCACAGCGAACCGTGCAGCATCGTCTCGCACAGCTCTTCCACCAGCTGCAGGTTTCGCTCGCGCTCCACGTTGGCCATGACGCGCTCGAGCAGCTCGACCCCACGCGTCGAGCCAATCCGGCACGGCGTGCACTTGCCGCAGGACTCCTTGGCACAGAACTCCATCGCATAGCGCGCCATGCCGGCCATGTCGACGGTGTCGTCGAACACCACGACGCCACCGTGGCCCAACAGCGCACCGATATCCGACAGCGCCTCGTAATCGATGGCCGTGTCGAATTGCGATTCAGGAATGTACGCACCCAACGGGCCGCCGACCTGGACGGCGCGAACCGGACGGCCCGAAGCCGTGCCACCGCCGTAGTCGTACAAAAGCTCGCGCAGCGGCAGGCCGAAAGCGCGCTCAAACAGCCCGCCACGCTTGACGTTGCCAGCCAGCTGCAGCGGTATCGTGCCGCGCGACTTGCCCGAACCGAAGTCGCGATAGAACGCCGCGCCGTGCTGCAGGATCGTCGGCACGGACGCCAGCGAAATCACGTTGTTGACGACGGTCGGCCGGCCGAACAGCCCTTTCACGGCCGGCAATGGTGGACGCACCCGCACTTCGCCGCGCCGCCCTTCGAGACTCTCCAGCATCGACGTCTCTTCGCCGCAGATATAGGCGCCGGCCCCCAGCCGGACTTCCAGATCGAAGTTGCGGCCGCTACCCAGAATGTTCGATCCGAGATAGCCGGCCTCACGAGCAGCCTGGATGGCGCGGTTCAGCGCTCGATGCGCGTGCGGATACTCCACGCGCAGATAAATAAAGCCCTGGGTCGCTCCCACCGCCAGTCCGGCAATGGTCATTCCCTCGATCAGCGCCAGCGGATCGCCCTCCATCAGCAGCCGATCGGCGAAGGTGCCCGAGTCGCCCTCATCCGCATTGCAGGCTACGTATTTCTGCTGCGGCGGCTGATCCAGCACCGTCTGCCACTTGATGCCTGTAGGAAACGCTGCCCCGCCGCGCCCTCTCAGTCCGGACTGCGTTACAGCGGCCACAATCTCCGCCGGCTCCATCGCCAGCGCGCGCCGCAAACCGACATACCCGTGGTGCGCTACGTAGTCCTCGACGCTGCCCGGATCGACAACGCCGACACGCGCGAACGTCAACCGCTGCTGGCTCTTGAGAGCCGGGATCTCCTCGGTCAGCCCAAGATGCAGCGGATGCGCGCGACCTTCGAGGAAGCCGGCTTCGAACAGGCCCGGCACATCGGCCGCCGTCACCGGCCCATACGCATGACGACCCGCCGCCGTCGCCACTTCCACCAGCGGCTCCAGCCAGAACAGACCACGCGAGCCGTTGCGAACCAGCCTGAGCTGCAGACCGCGCTTGCCGGCCTCGGCCGCAATAGCGTCGGCGACGGACTGTGCGCCCAGAGACAGCGCCGTCGCATCCGCCGGAACGTAAACCGTAACACTCATTTCCCGGCCTCCCGCTGCGCCAGCAGGGCATCGAAACGCTCGGGCGTCACCCTGCCATGCAACTCGCCATCGATCATGACCGCCGGCGAGCAGGCGCAGTTGCCGAGGCAATAAACCGGCTCGAGCATGAAGCGGCCATCCGCCGTGGTCTCATGGAAGTCGATACCGAGCCGCCGCTTCACATGCGCCGTGAGCGACTCGCAATGCATGGCGCGGCAGGCTTCAGCCTGGCACAGCTGCACCACATGCTGGCCCGGCGGCCTGCGGCGAAAGTGATGATAGAAGGTGACGACGCCATGCACTTCCGCGCGCGAAAGATTCAGAGACTCAGCAACAACCGGAATCGACGCATCGGGGATATGCCCAAGCCGCTGCTGCACGGCATGCAGCACCTGCAGCAACGGTCCGGGCTGATCGCGGTACTGAGCTAGCGCCAGATCGACCTGCTCACGGTCGGCCCGGCTCAGCGTCTGGGTAGCGGAGGAAGAGATGGCGGCCTTCATGACCGCAGCTTACTGCCGGTGCCGGGGATTCGCACCCCACTGCAGGGGTATCGCTCGTGCTGCTGGCTGCCCTCGGGAGATTCAGAACCCCGGCGTGCCGGGTGTCGCTCCGGGCGAAGCAGCGGATTTCCAGCAGGATTGGCGGCGTGCCAGGCGTCCTATCCGCACTTAAGAGTCCAGCATATGCATGGTGGTCATGAGCAGTATCGTGCCAGGCGCCGTTCTGGGCGGGGCCAGCTTCTTAGAAGCGCGCTCTCCGAGCGCCACGGACCTGGAAGCCTCTGCGGTTGCGGCGGGGGTGTCTCGTTTCGGGAGCCTCGAAAACAGGATGTTTTCGACGGCAGCCCCCATGGATGGGTTCACGGCGGTCCCGAAACGAGACATCCCCGCCGCAACCGCACACTGCTAGACGAAGCTACTCTTCAGCAGCTACCAGACCCGCGCGCTGCCAATCGAAGCTACCCTCCGCAGCCGCGCCCCTATCGAAGCTGCCCATCTTCGTCGACCGCCCGAACCCCGACCGCAATACAGTCAAGAGGCCTGCTCAGCTCCCCGAGCAAGACTCGCCGCGGTCGAAGCGGGCAATTCACCGAATCACAACGCCGTCGAACGAAGCCACTCTTCAATATCTTGATTGGGTAGCGACCCAGAACAGGCCACCCCTCGAAAGGCGAGCCACCGCGCCCAAGCAGACCGCAGTCAGTGGCTCCGATTCGGCGTGCCGCAGAAGCAGGCCGAGC
This sequence comes from Povalibacter sp., assembly GCA_035556415.1. Taxonomy (GTDB): domain Bacteria; phylum Pseudomonadota; class Gammaproteobacteria; order Steroidobacterales; family Steroidobacteraceae; genus Steroidobacter. Next base: position 7,881 of record DATMEZ010000044.1, read on the forward strand.
AATCCTTGCAACACCGGCGGATGTTTAAGACCTCCGCCGGTTTCCCGTGGACAAGTAAACCCGCGGGTTACACGTCGTCCGTCGCCACGTTGTCGCCGATGGTGGCGTACAACTTGTCCAGCGTGCGGTACAGCGCCTTGCGCTCCGCGACGTTCAGCGTCGAGATCATCTGCGCCTGACGCTGCTGCGCCACCGGCAGCACCGACTTGTAGAGCGCTTTGCCCTTGGCCGTGACCGAGACGCTGACCGGCGCGGCCAGTGCTTCGGCCGCACGCGAGCCGCGCTGGGCGATGATCTTGGTCTTGGTCAGGCCGCGCTTGGTCATGACGCGCAGCGTCCTGCTGACCTGGCCTTTGTCCATGCTGCTGCGGCTGGTGAGTTCGGAGAAGCGCAGCGGAGAAAACCGTGTCACCAGCGCCAGCAGGCGCCATTCCGGCAGGCTGAGCTCGAATTCTTCGAGGTAGCGCTTGGTCAGGTTGGTGCGCAGCGCATTCGACAGCCGCGTGAGCCGGAACGTCAGGAAGTCTTCCACGTGCAGGTTCGAGCCGCTACGCGGCAGCGTCACCCACGGGCAGGCAGTCCGGACGGAGGAGGTCTTCTTCGAGGTTCGCTTCTTCAAGGCAGTATCTCGTGGGCGTGCGCCCGTTGCGTCGTTTGAAAGGGGCGCAATTCTGCCGCATTGCAACGACGCATGGGTAGACGCAAGCGTGCAATTCAGGGAAAGCCGCCATGAACAACACAATGGCGAGGACGACATACGAGCAGATTTTTCACAGTTCCAGGCACTGCGTACTTGTCCACACCGCGACACGAGTCACGGTCGCGCGAGTCGTTCGCGACTCTAATCGACGCGAATCGATGCAGCGCCGAACACCTCCATGCACCACATACCTCAATTGTCTTGCGCGCAATCTCCGCTGAGTCGCGCCGATGGCGACATCGATGCGCCCGACAGATACGCAACAGTGCGCGCCGCACGTTCCAGCCGAATCGAGCCGCCAACGCTATCTGCTTGTTTGCACGAGCCCCCTGCCAAAGGAGCGACGCGCGATGCTGCGACCCACATCGTTGCCTTGGCAACCCAAGAAAAAACCGGATGCACGACGAGCACGACGCTGCTATTTTCCGCGCGCACAAAAACCCAGCAGCTCAGCTGCGGAGGGGGACATGGCACAGCTCGATGAGCGAACGTGCATTCTGGAAGAGTGGCTGCGACTGCCCGAGTCGCGCCGATGCCATGCGACCGATGTCGTGGCTTTTGCGTATCGACTGCTCCAGGAGCGCCCCGAGCTCTTCCAGGAATGCAATCAGACCGGCCTGGACACCGTGGTGAACTGGCTGCTGCCCTACGTGAGCAACGTCAGCACCGGCTAAAGCAGGCAATTCCTGCCGCAACGTCAGGCGCCCTGCAGCGCCTGACTGATTCCCGAAATCGACGACAGCAGCGCCGCCAGCGTCTCACGGTCTTCGCGCCCGTCACGGCGCCAGCGCTTCAGCAGATCCACCTGCACCAGGTGCATCGGATCGATGTAAGGATTACGCAGCCGGATGGAGCGCTGGATGGTGGGCTCGCTTTCCAGCAGGCACTGCTCCTCCTTGATTTCCAGCACCAGCCGCTTGGTCAATGCGTATTCGTCGCGGATCGCCGGAATGAAACGGCGCAACCGCTCCTCCACCAGCTCATCGTAGTGCGCGGCAATTGCCAGGTCCGCGCGCGCCAGCGACAGCTCGATGTCGTCGACCAGGTTCTGGAAGAAGAACCAGTTGCGATACATCTGCTTGAGCAACTCGGCACCGAGCATCTTGCCCACGGCCGCCAGTGCGGAGCCGGCGCCGTACCAGCCGGGCACCATGTAACGGCATTGCGACCAGGCGTACACCCAGGGAATCGAACGCAGTGCGGCGATGCCATCGCGCTCGATACGGGTGACCGGGCGCGAACCGATCTGCATTCGCTCGATGACATCGATGGGCGTGAGCTGCCGGAAGAATTCCGGGAATTCCGCGTCGTCGAACACCATGGCGCGGTAGACGCGAGCGCTTTCCATGCCGAGCAGCTCCATCGCATCGCGCCAGCGCGGCTCGACACTTTCCGGCGGCAGCACGCCCGTGCCGGCCAGCGCCAATGCATTGAATCCCTGCTCGAAGATTCGCAGCGCGATCGGCCGCAATCCGTATTTTTCGTTGATCAGTTCGCCTGCTTCCGTCATGCGCAGACTGTTGCGACGAGCGCCTTCCGGCGCACTGCGGACCAGCGCCTCGGTACGGCCGCCGCCGCGCCCGAAGGCACCGCCCTGACCGTGAAACAGCGTCAGGTCGATATTGGCCTCATTGGCTGCCGCCACCGCCGCCTCCTGCGCCTGGCGCACCAGCCAGCGCGACATGATCACGCCCGAATCCTTCTTGCTGGCCGAGTAGCCGATCATCACGTACTGATGATTGCCGCGCCCGAGCAGATGGCGCCGATAGACGGGCTCGTTGAACAGCTGCCGCATCACGTCGCCACAGCGGGTCAGTGCCTCGGCCGATTCGAACAGCGGCGCCACGTCCACCGGCACGTCACCGCAGCGGCGATCCGCGGTATCCGCCCAGCGCGCCAGCAACAGCACGGAGAGAATGTCGTCGATGCCTCGGGTGCTGCTGACCACGTAGGGGCCGATCGAGTCCGGCCCGTTGCGGTGCCGGCAATGCGCCAACGCCTCGAATACCCAGAGGGCGCGTTTGCCGGTGGCGTCCAGTACCGCAGTGGGGCTTTCATCGCGCTCGAGCGCCAGGCTCAGCCGCGCGCTGCGCTCCTCGCCCATGCGCAAGTTCCAGCTCGAATCACCGAAGCCCTGGCCGATCACGGCGCGATGCACGGCCGAGCTCTGCCTGATGTCCAGCGTTGCCAGGTGGAACCCGAAAGTACGCACACGGCGCATCAGGCGACGTACCTGGAAAGCGCCAGCATGCGCACCGCGGTTCGCCAGCAGGCTTTCCAGGATCAGATTCAGGTCAGCATGAAAATGGCTGGCGGATTCATAGTGGCCCTGCCGGCCTTCGTAGGTGGCGCGCAGCCGCTCCATCACCTGACCGAGGAACACCCGGTACGGCATTCGATCGTGACGCGCCGGCGACAACGAGTGCGCCGCCGACAGCAGCGCCTGATAACGCTCGATGCGCTCCTGCAGCCCGGCCGAAATCCCGATACGAGTTGCGCTCTGCGACAGCGACTCCGCCAGGCCCTGGCACTCCAGGAAGTAGCGATTGACGATGAGCTGCTGATGCCGCGCGATGGTTTCGCGAATGGTCTTGGCGTTCACGTCCGAGTTGCCGTCCATGTCGCCGCCCACCCACGAGCCGAAACGCAGGATTTCCGGCAGCTCCAGATCGCGCGCCTCGGGGCCGTAAACTTTTTCCAGCGCCGCGGCGATCTCCTCGTAGAACACCGGCACGATCTGGTACAGCACTTCGACGATGAAGAACAGCACGTGCTCGCGCTCGTCCGCGACCGTGAGCCGCTCGCGCGAGTTGTCCGCCGTCTGCCAACCGGACGTGACCTCAGTGCGGATGCGCTCCCAGATCCGGCGCGTTTCAGCGGCAGAGCGCGACAATCCCAGGCGGCCCAGCAACAGCTGGGCGATCTTCTGTTGCTTGCGCAGGATGGTGCGGCGGGTGGATTCGGTGGGATGAGCCGTGAACACCGGCTCGATCCACATCTGCAACATCAGCTGACGGATGTCCGCCAGCGCCAGGCCCTTCTCCTTGAGCGTGGCAATGGCCTCCTCGATGCCGCCGGGCTGGGTCGCGTCCTCGTTGAAATACTGGCGGCGACGGCGGATGCGATGCGCCTTCTCCGCCATGTTGACCATTTCGAACCAGGTCGAGAACGCTCGCACCAGATCGCGAGCCTGCGCTGCGGGAACGTCGCGAGTGCGCACGACGAGCTGCACCGCGCCTTCCGCTTCACCTTCGCGTTGCGCGATGGCGGCCTGCCGATCGCTTTCCACGGCCTCGAACAGATCGTCCCCACCCTGCTCGCGGATGACATCGCCGACCAGCGCGCCGAGCATGTGCACGTCTTCGCGCAGTTCGGCATCTTTGACGGGGAAAACCAGATCGTGACGAGGCATGGCGAAAACGGCGCGTGGGAGTCGGGTTCAAGCCCGGGGGCGAATCCGGCAGCGCTTTTTGCAGGCGATATTCATGAGGCGCGGAAGTCTACCAGAATGCCTCCGCACGCAGGCCTGCGGGCAACGACACGACAGGCTTCCGCTACGCCACGCGCGCCGGAAATGTCTTCAACAGCGACTGCTTGCAGGTGGAACAGGCTGCGCTTTTGAGTATCGGCAGCGCATCCGTCGGATCGAGATGCAACAGCAGCTGAGCATCTTCGATCTCTTCCCAGACACCGACACGAACCTGGATACGGGCACACCACGCACAGCGCGGAAGGCTGTGGCCGTTGCGAGGCGAGGCGTAATCAAGCAGCGCGACCGGTGGGCGCGCCTCGGTCCAGGCACATTCATATACGTGTTGAATCGCACGCTCGCCGAGCGGATGCAGCTCGACGTCGAACACCCGTCGCATGCGGGACGTATCGGCACGCATCGGCACGAACACCGGCGCGCCGACGGCACGAACCCGCTCGTACAGCACTTCCCACAGCTGACGCACCTGCACGCCATCGACGAAGTCCCAGATGGGACGACCGATCACCGCATCGACCGTCAACGCCTGCGCCAGTCCCGCTGTCACACTGCGGGCGAACCGTACCCAGGCGTCGTTCACGAACACGATGCAATCGGTGTCATCGATCGTGAGCAGGGGGCGGGCGGCGGCCGGATGCATGCAAGTCCTTAGGGATGTCCTCAAAAAAAGCACGGCATGATCCATGTCGCCGGCGGCCGGCAGCCATGAGGTCGGCCCTGATTGCCCGTGCAGCCGGCCGCGCACCGCCCCTGCTACGATCACTACGTCAGGACGTACCTGTCCGTCTCTACCTTTCATCCGGGGATCACCCATGAGTCTGCTGGCGTATGCAGCCGTGTTTCTGGCGGCTACCGTAATTGCGGTGCCGCTGTTCCGTAAATTGCGGCTGGGTTCGGTACTGGGTTACCTGGCGGCCGGCATCGTCATCGGCCCGTGGGGGCTGCGCCTGGTCAAACACGGCGAAAGCGTGCTGCACATCGCGGAGTTCGGCATCGTGCTGCTGTTGTTCGTGATCGGGTTGGAGCTGCAGCCCTCACGCCTGCGCGCGATGCGCAAATCGGTCTTCGGGCTCGGCGTGGCGCAGGTGGTCGTCACCTCCATCCTGTTCGCGGCCCTCGCGTACTGGCTGGGACTCGCGCCATCGACAGCGGTCATCGTCGGCTTGGCAATGTCGCTGTCCTCGACGCCGCTGGTGCTGCAACTACTGGCCGAGCACCGCGAACTGAACACTCAGCATGGGCGCTCGGCCTTCTCCATCCTGCTGTTCCAGGACATCGCGGTGATGCCGATGCTGGCGATCCTGCCGCTACTCGGCGCACACGGCAGCGAGCTCACCCTGGGGGCCACGATGGCGGCGGCGGGAAAAGGGCTGGCGGTCCTGGCGCTGCTGATCTTCGGCGGCCGTCTCGTGTTGCGACCGGTGCTGCGCGTGGTTGCCGAAACACGCGTCAAGGAAGCGTTCACCGCCGCGGCGCTGCTCGTCGTCATCGGCACCGCACTGCTGGTGGACAGCGTGGGGATGTCGATGGCGCTCGGTGCTTTCGTTGCCGGACTGCTGCTGGCCGAAAGCGAGTTCCGGCACGAACTGGAAGCCGACCTCGAACCCTTCAAGGGATTGCTGCTGGGCCTGTTCTTCATGTCGGTGGGCATGACTGCGAACGTGGGACTGGTGCTCGAACACCCCGGACAGATCGCGGCGCTGGCCGGCGGCTTGCTGGTGATCAAGTTCGCGACGCTGTGGGTGCTGGCGCGGGCAACCGGACATACGCCGCAGAGTTCGCGCGGGTTGGCGTTCGCCCTGCCGCAGGCGGGCGAATTCGGCTTCGTCCTGTTCTCGCTGGCGGTCAGCTACGGCGTCATGCAGCAGTCGCTGGCCGATACGCTGGTGATCGTGGTGACGGTTTCCATGATCGCCACACCGCCGCTGATGATGCTGCAGGGCTTCCTCGAACCGAAGCTCACCACGCGGCGCGCCGAGCGCCAGTTCGATCACATCGAAAGCGATGACAGCCGCGTGATCATTGCCGGCTTCGGCCGCTTCGGCCAGATCGTCGGCCGCATCCTGCGCATGCGCAAGATCCGCTTCACGGCGCTCGAGGCCAGCGTGGCGCAGGTGGATTTCGTGCGCCGCTTCGGCAACAAGGTCTACTACGGCGACGCTTCCAGGGCGGAGTTGCTGGAAGCTGCGGGCGCAGCACGGGCCGAAGTATTCGTACTCGCGATCGACGACGTCGAGGCATCCGTACGCACCGCCGAACTGGTGCGCCGGCACTATCCCCACCTGAAACTGCTCGCCCGCGCACGCAATCGCCAGCACGCGCTGCGATTGATGGACCTGGGCGTGCGCTACATCGTTCGCGAAACCTATTGGTCGAGCCTCAACCTGGCGCAGCACGCGCTGGAAGCGCTCGGCATGCCACGAGCGGAAGCGAGCCACAGCATCGAGCGCTTCGACGAGCACGACATCCATACGCTGCAGATGCAGCGCGAAGCGCGCGATGACGAACAGAAGCTGATCCAGACCTCGCAGCTCGCCGCAAGGGAGCTGGAGCGGTTGTTCGAGGCAGATGTGCAGACCGATGCGAGCGCGGCCAGCGACAAGGCGGCCGCCGCCGGAAGCTGACGACGCTTTCAGCCCGTGGCCTGAACGGTGCGCGTATAAGCGGAATGCACCAGCGTTTCGATGGTCTTCTCGCTGCGCGGCGCCAGCAGCAGCCGCAGCATCACGTCGTCGCTGGAGCGGGCCGGATCGTCGATCAGGATCTGCTCGATGAACCGGGTGACGCGGTGCTGCACTTCGTTGATGAAGCGCAGCTTGTTGGCATCGATGTTCTGGTCGCCGCCGGGGCTGTAGAAATTGCGCCCTTCCAGCGTCAGCTCGTACATGAAATGCGCCAGGAAACGGGCCTTGTCGATCGAGGACAGGTCGACGAAGTGACGGATTTCCGAGTCGATGTTCATGCGCTGGGCTCCTCGTATGCGCCGCATCATCCCGATCCACTCCCTCGGCTGACAAGTCTCGTCGGCGAACGGCGGCCGGATCGCGACGGACGGTTCACCCGCCCGCCAGCGGCCGCAGCGCGTGACGGTCAGGCAGGGAAGAAGTCGATGGGCTTGGTCGTGGTGATGGTCTGCACGTCGCGCGCCTCGAAACGGAAAGATCTCACCCGCGCCACCAGCCGGCGTTCCAGGTCCGGGTCGTTCAGCTCGCTCGACAGCACGCGACAGGCAGTGACCTCACCGCCCGGCGCGATGGTCAGCTCCAGCACCAGCTTGCCCTTCAGATCGGGCTTTTCGCGCAAGGCACGGCTGTAGATGGCATAGATCGCGCCCTTGTTGCGATCGAACACCAGTTCGATCTCTTCGCGGCTGCGCGACGCCTTGCTGCTGTCGGCACCTCGCCTCACGCCATCGTTGGCCTGGGCTGCGAGCGTCGCTGAAGTGACCTGCGTGGTGGTATGGCCGGTGAGCGAACCTGCGCCGCCGCCATAGCCGCGGCTCAACGCCGCCGTATTGATGCCGCCGCTGCCGGCGCCGACTTTCGAGGTAATGAGCGAACGCTCCGAGGCCGTGCTCTCGCCGACCTTGCCGGTCAGGTTCTGGGTCATCGCGGCCTTGTCGAGCACCGAATTGTCACGCAGCTCGGCGAGCTGATCCTGCAATTTCAGCAGTCCGGCGTTCTGTGCTTTTTCACGTGCATCCGGCTGGCGTGGCTGCGGCCTGGGCGGCGCAACCTTCTCGACCGGCTGCGGTATCTGCCTGGGCTCGACCTGGGTCGGCGGCGGCGGTGGCGGTGGCGGAATCTTCTTTTCGATGACCAGATTGACGATGCGATCCGGGATCGCCGGTTGCTGCACCTGTGCCTTCTCCGGCACCGGCAACAGCGGGATCAGCAGCGCCAGGACCGCGAACAGGATGAAGACATTGCGCAGGACCTTGCGGAACCGGCGCTCGATCTCCTCGGTGGGCGACCAGGGCAGTTCGTAAAGTCTGTAGTACGGCGCCAGTGCCATGCTGCTTCTCGTCATCAGGACGCCGCGCGGGCGCGCTGCTCACGCTCGATCACCGCCAGCGAAACCTTGCCGTATTCCGCATCCGTGCAGGTCGCCATGACCTTGCGCAGCACGCTGTAGGGCGTGTGGCGATCCCCGAGGATCGTGACTTCACGCTCGGCGATGTCCTGCCTGGCCGCATCCTTCAGCACCGTGTCGGCCTGCGCCTGCAGCGCCTGCTTGAGCGGCGCGATCACCGGATCGGTCGCGGCGATCACCTCGGCCAGCGAAGCCACCGAGCGGCCGTCCACCAACAGGTCGTCCTTGGTGATCATCACGACCACCGTGGGCCGCGGCTTGTGGTCCGAGATCGACTCGGGAATGGAAATGTTCTTGGTGTTGGGCAGCACGTCCACGTCCGAGGTGTGCACCAGCAGGAACACCACCAGGATCATGAGCATGTCGATGAACGGCACCAGGGTCATGTGGCCGCCGGCCTCGGTCTTCTGGCGGCGGCGGTGACGCATCAGTCGGTACGGTCTCATGTGGGGGCGTCTCCCACGGACACTTCCGGGAACAGCTCCGCCAGATCCCACTGCGAACCCGGCACCGGGAACACGCGGACCGCGTCCATCACCTGCACCAGCGTGTCGTATTGCACGTCCTGCTCCAGCAGGATGGTGGCGTTCTGGGTCTGCGGATACTTGGACTTCACCATCTGCAGATACTCGGACAGACCTTTCAGGTCGTAGCCCTCGGCCGCGATCGGCAGACTGCGCAGCACGCCGGTGCCGCGGTCGGCCACGTCGATCCCCTGCTTGCGCACGATCACTTCCAGGTTCAGCCCCTGCGGCAGGTCCGGCACCGAGCTGTCGGCGGCCGGCAGGTTGAGCTCGAGCACGTTGGTCTTGGTGAAGACCGCGGTGAAGATCAGAAAGAAGACCAGGATGATCATCATGTCGATCATGGGCACGACATTGATTTCATGTCGCCCGCGATAACGCGCATGGTTGCGGCCGATGCGCCGCGCGACCTTGGACTGCGCCATGCCTCTTTCCTCCAGCGCCGGTGCGGATCAACCGTGGGCAGTGGCGCGGCCGCGGGGCGACGCAACCGGTGCAGATTCTTCTTCGGCGTCGTCCTGGCGCCGCTCGACCACCGAGTTCAGGAACTTCACCACGGCAATCTCCAGGCTGTCGATCAGCTTGGTGGTCTTGGCTTCCAGGAACATGTGCGTGAGCAGCAGCGTGATGGCGACGAACAGGCCCGAGGCGGTGTTGTTCATGGCCACCGAGATGCTGGCCGCCAGCAGGCTGGCCTTCTCGGCCGGATTGGCGGTGGCGATCGAGGCGAAGGCCGAGATCAGGCCGACCACGGTACCGAGCAGGCCGGTCAGCATGCCGATGTTGGCCAGCGCCGAGAGGTAGTGCGTGCGCTTCTCCATGCGCGGAATGATCTCCAGCAGGCTTTCGTCCATCGCCTTCTCGACATCGTCGCGGCGGCGCGCGCTCGCCAGCCTGGCAATGCCGTAGTTCAGCGCCGTGGCGATGGCCGCCTTGGATTTCGAGGTGACCGCGACCACCTGCTTGAAGTTGCCGCTGTTGATCAGCGGCACCACCTGGCTCCAGATGCGGCGGTTGGCGGTGGTCTCGGCGGTGAGATAGATGAACCGCTCGATCGAGATGGCCACGCCCACCACGAAAATGAAGGCCAGCGGATACAGGAAGAATCCTCCCTCCCTGAAGAAATTCACCATGAAGTGATACAGCTCCATCGACGTAACTCCTCTGCTATGCCGCGTTCAGGCGCGGTGCGAAGTCTCGAGTAAAATGCGCGCGCGAAAGATCGGTCGACGCCCGGGCGCCGCACGAACCGTTGTACGTTGCTTGACCAAAACCACAGTCTCCCCATGCCGGCCAGCGGCGCTGCGACCTATTTCTCAGGACCTGCAGCCTGCGACGACGACGGTGCAGCAGCACTGTTGGCACCTGCCGACACCGCACCGTAGTACGTCACTTCCCGACGAAAAACGTCACGATCCACCGGGGTCAGCGCCTCGTCCAGCAGCGTGTTGAAAGGCTGCGACGGCAGGTCGCCCAGTTCGGCTTTTTTCCAGGGCACGATGTATAGCACCTTGGGCAATTCGCGGTTGCCGGTCACGATGGTCGGATCCAGATCGAGCCGGTCGCCGGTGCGCTTGGGCTGGGCTGCAGCCGCAGAAGGCTGCACACGATCTGTATCGGCCTTGGGCACATCGGACGCCGACGCCTGTTTCTCAGCAGGCGCAGCGGCATCGGACGATGCATGAGAAGCCGGCGAGGACTGGGAAGCGGCCGAGGCCCCGGCCCGCACTTCTTGTGACGAGGAATTCGTCGGTGAAGTGTCCGCAGCGCATGCCGCGTGCAATCCGAGCAGCCACAGTGCGGCCGTCACAAGTGATCTCATCATTGCGTCCTCGCACTGCGCTGATTGCTCAGCCGCGCCTTCAGCTCGGTCACCCAGCCGGCCACCTTGGCATCCGGCGTTGCCGCCAGCGACAGGTAGCGCTCATATGACTCCAGTGCGCGCTGCGGCTGCTGTAAGTACAGATCGCAGAGCACACCGAGATTCAGATAGGCCAGCGCGTAATTCGGGTCGACTTGCAGTGCGCGCTGATAGGCTTCATTGGCTTGCTCGAAGCGGCCGAGACGCCGGTAGACGATGCCCAGCTGATTGAAAGCGGCAGCGCTGTTCGCGTTGCGATCGATGGCCGCGCGAATGGTCTTCTCTGCGTCCTCCAGCTTGCCGGCCTTGGCCTGCAGAATGCCCAGGTTGAGCAACGCGCCCGAGTACTGGGGATAGGCGTCGCTCAGCGCACGAAAGCCCTGCTCGGCCACCACAAGATCGCCGGAGCTCATCGAGGCCACGGCACTGTCGAACTGCTGCAACGCTTCCGGCGGGATCGGCGCCTCGGTCGGGGGAAGCTGCATCGCAGCGGCGTCCGTGACCTTCGATTCCTGCTCTGGCCTGGAAGGCGCGGAACCGCAGGCGGTGAGGACCATGATCGAGCCAAGCACGAGACAGAGTCGCGCCACGCCACGACGCCTTTCAACTCGACGTCTTGTTGCAAGAGGACCAGACGCGATAAACGCAAGCACGCCTTCGGCCGTGCCAGTTGCACGATCAGTCCCGGCGTCGCGTGGGCATTCAGCGTAGCGTTGGTACATAGTCTTCACTGACCTCCGCTTTCGCATAGCGCGCCGGCTTGAGCTTGGCCAGCACCTCGAAGCTGCGCCGCACCCATTCGTCGTACACGCCGGTGCTGGTGCGACCGGCATTGGTCTCGTGCAGCTCGATCGCCTTCTCCTCGAACGGGAATGCCTGCTCTTCGAGCAGCACGTCGTACTGCTCGCGCGCGTCGGCATCGAGGCCCGCAGGACGCTCCGACGCCATCAGATCCGCGCCGAGCTGCCGGTACAGCTCGGCCATACCATAAGTGGCCGCGGTGGTGACTTCCGCCACGCCGTAGTCCAGCGCCTGGCCATACGTGCTCAGGACTTTCTCCATTGCACCGCGCTTGGCTTTGAGCGACCGGTCGAGCGGCACCACGAGCTTGATCGAATTGAACGACGCCACCTGCGGCTCGGCAGTTTCCAGCGTGGCACGCGCGGCCAGATACTTGCTGCGATCGGTGCGTGCCGCACCGGCTGCCTTGTCTGCCGCGATGATCTCGCCGATCCACTGCGAACGCGTGCCAGCGTCGTTCTGCGCCTTCGCCATATCCGCCAGCCGCTGGCGCGCGTCCTGAGCGGGATCGAGCGGGCTGGGAAACTGCTTGATGTAGTTGCCGTACGCACGCGCCGCATTCGCTTGCGATCCAGCTTTCTCGTACAAGGTCGCGGCCTGCCACAGCGCTTCGCGACGTACATCGGGGGGCTCTTCCGCACGTGCGCCGATTCGCTCGAACTCTGCTGCCGATTCGCCGGCCCGACCAGTTTCCAGATACGCCACCGCCAGCGAGCGAGTCACTTCAGGCATCAGCGCATGATCCGGATGCTTGCGGCGGAAGCCTTCGAGCACTTGCGACGCCCGCTCCCACTGCTTGTCCCGCAGCAGGATGCCGGCGGCATCGAATTCGGCGTTGGCACTGACCTGGGCATTGGGCGCCAGCAGGCCGACACGCAGGAAATCGTCCACGGCGCCGACGGCATCGCCGGCCGTCTGCTTCGCCTCGCCCTGCTTGTAGATCGAGGCCGCAATGCGCTCTTCGACCGCCGGCCGATCCGGATCGTTGGCCGGCAGGAACCCCTGCACGCGCACATAGGCGCTCTCGGCTTCTCCATAGCGGCCGCGATCGAACAGGGAATGGGCGAGCAACGTCGTGGCGGTGCGCTGATACTTGGGATCCACCGCGGGCTTGCGCTCGAGGATCTGGCGCGACAGATCGATCACTCGATCGAAATCTTCGAGCGCGAACAGCTCTTCATCCGCCTTGGTCAGCACGCGCGCGGATTCCGGATGCTCCGGGAAGCTGGTGGCGAACATCACTTCGCTTTCGATGGCCTGCCGATGCCACAACGCACGCGATTCGCCGGTGATGGTCGGCTCATGCTTCTGATACGCGATCAGTGCGGCATAGCCTGCATCGGAGGATTTCGGGTGCGTCGGATAGTCGTAAGCGGTGCGCTCGTATTCCTTCGCCGCTTCGGCAAAGCGACTGGACTCGAACAGCACCTCGGCCAGCAGATAGCGCGTCGCCGGCGCCTGCGTGTCCTGCGGAAACGAATCCAGCATGGCGCGATACCAGCGCGCAGCGGCCGAATAATCCTCGGGCTTCTTCGATTTCTGCGCCTGTGCGTGGTAGTACTCGGCCAGGTCCTTCTGGTTCGACTTGAGCTGCGCAGCCACTTCCGGCGCATCCTGCACCGTGCGGCTGGCCCAGAACGCCGAACCGAAAGCGTAGCGCTCGACGAACGCCTGCTTGCCTTCGAGCACCAGGGAGGCAAAGCCGCCCTTCTGGTAAGCCTCGATGGTGCGCATCTGCAGCGAGGGCGCAAAGCGGTCATCGGGCCGGCGCTTCGCAAAGGCTTCGTATGCCAGGGCCGCGTCCTGATAGCGCTCCTTCTCTATGTACAGGTTGCCCAGTCCTTCGTAGAGCAGATGCGCATAAACCGGATCGCCGCGACCCTTGAGGAAATCGTCCAGTGACGCGGCGCCGTCCAGGTCATAGAACGTGACCGCAATGGTGTGGAACGTGTCGTCGGTCAGCTCGCGCGCGGGCCGTTCCAGCGAATCACGGTCGCGCAGCTTGCCGTCGTCCACCAGCACGCGATCGATGACCCTGAGAAAAGAATCGACGCTCTCCTCGCCGCGACCCTGCTTGAACAGCGACCAGCCATGCTTGTACAGCCCCTGCTCGTAATAGCCGCTATCAGGTCCCGCCGCCACGACGGCGGCATAGGCATGCTCGGAATCGCGATAACGCGCTTCGCTGAACAGGATCTCGCCACGACGGAACTGCGACTCGGTGGCTCGCTTGCTCGACGGATATTTCGCGACCAGCTGGTCGAGCGCCGCCAGCGCCTTGTCGGGCTGCGACTCGGCCTCATAAGCACGTGACAACTGGTACAGCACCGTGTCGTTGCGCTCGTAGTTCGGGTAAGCGGCGAGCAGCGACTCGTACAGCTTGATCGCCTCCTTGGTCTGCATACCGTCGAAACCAGCATCGTCCGCGGCGCGTGCGCCTTCGCCGACCTCGACCTGCAAATCGCCCAGTCGACGCATGGCCTCGGCGCGCATCTTGTCGTTGCCGGACTGCAGCTCCAGAAAGCGCTGGTATTGCTCGATGGCCTGCTGGGCCTGCGCATTCGTCGGCGGATCGCGCTCGACCTGGATCTCGCGACCTTCCAGGTCCTTGATGGTGCCCGTCGGCCTGGACTTCTTGTCCGCCGCAGCGGCCGTCGCAGCCAGCAATGACGTGAGCAGAACGGCGCCGGCCAGCATGCGACTCGAGCCCGGCGCGCTCACGGCCCTTCTCCCTTCGAGCCCGATTCCTTGGACGAGGCTCGATCGTAGATGGCTGCCAAAGCGAAACGCGCCTGCAACGAGTAGGCAGCCAGGCGCTCCTTCTGAGCTTCGAGTTCGCGCACCGCAATGGCGGCGAGGTACTGATTCTGCGAATTCGCAGCGGCCGCCAGCCGGGCATCGAGGCTATCGATCCGCGGCTGCAAGCTCGCGACTCGCTTGGCGAACTCTTCAGTGCGCGCCGGGTACTCCTTGCGAGCGCGCTCGATCAGGACCGACCGGCGGCGCGCTTCTTTGTAGGCCACATCCAATTCGCGCAACTCCTTGTGCTCCTTCCACAGGCGCGCCTTGTAGCTGGAGGAAAAGTCCCACAGCAGCGTGCCGCGCAGCAGTCGCACTTTCTCGCGCATCTCCTGAACCAGCGAGTCGCTCGGATCGGCGCCGGCCAGCACTTTCTCCATCCGCTCAACCTTGCCCCACTGTTCGAGCTCACGGCTGGTGGCGAGTCCGGCCGTATCGGCTTCGCGCTCGATGACCTCAAGGCGCGATTCGAGCTCGGTGCGACGTGCCTCGAGCGCATCCAGATCGACCGTGTCCAACGCCTTCTCCAGCATGGGTAGCCGCTGCGCAAAAGCCTGGCGTCGATTGGCGACCATGTCATCGAATGCCGCCACGCTGAGCTGCCAGGTCGCCAGGTTGCGCTGCATCAGGCGCAGGTCGCGATAGTTCTTCAGCCCTTCCTGGAATTCGTTGGAGGCCAGCAGGTGATACAGGTAGCGCGTCTCGGGCGCATCCGGCAGCTGCTGCAATTGCCAGAACCAGCCGGCCTGATCCGCCTTGTCGTTGCGCGTGATGGCATCGAGCAGCCGGCCGCTGCGGATCGAGGCGATCGATTGATCGATGCGCGCCGATTCCTCGTTGAAAGCGGTCACCGCCAACGTGTACTGCTCCACGGCCTGTCCGTTGGCTTCGAGCTGCGCGTAGGCGTACGGAATCGCCAGATACGATTCCTGCACGGCCGCGTCGAGCATGTTGCGCCCGCGCAGTTCCAGCCAGGGCACCAGCGCCTTGGTGAAATGCTTCTCCGCCGAATCCGCCCAGCCCACGCCGAGCAGAGCCTTGTTCGATTGCGGACCGCGCAGTCGCACCCGCTGCAGCACCTGCTTGGCGTCCGCTGCACGCCCTGCTTTCAACCAGGCGAAACCGAGTGCGAGATTCGCCTTGTCGCGCAGTGCGGCAAGTTCATCGTCGGGCTGATCGCTCGTTACCGCAGTGCGACCGACTGCGTCGAGCAGGCTGGCGGCCTCGTCCAGCCGGTCCTTGCGCACGAGCGCAACGCCGATGTTGAAGCGCGCATAGGCCGACCAGATGTCGGGCTGATCGCCGACCGGCTGCCAGCGCTGCAGCGCGGCGATGGCGTCATCGTAGCGATCCAGGTACATCAGCACCTGCGCTTGGAGCAGATGGCGCTGCGGTTCGAGCTCTCCCGGCAGCGCACCGTGAATCGAGCTCAACGCGTTCGCCGCGTCCTGCAGGTAATCGCGCTGGTACCAGACTTTCGCCAGATAGAACCAGGCGCGATTGCGGACATCCAGCGGCACGTTGTCGTCGAGCAGCGCCTTGAAGATGCGCCCGGCCTCCTCGTGCTGGCCCAGCGACAGATACAGCCCGCCCTTGAGCAGCTCGGCTTCGACATTGTGGTGGTCGATACGGTCGAGCTGCTGCGAGGCTCCCAGCCGGGTAAGCGCCTGCAGGTAGTCGCCCTGGTAGAAGTAGAACAGTACGTCGCCCCAGTGCAGATCCTTCACCACCTGCGGCGTGCCGATCAGCGGCCGCTGCGTCGGCGGCGGTTCGTCCGCAAACACAGGCGCCGCCGCGCCGGCGGCGAGCAGCACGAATGCAGCCTTCATGAGTCGAGTGCGCAGCATCTTCGGATCAGCGCTTCAGACCGACCGATTGCCCGCCATGGCGACTCATTCCCATTCCTTCACCACGAATTCCGGCTGGGCCTTGGCGGTGCGGTCGCTGATCTTCAGCTCCACGTACTTCGCGCCCACCCCCTTGTTGACGTGGATCGTCGCGCCGCGACGATAGTCGCGCGCGTGCGGACCTTGCCCCGTGAACAGCGCGATCAGCTCGTGATCACCCGCCTTGAGATTGCCGACGAACAGGCGATGCACCCCGCCCTTGAGCAGCGCCTGCGCTTCGCGCTCGGTGTAGAGATAGTTCGCCACTTCCTTGTCGTCGAGCTTGAGCGTCACCGAGTTCACGGCGAAGAACTCGCCGACGTCCATGGACACGAACACGGCCACCTGCGTGTTGGCGGGAAACAGCAGCTCCTCCTCCAGCACGAACAGCTCGCGGTTCAGATCGAGCACTTCCTTCTTGAGCGACTGCACCTCCTGGTCGAGGCTCTTGAAATCGCCCGCTGGCGGCGTCGCGGACGCAGCCGTCGCCGCCTTGTCCTGCGCATGAATCACCGTAGCGGACAGTAGTGCGACAAGCAGCAGGCAGAAGTGGCGAAACATGTTGTGTACTCGGTTCATGCGTACAAATTCCTTCGCTGCCGGCTTCATTCGTTCAGAAGCTCGCGCAGCTGCTCGGCATAGCGCTTCTCGTAGCCCGGCTTGTAGCTCTCGGCGACGTAACGCACCACACCCTCCCGATCCACCAGCACCGTCAATGGCATGGCGCCGACCTGATACGAGCGACTGACCTCCTTGCGCTCGTCCAGCAGCACCGGATAGGAAACCTTCAGCGCCCGCGCCATCTCGGCGGCACGCTCGACGTCTTCATCCAGATTGATGCTGAGCAGCGCCAGTCCCGCGAGTCGGTACTTGTCGTAGAGCTGGTCGAGCTGTGGCATTTCCTGGCGGCAGGGCCCGCACCAGCTCGCCCAGAAATTGATGATGACCACCTCGCCCAGGTGCTCCGACAGGCGCAGATTCTCACTGGCCAGCGAACGCAGCGTGAAATCCGGCGCCGGACGACCGACCAGCGCGGAGGCGGCCGAGCCCGATGCTGGCATGAGCGTCCATAGCGCGGCCAGCGTCAAGAGCGGCGCAAGGAAGAAGCGGCGAGCAGGAATGTGGTGCAGCATCGAAACGAAGTACGCGCCTGTTGGGTAAGCGACCTTGCAGCCTTGCGCAACGCTTGGCCGCGGACGATCTCAAGGCTCGACTTCGCCGGAAATGGGGACAGCCGGCCGGACGCGAGTCGCCTTCGCGACGGAACCGGAACGCTGGCAACCCCGCTGTCCTAGGAAAGTCCCCGTAGACCGGTGGCTTTGCGTCCTCACCTTTCGGTGAGTTTGCCTTTCGCGAAAGCAGCACACCTTTGCTGCGCTGCTCCCGATGACGCGGTTAGGGTGCTATACGGCGCGCAAATATGTCAACGAACCAAGCGTGATGAAAACGCTGCAAACGGGCAAGTGCTGTGTGACTGCGTGCACATTTCAGCGCGCTGTCGGCAGGCGCCGACATGAGCGCGAAGGATTTCGAGAAGAATGCGGCCGGATCGAACGATCCGGCCGCCTTTGCCGACGTCGAACCAGGATGCTGCCTGGCTCGCCCCTTTAGATCGGGATTCGCGGGGCGGCGTAGTCCGACGAAGAAGCCGTCGCCTTCCACATTGCGATCACTTCCGGGGTGACTTGCTGCGGGTGCGCCGCTGGCACGGTCATGTCGACCGGCGCCGTGGTTCGGCCCTGGCCGTAGATCAACGAGCCCGCGACCGCGGTCCCGATGGTCAGCAGCAAAGCAGCGCCAATGGCGATTCGAGTTTTCATGGAGACTCTCCTTCAGCAATTCACGAGATCAGGCGAAGACCGGGCGCTTCGCACCCTCGCTGCCATCCGCAACCTGGAAAACCGGACGCTTGGCACCTTCGCTGCCATCGGCCAGCTGGAAAACCGGACGCTTGGCACCCTCGCTGCCATCGGCAATCTGGAAGACCGGACGCTTGGCACCTTCGCTGCCATCAGCCAACTGGAACACCGGGCGCTTCGCACCCTCGCTGCCATCGGCAATCTGGAAGACCGGACGCTTGGCCCCTTCGCTGCCATCAGCCAACTGGAAGACCGGGCGCTTCGCACCCTCGCTGCCATCGGCAACTTGGAAGACCGGGCGCTTG
>DATMEZ010000045.1:0-5144 GCA_035556415.1 Povalibacter sp.
CAGCGGGAAGATGACTTCGGCTTCGTAGCCATACAGCTTGGCGCCGGCCTGCAGGTACTCGAAGATCGGCAGGTCTTCTTCCTCGCCTGGCGCCATCTCGCCGGTGGGATTGAGATAGATGTAATCGCTGTAATCGTTGTAGAACGCATTCAGCGTCCAGCGCACGCCGTCGCCGGTAGCGCGCAACGACAGATCGGCGGTCAGCGCTTTCTCTTTTTTGAGATTGGGATTGCCGATCTCCACGCGGCCCGCTGCGATGTGTGCGCCGTCGGCGTACAGTTCGGCCGCTTGCGGATGGCGCTCGGTGTGAGTGAGATTGAGCGCCAGCGCGCGATCGTCGGCGAGCTGGAACACCAGGCCGGTCGAGAAATTGAAGACCGTCTTGTCATAGTCGGGCAGGCCAGAGTCCGCCGCGGGCTTCAAGGTCTGGTTCTCGGCACGCGCGCCCAGCTCCAGCGTCCATTTGTCGAAATGTCGCTCCTCGAAGGCGAACACGCTGGTGGAGCGGGTGATCGAGGCCGGCACGAAAGCCTCTTCGCCCAGGGCCTCGAAGTCGATGTCGACGTACTGCGCGCCGATGGTGCCGCGCCAGTTGTTGCTCCAGTGGTGATCGGCCGCGGCCCGCAGCTCGTACGAGTTCTGGTTGAACACCGTGCCGGGTACGCCGGGTGCTTCGAACTCGGTGTGCGTGTAATCGCTGTATGCGCCGTTCAGATGCAGCGTATCGAGCCACGAGCCGGCAGCGCGCCATTCGCCTTTGGCATCGAAGCGGTCCTGCTTCATGTCGATGAAGGCCTCTTCCTCGGCGGGAATGCCGTAGGTCGATTCGTAGCGGCTCCAGGACATGCCACCGAACCCGGCCTCGCCGGCCAGCGATGCGCCGAGCGAACCGCCTTTGCTGTCGCTGGCCGAGTTGCGCAGGCGGCCGCGGATGTCGTCGGGCTCCTCGCCGGCTTCGAGCAGCTGCCGGCGCAGGATGGCGGATTGCGCGAAGCCCGGAATCTTCACGTCGTCGGTGCTGCGATCGAAGTAGTCGGCGTGGAATGCCAACGGACCGGTGCCGCCATCGAGACTCAATGCACCGGTGCGTTCCCCGGTGGCGCTGTCGCTGCGCAACTCGACTGCGCCGGCGATGGGTGCCGACGCAGTTTCCCTGGGAATGCGGTTGGTCACCACGTTCACCAGGCCGCCCGCCGCGCCGCTGCCGTAAAGCAGGGCAGCCGGCCCCTTGATGATCTCGATCTGCTGCGACACCACCGATTCGATACTGACGGCGTGATCCTGGCTCAGGCTGGAAACATCGAGCGCGGCGGCGCCGTCCTGCAGCACCTGGACCCGGTAGCCGCCCAGGCCGCGGATCACCGGCTGGCTGGCGGTCGGGCCGAAATAGGTCGAGCTGACGCCGAGCTCGCCCGCCAGGGTCTCGCCGATGCTGGCGGCGATCTGGCGACGCAGCGCGTCACCGGCGACCACGCTGGTGGGTTGTGCGACCTCCAAGGGGTTTTCGTGCAGGGCGCTGGAAGTGACGACGACGGTTTCGACCCTGGATTCCTGGGCGCGTGCGCTGGTGGCGGCAAGCATCGCAACGACGGCGATGCGCAGGCAATGACTGGGATGCATGGTGCAACGATTCCTGAAAGCAAATGGCAACGCCGGCTGCATGCAGCGCGGCGGCGCCTTCACCGTTTTCGCGGCGAAGGGATGGATGGGTGGCTTTCAGTGAATCGGCGGCGCGCGTGGCTGCGCGGAGAACGTCGGACGACGTGCGATGACAATTTCGCGCGGATCGGGTGCTTCGATCGGCGTGAGGGCGGGAATCGGCAGTGTGTGTGCGTAGACCGGCGCGTTGCCCAGGCCGCCGAAGGCGGCGCAGTAACCGCAGGCACTGTGGGTGACAGTGACGCTGGTCGCATCGTGCGTGTGCGCAGCGTGCGCCACGGAATCCAGCGCAAAAGCCAGCAGCAGGCCTGCGAGAACGACTCGCAACCATTGCGGCGGTTTGCGGGCTAGCTGGAAGATGCGCATGGGGTGCAGCGATTGACGACAGCCGCAGGCTACGGTGCTGCGGCGTGGCTGTAAAGATCATCTTCCCGCTTAACCGGGCTTGGGCCATAATCCGGCGCGTCTATCCTCATTGTCGCTGCTGCAGCTCGCTACGAGTGCCCAAAGTCCGATCGTGTTGTCGCTTCTGCCCAACGTCCCGCATCTGCGACGCCGCACTCGTCAGCCCGATCTCCAGTGAAAATTTCCGGCGATAACCTGGCTGCCAGCCTGGCGCGCGGCCTGAGCCCGATTTATCTCGTATCGGGAGACGAGCCGCTGCTGGTGAACGAGGCGGCCGACGCCATTCGCGCGCGGGCTCGCGCCGAGGGCTATACCGAACGCGACCTGCACGTGGTCGAGCGCGGTTTCGACTGGAACGCGCTGTTGGCCGATAGCCGGGCGATGTCGTTGTTCGCGCAGCGCAAGATCGTCGAGATCCGCATGACCAATCCGACCCCGGGCGAACAGGGCGGCAGTGCCATCGTCGAGCTGGCGCAGCAAGGCTCGCCTGACAACGTGGTGCTGGTCATCACCGGCAAATTGGATGGGCGCACCCAGAATTCCAAGTGGGCGAGCGCCATCGACAAGCAGGGCGTGCTGATCCAGGTCTGGCCGGTCGACCTGGCGCGCCTGCCCAACTGGATTCGCGAACGACTGGCGCGCCACGGCTTGCAGGCCGAGCCGGCTGCCGCCGCGCTGCTGGCCGAAAGAGTCGAAGGCAATCTGCTGGCGGCGCATCAGGAAGTCGAAAAGCTCGCGCTGCTGGTGCCGCCGGGACCGCTCGATACGCAAACCGTGCTCGAAGCCGTGGCCGACAGCGCACGCTTCGACGTGTTGCAGCTCGGCGAAGCCGCAATGCGCGGGCAGACCGCGAGGGCGCTGCGAATTCTGGAAGGCTTGCGCGGCGAAGGCGTCGAGCCGGTGCTGGCGCTGTGGGCCGTCAACAAGGATCTGCAGTGGCTGGCGCGGGTGCAGTACTTGATGCGCAATGGACAGAGCGCGGATTCGGCAATGAACGCCGTGTATGTCTGGCGGCCACGGCAGGCTGCGATGAAACAGGCACTGGCGCGTTTGAAACCAGGTGCGGTGCGAGGCCTACTGCTGGACGCGTCCCGCGTGGATCGCGCCACCAAAGGCGTACTGCGCACCAACCCGTGGGTCGAACTGGAAGCATTGGTGGCGCGCTTTGCCGGCGTGCGGCTGGCAAGATCGAGGGCGGCGTGAACCCAATAGGAATTTTCGGCGGCACATTCGATCCGATTCATTTCGGTCATCTGCGCACTGCCTTCGAATTGCTGCAGGCGCTGCGGCTCACCGAGATGCGTTTCATGCCGGCCGGCAATCCGCCGCATCGCGACACCACGGTGGCGAGCGCCGAAGTGCGCCTGGCGATGGTGCAGGCCGCCACCGCAGGCCAGCCCGGCTTCGTGGTCGACGATCGCGAGATTCGCCGCGAGGGGCTCTCATATTCGGTGGATACGATGCGCACGCTGCGCGCGGATTTTCCGGAGCGCTCGTTGTGTCTGATCGTCGGCATGGATGCGTTCCTTGGCCTGCCGAAATGGCATCAATGGCGTGAGTTGCTCGACCTGGCCCACCTGGTGGTGGCGCACCGTCCGGGCTGGCGGGCGCCGAGCATGGGTCCGCTGGGCGAGCTGCTGGTGGATCGCGGCACCGGCCGCATCAACGATCTGCATGAAACGCTTGCCGGCTGTATCTACATCCACGCCGTCACGCAGCTGGAAATTTCATCGACCGACGTTCGCAAGTCGATCGCAGCGGGGCGCGATCCCCGCTATCTGATGCCCGACGCGGTGCGGGCAATCATCGGGCAAACCGGGTGTTATCGACCCAAGAGGTGAGCATGGCCGCCAAGCGCGCAAACACATCACGACGTTCGGGTTCCGCCACTGCCAAGGCAAAGTCCGCCAAGCGGCCAGGGGCGAAGAAGAAGACGGTCAAGGCTGCGGCTGCGCCCGCACGCAAAACCGCGGCAAGAAAAGCCGTGGTAAAGAAAGCCGCAGTGCCGGCAACGGTGCGCAAGGCCAAGACGGCCCGTGCCGCCAAGCCGGCACAGGCCGCCCCGACCGATTCTCTCAGCCGCATCGTGAAAGTGGTCGAGGGCGCGCTCGACGAGATGAAGGCGCTGCAGGTCAAGGTGCTCGACGTGCGCAAGCTCACCGACATTGCCGACACGCTCATCATCGCCAGCGGTACTTCCGATCGTCACGTGCGTTCGATCGCCGAGCGCGTACTGGAACACGCCAAGAAGGCGGGCTTTCGCGCGATGGGTGTCGAAGGCCAGCGCGATGGAGAATGGGTATTGGTGGACCTACAGGACGTGATCGTTCACGTCATGCTGCCGCGCGTGCGCGAGATTTACCGCTTGGAGAATCTCTGGGATGTGAGCGCCGCGCGCCGCGAAGCGGCCCTGGAAAAAGTGGCGGTGTGAGTGCTGCTGCGCCTGATCGCCGTCGGCACGCGCATGCCTCGTTGGGTCGACGAGGGCTATGAGGAATATGCCGGCCGCCTGACCTCCGACTACCGGCTCGAACTGAAGGAAATCGCGCTCGGCCAGCGCAGCGGCGGCAATGTCGGTCAGGCGATGGCCAAGGAAGGCGAGCGGATGCTGGCGGCGCTGCCGTCGCGTGCGCACATCGTTGCGCTGCAAGTCACTGGCAAATCCATGACGAGCGAGCAGCTCGCACGCTTTCTCGAAGCCCGCGCGCGCGATGGCCGTGACGTTGCTTTTCTGATCGGCGGTCCCGACGGCATCGCGGCGGAAGTGGATGCAAAAGCCGAAACGCGCTGGTCCTTGTCAGCGCTCACCCTGCCGCACGGCCTTGCGCGAGTGATGGTGGCCGAAGCGCTGTATCGCGCGGTGAGCATCGTAAAGGGACATCCCTACCACCGGGCCTAGACCTTCGTCCGGGCAGGTGCGATCAACGCCGCTCTACCAGCCAATTGAGGGTTCTCGGTTCGGATCGCGCTGGAGAAAGCGTCCCTGCCGCAGCCGCTTCCAAGTGCTTAGATGCTCAGAGAGGCAATCGAGCGCCCCTGCACCAACCCATTCAGGCGTCCTGGGTCAGGTGTCTCGTTTC
>DATMEZ010000046.1:0-47554 GCA_035556415.1 Povalibacter sp.
GTCATCGTCGCCGGCAAGCAGCTGCAGCCGCAGTGGCTGTCGATGGATGCGGCGCTCAAGCATTGCAGCGCCGGCGTCGGCATCTGGGAATGGGCCGGCAGCGATCACGACGGCAGTCCCGACGTCGTCCTCGCCTGCGCCGGTGACGTGCCGACCCTGGAAACGCTCGCGGCAGTCACCCTGTTGCGGGACTGGCTACCTGAGCTGAAGGTGCGCGTCGTGAACGTGGTGGACCTGATGACGCTGCAGCCGCCGCGCGAGCATCCGAACGGACTGTCGGACAGTGCATTCAACTCCATCTTCACGCTCGACAAGCCGGTGATCTTCGCCTTCCACGGCTATCCGTTCCTGATCCATCGCCTCACCTACCGGCGCGCCGGTCACGACAACATGCACGTGCGCGGCTACAAGGAGGAAGGCACGACCACCACGCCCTTCGACATGACGGTGCTGAACGATCTGGACCGGTTTCATCTGGTCGAAGCAGTGATCGACTTCGTGCCGGGCCTGAACCAGCACGCCGCGCACATCCGCCAGCGCATCCGCGACAAACTGGTCGAGCATCGCGAATACATCCGCAGCCACGGCGAGGATTTGCCGGAGATCCGGGACTGGCACTGGACCGCCGCCACTGGCTGACGGCGCGCCACCGCGCTTCTGCGTATAGCGGCTGTAACCTGCGGCAGCTAAGCTGCCGACGGCCGCAACGATAACCAGCTGTCAACGCTACGGGCGCGCCCATGATTCCGACCAGAGTATTTGCGCTGCTCGCATTCGGCCTGCTGGCAGCAGCCTGCGAGCGCGGGGAGCCGCTGCGCCCCAACGAGCCGCCCGCACCATCCGCCGCCGCCTCTTCCGCTCCGGCACCCACGCCGGCCGGCGAGAACGTGCCGCTGCCGCAGCGCCTGCCAGCGCTTTATTCGGGACTGCTGCCCTGCGCCGATTGCGAGGGCATTCGCTACGACCTGGATCTGCGGCCGGACAAGGTGTTCTTCGCGCGCCTGACCTACCTGGGCGAACCCAAGGAAACCACTTTCAGCGAGATCGGCGAATGGTCGCTGTCCGAAGACCAGATGATTCTCGCCCTGCACGGGGACGGGGAGGCGCCGTCCCTGTTCGCCGTGAAGGACGCGCGCACGCTGCGCAAGCTCGACATCGAAGGCAAGGAAATCACCTCGCAGCTCAACTATGACCTGACGCACCAGGACACCTACTCGCCGCTCGAACCCAAGCTGCAGCTGCGCGGCATGTATCGATACATGGCGGACGCCGCCATCTTCGAGGAATGCCTGACGGGCCTGAAGCTCGCAGTGGCGCAAGAAGGCGACAACGCTGCGCTGCAGGCGGCTTATCTCAAAGCGCGCAAGGAGCCGGCGCAGCCGCTGCTGGTCACGCTCGAAGGTCGCATCGTCAAGCGGCCGGGCATGGAAGGGGATCAGCTGCGCGACACACTGATCGTGGAGAAGACCGGCAAATTCCTCTCGAACGAAAACTGCGGAGCACGTGGCGTGACTCATGACCTGGAGGGCACCCGCTGGGTGCTGGTGCGACTGCACGAGCGCGAGATCACGGTGAGCGACGACCGTCGCGAGCCCTACTTCGCGCTGGAGTCCAACGAGCATCGCGTCTCGGGCCACGGCGGCTGCAATCGCCTCATCGGCGGCTATCAATCGAACGGCGACCAGCTGACATTCACGCAGATGGCGCTGACGCGCATGGCCTGCCCCGACGTGAACTTCGAGGAAGCTTTCGTCAAGGCGCTGGAGTCCACCCGGCACTGGAAGATTTCGGGCGCGCACCTGGAGCTGTCGGACGCGACCGGCAAGGTCGTGGCAAGATTCGAATCGAGGAATCTATAGTTCACCAACAACAAGGGAGAATCCCCGATGCCTCTGAACAAGAAACTTCTGGCCGAGTTCATCGGCACATTCTGGCTCGTGCTCGGCGGCTGCGGCTCCGCGGTACTGACGGCGACGTTCCCCAACGTCGGCATCGGCATTCTCGGCGTCGCCCTCGCCTTCGGTCTGACGGTGCTCACCGGCGTATTCGCGCTCGGGTACGCATCGGGCGGGCATTTCAATCCCGCGGTCTCGGTCGGGCTGTGGGCCGGCGGGCGCTTCCCCGCTGCGCAGCTGCTGCCGTACATCATCTCGCAGGTGCTGGGAGCGATCCTGGCTGCAGCCGTCATCTACCTGATCGCCTCCGGCAACGCCGACTGGTCGCTGCAGACCAATGGCATCGCCGCCAACGGCTATGGAGAGCATTCGCCCGGCGGCTACCCGCTGCAAGCGGCGCTGGTCTGCGAGATCGTCATGACCTTCATGTTCCTGATCGTGATCCTGGGCGCCACCGACCGGCGCGCGCCGGCCGGATTCGCGGCCATCGCCATCGGCCTGTGCCTGACCCTGATCCATCTCATCTCCATTCCGGTCACCAACACGTCGGTGAATCCAGCACGCAGCACCGGGCCGGCGCTCATCATGGGCGGCTGGGCACTCGGCCAGCTGTGGCTGTTCTGGATCGCACCGCTGATCGGCGGCGCGCTCGCCGGATTCACCTATCGCTCCATGTTCGAGAAAGGTGAAATGCCAACCGGCGCCGCGGTCGCGGCAACTGCTGCGGCCGACCTGCAGCGCTGAGCATTCGATGCACCCCGAGGGTCGGGGCAACCGCCCCGACCCTTCGACAAGCGTGGGGCGAACGGAAATAATCGCCGTTCGTTTGCATCCCTATCGCCCCGCCCGCTTTTTCGAGACCCAGACCAGCGGCATGAACAAATTCCGAACGCTCATTGCGCCGCTCATCGTACTGGTGCGACTGCATTGGATCGCGCTGTGCGTCGTCGCAGGCGTGCTGCTGCTGTACACGCTGGCCGGGTTCTTCCTGGTGCCGCACCTGGCCCAGTCGCAATTGCAGAGCTACGTCACCGAGACGCTGCACCGGAAGGTCGCCGTCGGCGACGTCCGCTTCAACCCGTTCACCTTCGAGACCAGCATCAGCCGCTTTGCACTGACGGAGGCGGACGATTCACCGCTGGTCGCGTTCCGGCATCTTTACGTCAACGCGGAGCTGGCTTCGTTGTGGCAACGGGCGGTGGTGCTCAAGGAGGTGCAGCTCGCCGCACCTGACATCGACCTGGTGATCGCGAAGGATGGCTCGGTGAACCTGGCGCAGCTGGCGCCTGCTTCGGAAGAGGCAGCACCGCAGCCGCAGGCCGCACCACCGCGCGTGCGCATCAGCACTCTGGATGTTTACGAAGGCCGCATCGGACTGACCGACCAGACACTGACGCGACCATTCGCAGCCGCGTTGAAGCCGGTGCGGTTCACGCTCACCGATTTCAAGACCGACGTCGGCTACCGCAACGCTTACGATTTCGCCGGCACCACCACCTCCGGCGAACGGCTCGAATGGAACGGCGGCTTCACGGTGCAACCGTTGGGCTCGGCCGGCCAGTTCAGCGTGCAAGGCCTGAAAATGGAAACGGTGGACTCTTATATATATGAGTCCCTGCCCTTCCGACTGGCCTCCGGCGACGCCACGGTCAGCGGCAGCTACAACTTCGCGCTCAATCCTACCTTCGCGCTCGACATCACCCTGCCCTCGATCGAGGTGCGCAACCTGTCGTTCGCGGAGCGCAGCAGCAAGGCCGCGGCCCCAGTGACGATTCCCGGCATCCAGGCGCACGACGTCACTTTTTCCTACGGCAAGCGTGATGTCGCGCTGAAGCGCCTCGACGTGAAGGGCGCGCGGGTGGATGTGGCGCGCGAGGCGGATGGTTCGATCAGCTTGATGCGATTGCTCGGTGCGCAGAAGGCCGGCACCGAAACGCCTTCGACAGCTGAAGCGAAGCGCAGCGATGGCAGCAAGCCCGCCAGCAGCACCACCGCCATGGCTGACACTGCGGCCGCAGCATCGACGCAGACACCCGCTGCGGCCGACTCGCCCGACTGGCGCGTGAGCATCGAGACCATCCAGCTCGCCGATGCCGCAATCAAAGCCGAGGATCACGGCATCTCGCCGACGACCAGGTTCCAGCTCGCGCCGGTGCAACTGACCGTGAACGGCTGGAGCACGGACCCGGCGGCCAAGCTCCAGGTCGATGCCGACATCACCATCGACCAGCACGCCAGGCTCACCAGCAAGGGCGAGGTGCAGCTCGAACCGCTGAGCACGCAGCTGGCCATTGCGCTGTCCGGCTTCGAGCTGCCCGTGCTGCAACCGTACATCGAAGACACGACGGCAATGACGCTGCATTCCGGCCAGCTCGGCGTCAAAGGCAACCTGTCGTACGCGGCCACGCCGGAAAAGGCGCCGCCGCTGAAATTCACCGGCGAAGTCCAGGTGGCCGACCTGCGCACCACCGATCAGCTGGTGAACCAGGATTTCGTGAAGTGGCGCAACCTGGCCGTCACCGGCATCGATTTCACCCAGAACCCGAACCGGCTCAGCATCGATCGCATCGTCGCGCGCCAGCCCTACGCCAGTGTCGTGATCTCCAAGAATCAGACACTGAACGTAACCAGCGTGCTCAATCCCGGCGCTGCCCAGGAGCCGCCGGCGAAAGATGAAGAGACGGAGGAAAGCGCGAAGCAGGAAAAGAGCGCGGACGCTCGCACTGAGCAGTCCGGCAACGCCAAGATTGCCGACAGCGGCAAGGCAGCGAAGAGTACGGCGAAGAAGGCTGCCGGTGTCGCCGAATCGAGCCAACGCGCCGACTCGCAGCCGCCCTTCCCGATCCGCATCAAGACCGTGCAATTCATCGACGGCTCGGCGAATTTCGCCGACTACTCGATCGAGCCCTCGTTCGCGACCGGCATTCTCGGGCTGAGCGGCACGGTGGTCGGCTTGTCGTCCGACCCCGCTTCACGCGCGAAAGTGAAGCTCGACGGCAAGGTCGACAAGTACGCGCCGGTGGACATCACCGGCGAGGTGAACCTGCTCTCGGCGGCCAAGTACACCGACCTGTCGATGGACTTTCGCAACATGGAGCTCACCACGTTCAATCCCTATTCGGGCAAGTTCGCCGGCTACAACATCAGCAAGGGCAAGCTGTCGACCGAGCTCAAGTACAAGGTGGAGGACCGCAAGCTCGACGCCGCGCATCACATCGTGGTGGACAACCTGGAGTTCGGCGAGAAGACGGATTCAAAGGACGCCGCACCGATCCCGCTGAAGCTCGCAGTAGCGCTGCTCAAGGATCGCCGCGGCGTGATCGACGTCAATCTGCCGGTCAGCGGCACACTCGACGATCCGAAGTTCCGCCTCGGTCCCATCATCTGGAAGGCCGTCTTGGGGCTGCTCACCAAGGTGGTTACGGCACCGTTCGCCGCGCTCGGCGCGCTCTTCGGCGGCGGCGAGGAACTGGCTTACGTGGATTTCCCGGCCGGCTCCGCCGAGCTGGCGGCACCGCAGGCCGAGAAGCTCACCACGTTGTCGAAGGCGCTGGTCGAGCGCCCGCAACTCAGGCTCAGCGTGCCTTTGACCGTCGTGACCGCCCAGGACAGCGAGGCGTTGGCCCGTACTGCGCTGGCGGCGAAAGTCCCGGCTGCTCCCGAGCAGGCGCTCGATGACAGCGAGAAGCGCAAGCGCGTGGCGGTCTACGAGAAGGCTTACAAGGAGATCATGAACGCCGCGCCGCAATACCCGCCGGAGACGAAGACGGAAAAGGGCATGGACTTCGACGCCCAGCTCAAATTTCTCGAAGACTCGTTACTGCAACAGCTGCGCCCCGACGACTCGGCGCTCACCGCGCTTGCACAACAACGAGCCCGGGCGGTGCAGGATGCACTGCTTGCGAATACCGAGCTGAATCCCGAGCGTGTGTTCATCACCGCGGAGCGCACCGAGGGCAAGCCCCAGGATGCAACGGTGCGGATGGAAATGAAACTCGAATAGGCCGGTAACCCGGGCCGACTTTCCTGGCCCGGAGTGAAACCCGGCGGCGCCGCTCAGCCGACGCGCTCAATCACCATCGCGATGCCCTGTCCGACGCCGATGCACATGGTGCACAGCGCGTAGCGACCCTTGATCTTCTCGAGCTGATTGATCGCCGTCGTTGCGAGCCGCGCGCCACTGGCGCCGAGCGGATGACCGATTGCGATGGCGCCGCCGTTCGGATTCACATGCTCCGCATCGTCCGGCAGACCGAGCTGCCGTGTCACGGCCAGGCCCTGGGCCGCGAAGGCTTCGTTGAGTTCGATGACATCCATCTGACCGATCGACAACTTGGCCAGCTCCAGTACCTTGCGCGACGCCGGCGCAGGCCCGATGCCCATGATTCGCGGCGCCACTCCGGCGGTCGCCGTTGCAATCACTCGTGCACGCGGACGCAGGCCAAACTTCGCCGCCGCTTCTTCGCTTGCCAGCAACAGTGCGCAGCTGCCGTCATTGACGCCTGAAGCGTTGCCGGCAGTCACCGTACCGTCCGGCTTCACTACGCCCTTCAGCTTCGCGAGCGCTTCGATGCTGGTCTGGCGCGGATGCTCATCGACCGAGAACTGGATCGGCTCGCCCTTCTTCTGTGGAATCGTCACCGGCGTGAGCTCCGCTTCGAAGAACTTGTCGGCATGCGCACGCGCATAGCGTTGCTGGCTGCGCAGCGCGAAAGCATCCTGATCGGCGCGGCTGATCTTGAAATCGGCCGCGACGTTCTCCGCCGTCTCCGGCATCGAGTCGATGCCGTACTGCGCCTTGAGCAAAGGATTCACGAAGCGCCAGCCGATGGTGGTGTCTTCGATCTTCGCGGCACGCGAGAAAGCGCTATCGGCCTTGCCCATGACGAAGGGCGCGCGCGTCATGCTCTCGACGCCGCCAGCGATGATGAGCTCTGCTTCGCCGGTACGAATCGCACGCGCGGCAAGATTCACGGCATCCAGACCCGAGCCGCACAGGCGATTGATCGTCGCGGCAGGCACCGAGTCGGGCAGGCCGGCAAGCAGCAGGGCCATGCGCGCGACGTTGCGGTTGTCTTCACCGGCTTGGTTCGCGCAGCCGTAGTACAGATCGTCGATGGCAGACCAATCGACCTTCGGATTGCGCACCATCAGGGCCTTGAGCGGAATCGCACCGAGATCGTCGGGACGTACCTGGGCCAGTGCACCGCCATAACGGCCGATGGGGGTACGGATCGCATCGCAAATGAAAGCCTGTCGCATGGGAATCTCTCGTCTGCCGGTTCAACCCTCGAGGATCGGCAGTGTACAGCCGCCCTGCGGCGCCCTCACTTCGCAAACGGAGAAAGCAGAGTTCGCGGTCCGTCTGGCAGAAATAACGGGCCTTTCCATCCCGCGGGACGGCGCCGTCCTGTAGCCTATCCGCCATGCAGTCCTCCAACCTACGTGGCATCGGCGCAATGCTGCTGGCCGTCGCGACGTTTGCGATGATGGACGTCACTATGAAAAAGCTGGTCGAGAGCTACCCCTCGATGCAGGTCACGTTCCTGCGCGGCGCGGCCTCGCTGCCTTTTCTGCTCGGTGCCACTGCCCTGTTCGGCGACTGGCGCGACCTGGTACCGAAGCGTTGGCTGCTGCACCTCGTGCGCGGTCTGCTGAGCGTCGCCACGCTGGTGCTCTTCATCTATGCAGTGAGCCAGCTGTCGCTGGCCGATACCTACGCCATCTTCATGTCGGCGCCGCTGCTCATCACGGCGCTGTCGGTGCCGATGCTCGGCGAGAAAGTGGGCTGGCGGCGCTGGGTTGCCGTGCTGGTCGGCCTTTGCGGCGTCATCGTCGTGCTGCGTCCTTCGGGCACCGGGCTGATCACCATCGGCGGATTGGCTGCCCTTGCTTCCGCGCTGGGCTACGCCCTGGGCGCGATCACCATCCGCGTGCTGATTCGTACCGATTCGAGCGCGGCGACGATCATATGGACCATCCTCTTCCTGGCGGTAGCGGCCGGGCTCTTTTCGATAGCGAACTGGAAGGCGCTGCAATGGGAGCAGCATTGGCCGTGGATAGTGGGCCTGGGTGTGTCGGGCGCTCTGGGCCAGTACTTCATGACGCACGCCTTCCGCCTGACTTCGCCGTCGATCGTGGCGCCGCTGGAATATACGGCGCTGATGTGGGGAATGCTGTTCGACTGGCTGCTGTGGATGACGACGCCGAGCGCGCGAATGCTGCTTGGCGCATCCATCATCGTGAGCAGCGGGCTGTACGTGATCTACCGTGAACGCATCAAGCCGACGCCGGTGTCGGAATCAAGAGCCGAGATGGATGCGCGGCAGATGCACTGAGGAGTCCTTTCTCTCACTCACCTGGAGCAAGCACTCCGTCATTCCCGCGAAAGCGGGAATCCCCCCTCACCGGCAGATGGACTCCCGCATACGCGGGAGTGACCAGCAGGAAGTGTCACGACGCATCGGCATTGGCGCTGGCGGATTCCCGTCGGCCGAACAGCAGTCTCCAGTCCTGGAACAGGACCAGCGCCACGCCGACGAGCACCAGCAGCGCCGCCGTCACCGCCAGTCCCGTGACTTTTTCCTGCAGAACTACCGCGCCGAGCACCAGTGCAACGACAGGATTGACCAGCGCATAGGTCGTCACCTTCTGCGCCGACACGCGGGTCAACAGCCACAGGTAGCTGTTCAGCGCCACGATGGTGCCAAACACCACCAGGTACAGCACCGCCATTGCCGAAGACAACGACACGTGGGCGAGATCGAAGTGCGCCCACTCGCCGTCGACGAACGTCAACACCAGCTGGAACAGTCCGCCGAACAGCATCTGCGCGGCCGTGAAGCTCAGCAGATTGTCGGCCCGAGCGACGCGCTTTTGCAGCAGCGTGCCAAAGCTCCAGCCGGTCACTGCGGCAAACATTGCCAGCAAGTACAGCGGCTGCGAGCCGCCGGACAGCGTATGCGTGTGCATCACGATAGTTGCCACACCCGCGAGCGCGATGGCCGTACCCACCAGCGCCTGGCGCGATGGCGCCCGCTTGCCGAAAAACACCCAGTCGAGCACCAGCACCAGGACCGGCATGGCCGCGACGATGAGCGCGGCGATGCCGGACGGAATGCCCTGCTGCGCCCAGATGACGAAGCCATTGCCGATTCCCGCAAGCAGCACGCCGCACAAGGCGGCGGCCGGCAGGTTCACGTCGGCGAACGGTCGCCGGTGTCGGGTCCGCAACCATGCGTACATCAGCACCCCGGCCAGCAGGAAGCGCACCGCGCCGCTGATGAACGGCGGCAACGTCTCGATCGATATGGCGATCGCCAGGTAGGTCGTACCCCAGATCAGGTAGATGCCGGCGAACGCGGCAATCACCGCCAGCGACAGCGAAGCGGCGCGCCGGGCCGGGGGAGTCAACGGGGTCGGGGGCGGGTTTTTCATGCGAGGACTTTGCCTGTGCAGCTGGCAAGCAGTACAGATTCAGGTAGACTGGCGCTGAGCCAATACAGTTAGGAATGGCACCTTTGTCATCCAGCGCTCCCCTGCTCTACGAACGTGTGGCACGGCTGGTCGAAACCCAGATCGCCACCGGCGCGCTGCGCACCAATGATCGCATCCCTTCCGTGCGCAGCATGAGTCGCACCGCGAAAGTCAGTGTTTCCACCGTGGTGCAGGCCTACGTGCACCTGGAAAACATCGGACTGATCGAAGCCCGGCCGCAGTCCGGTTTCTACGTGCGTCCGCCCGATCCGAGCGTCATGCCGGAACCCCGCGCCAAGGTAACGCGCTCGCGCAAGCCGGTATCCATCGCCACCGAAATGCTGGACACCTGCCGCGAGGCGCTGAGCCGCACCGACATCGTGCCGCTCAACGTCGCATTCACCTCGCCGGAGTCGTACCCCAATCAACGGCTCAACAACCTGATCCGCGAGGTCTTGCGCGATCACCCGGCACACGCCGGCGAACTGTTCATGCCGCCGGGCGATCCGGAGCTGCGACGCCAGGTGGCCAAGCGCATGGCGATTGCCGGCGCGCCGACGGATCCGGCGCACATCGTCATCACCGCCGGCGCCATGGACTCGCTTTCGCTGTCGCTGCAGGTGACCTGCCAGCCAGGAGACACGGTGCTGGTGGAATCGCCCACCTACTTCGGCCTGCTGCAATTGATCGAGCACCTGCGGCTGAAAGTGGTGGAAGTGCCCAATCGCCCCGGCATCGGCATCGATGCCGAAGCGGTCCGCAACATCGTGCGCACCACGCGCCTGGCGGCGGCGGTGCTGGTGCCGAACTTCAACAACCCAGCCGGCACGCTGACCTCCGATGAGGCCAAGCGCGACATCGTCACGACGCTCACCGGCAACGACGTGCCCATCATCGAGGACGACATCTACGGCGACCTGCATTACGGCAGCGTCCGGCCGACCTCGATGCGCGCCTTCGACGAATCCGGACTGGTGATCTCCTGCGGCTCGGTGTCCAAGACCATCGCGCTCGGCTACCGTATCGGCTGGGCGGTGAGCCCGCTGTTCCACACTGAAATCGCGCGCGCCAAGTTCTTCTCGTCGGTGGCCTGTCCGACGTTGCAGCAGCTGGTTCTGGCCCGCTACTACGCCAGCGGCGGCTACGACCGTTACCTGCGCCGCGTGCGCTCGCTGCTCTCGGCCAATTCGCAGCGCTTCATCGATGCCGTCGCCCGGTACTTTCCCGCCGGCACGCGCATCGCACGACCGGCCGGCGGCATGGTCATCTGGATCGAGCTGCCCGCCAACGTGGACGGCGCAGAGCTGTTCCGGACCGCGCTGGCGAGCCGGATCGGCATCGCGCCGGGCGTGGTGTTCTCCGCCAAGGCCGATTACCGCAATTACATTCGCATGAGCTGCGGCCTGCCGTGGTCGACGACCATCGAGCACGCCATCGAAAAATTGGGGCGCCTCATCGAAGCGATGGCGCGGACCGCGGCGGCCTGATCCCGGCCAACGCAATCCGCGCCACGCTGCGGCTGCCATCGTTCCCGACCTATCGGGCGATGATCGCGGCCTGACGCAGCGCATGGCTCTTCACCTCTGCGCTTGCTGCCTGCGCGTACGTCGACGAGGCCGGCCCGGCCAGCTCAGTAATGGATACCTCGCCCGGCGGTGCCGCCTGGGCCAGGTACACGTTCAGCTGCAGTGCGCTCAGCAACCCAACGTTCACCGCGATCGACGCGGCCAGTGGAATCAGGCGTCTCATGATTGCTCCCTCCATTGGGGTTCGGAGGCGTACCAGCGCGTTCGGGAGGAACGGCGGCCCGGGCTCCGGGATGTTTCGGACAGGACAGGTCTGCGGGGAGCCGCAAGCTCGCGCTCACGCTCCAGCTGCAGCCGGTCGGCCTGAAGTTTTGCCAGCTGAATGAACAGATACTCGTCCATGGGCCACCTCCGGTTAGCTATGAAAATCTCTAATGGAGGCGTAGCGTATTCGCGTGGAAATCGGCGCAGTAGCGACACTTAGTGTCGTCTTGATATGATTTTTAATTGCATCTCAGGGGCGACGCGCAGCGTGGCGGCAACGCTTCGCAGTGCCTGCCCGTCCAGCCGGAACCGCACTGTTTCCCGACCATGAGCAATCCCCAAGAGATTTCATGAAACGCATCCCCGTCGGCCCGTTGCGCGCCTTCGACGTCGCGGCCCGCAACCTGAATCTCAGCGCAGCAGCGCAGGAAATGAACGTCACCCACGCCGCCGTGAGTCGACAGGTGAAGCAACTGGAAGAGCGGCTGGGCGTGAAGCTGTTCGAGCGATTGCCGCGCGGATTGAAACTCACTGCGCACGGCGCGCTGCTGGCCGAAGGAACCCGCGAGGCGTTCGACCGGCTGGCCAGCGCCATCGAAGACGTTTCGATTCCAGCGGTGCGCCGCAAGCTCACCATCTCGACGTTCGCTTCGCTTTCGGCGCGCTGGCTGATGCCGCGCGTACAGTCGTTCTCGTTGCTGTTCCCGGAGGCGGATCTGCAGGTCGTAACGACCACGCGGCTGGTCGATTTCGCGCGCGACGATGTCGATATCGGCATCCGCTTCGGCGGCGGCCAGTACCCGGGGCTACACGTCGTGCCGTTGTTTCGGCCAAGAGAGATCGTGGTGTGCTCGCCCTCGCTGCTCGCTCGCGGTCCGAGGCTCGAGGCGCTCAGCGACCTGAAGCATCACGCGCTATTGCACGATGACTCCTATCACGCGTGGGAGCGCTGGCTCAAAGCGGCAGGGGTCAAAGGCGTGAACGCACGCCGCGGCGTAATCTGCGGCGATCGCAACTCCATGCTGCAAGCTGCGCTGGAAGGCCAGGGCGTCGCCCTCGCCTCCAGCGTCTTCGCTGCCGGCGATCTGGCGGCAGGGCGGCTGGTGCAGGTATTCACCGACGCCATCGAATCGCCCTTCGCCATCTACGCCGTGTGCCTGCCGCGGCGGCTCAACGATCCGCTGATCTCGGGCGCCATGAACTGGCTGGTGCGCGAAGCGACCACGTCGCCCGATGCGCACGTGCCGGAGCCTTGAGAAGGCTCTGATTCATCGCTCCCGCGTGCGCAGGAATCCATCCGAACCAGCCAGATGGACTCCCACCTACGCGGCAGCGACGAGCAGATCGGAAGCAGCCGGGCGATCGAACGGGATCAGGCAGTGACGCGCGTCAATGCTTCTCCGCCTTGCTCTTTTTCTTCAGGTCGGCGCGGTGCGCGCGCTCGTAGGTTTGAATGTCCTTGAAACGTCCGTTCTTGTCGCGAACCGCATAGAGCTTCTTGCCGGCGGTGCTGCGGTGGGTGGTACGCGTGGTCGAGGCCATGGGTCTCTCCTGCTTGAAACGGCGCAGTTCGAGATACCCGCGTCGACCCCACCGGTCAATTACGCAATTCGAGACGACGCCGTGAATCTAGTCTGTCTTCTTGCCGAACAACGCATCGAGCTGCGCGCGGGCCTGATCGGCGGCAGATGACTGGGAAGACGCCGGCTTCGCGCCGAACAGCGCATCGAGCTGGGATTTAGCCTTGGCGGCTTCAGTCGCGCCAGCGTCTGAATAGGCACCGGGCCTGGGTTTGAAATAGTCGCAGAAGTTGGCGCGTTCCTTGTCCTTCACTGCCTCGGCAATCGGCTCGCGGCAATGCTTGGCGACCGTGATGTCGTAGAACTCGCAGAGTTTGCACACGTGCAGCTCCGCGCCGCACTGCCTGCACTCCTCCAGGCGGCGCAGCGGCAGTGTGTAATCCGCGAGCGAAGTGCCGCATTTCCAGCAGACGAGCTCTGACATGATCGGCAGCAGAGGTGGGCAGCGAAGGATTCAGAACGACCGGTGGATACTAGCCCAATCCACCGGCACTGCGGGCCGGGAGCGCGGCCACTGCAACGACTTCCGCATCGTTGAGAGCCGACCGGCCGCAGCTGCGGGTTCAGCTCTTCTTCGCCGACTTGCGGGGCTCTTCGACACCCTCGCCGGTCGCGATGTCGTCGTAGCCGCGGCCCACGAATTCGATCAGGCACAGGCCGTGGCCGAACGGATCGGCCAGCATGGCGATCTTGCCCCAGCTGTTGGAGCGGATCGGGCCTTCGAGCCGGGCGCCGGCATTGCGGGCCTTGTCGACCGACGCCTCGACCGAGTCGACCACGAAGTCCAGGTGGACCGGTGTCCAATGGCGGGCATAGGAGCGCAGGTGCCGGCTGTACGCCGAGGCCACCGTGCCATTCGGCTTGGACAGCAGATAGATCGGCGACGGTGCGCCCAGCAGCTCCACCGCATCGTGGCCGAAGCGCCGCCCCACCCTCAGGCCGAGGGCGGCACAGTAGAACTCCACACCTTTCTTCAGATCATCGACGTCGATGTTGACCAGCAGCGACAACGCCATGGGCTAGTGCCTCGTGACCACGATGGGGCTGCCGCGCGTGATCACCATCGTGTGCTCGTATTGAGCCGAGCGCGTGCCGGCCGGGCCGAACAGCGTCCAGCCGTCGCTGGACTGTTCCACTATCGAAGTCTTGGTCGAGAGAAACGGCTCGATCGTGATCACCATGCCTTCCTGCAATACGCGGCGGTCATTGGCAACGAAATAGCCGGCAATATGTTCCGGCTCCTCGTGCAGTGCCCGGCCCACGCCGTGACTGCCGAGATTGCGGATGATGCGGAAGCGATGCTGCTTTGCGACCCGTTCGATCGCCTTGCCGATCTGGTTGATCCTGGCGCCAGCACGCGCTTCCTGCATCGCGTTCTCCAGCGCGAGCTTGGTGGCATGGCACAGGCGCAGCGCGACATCACTGGCGGGCGGCACCACCCGAGTGCCGCCGGTATCGGCGAAATAGCCGTCGAGCTCGGCGGACACATCGACATTGACGACGTCACCCGCCTCGATGCGGCGCGTGCCGGGGATGCCGTGCGCCGCCTCTTCATTGATGCTGATGCAGGTCGCCCCGGGAAAGTTGTACGTGATCTGCGGCGCTGAGCGCGCGCCCTGCTCACGCAACAGCTGTGCACCGAAAGCGTCCAGCTCGGCGGTGGTCATGCCGGGCTCGAGCTTGTCCAGCATTCGCTGCAGCACCAGCGAGACGATGCGGCCGATGCGCTTGAGGCCGTCGAGGTCGTCTTCGGTTTCGATGGTCATGGGACGCGGGCTACGCCTGTTTTTTTCGAAGAGGCGAAGTCTGCAATTCCACGTCGGCACTGACAAGCGACGCTGGGTGGCGACAAACCCGTATCGCGACGATCGGCCGCGATCGCGCAATGCTGGCGTGCCGGCGTCGAGAGCAGGCACGCAGGCGTAAAGCGTGCTTACGCTGCCGTGCCGCGCTGGCCGTTGAGCTGGCGTGCGCCGTCCGGCCTATCCGCAAGATCCTTCTCTATCTGCCGCTGTTCGAGCTTGCGGCCTTCGACGAAGTAATAGATGAGATAGGCAAGGCCGACCCCCAGGGGAATCAGGCCGCCGAAGACCGGGACTTCCTCGTCGCCCATCTGCGAGCCGATCACCATCGCCAGGCCGACGAAGAACCAGATCAGGCCCGGCAGCAACGAAGTGCGCCGGCGCCGCGGGCTGGCGCCGTCGAGCAGTTCGATCGGCAGTGCCGGAATCTCCATGCCGCGCTCGATGGCCGCCATGCGCTCGGCATGGTGCAGCTCGATCAGCCGCCGCCGCCGCCGGTACCGCAGCACGATCCACACGATCACCGCTGCCATGGGCAGGCCGATACTGAACGTGAGGGCCATCAGCGGGACGAGTTCATCGAGCATGTCGCTAACCTCAGCAGGGGCGCAAAAGTGCGTCCGGTTGGGGCTTCAGACGCAGGTGTTCTTCTCAAGGTTGCACTGCCCGCCACGCCGGCATCGGCAGACAGCCGCTAGCGGCCGGCGGATGGCGGTTCACGCAACCCTAACGGCGCAGACGCCCTGTTACAGTTTGCCCACTCGCCCGGCCCGGCTCCAGCACGAAGCAGCAAGGCGCAACCTTTTCCGGCAATGGCACGTCCCAAACCACAATGACCTCAGCGGCCGCCCCACAGGCAGACGCGGACATCCACGAGCTGCTGCAGGTCCGGAAGTATCGCGAGGCGTTCGCGCTGCTGTTGCCACGCTATCGGGACAAGGTTTTTCGCTTGACATTCAGCATGTTACGCAATCACGCCATGGCCGAGGACACCACCCAGGACATCTTCATGCGGGTGTGGCGCGCGCTGCCCGGTTACGCCGCGCAGGCATCGCTGTCGACCTGGATCTACGCAATCTCGCGCAACGCCTGCCTGTCGGAGCTGCGCAAGAAGCGGCCGACGGTGTCGATGGACGGCGATGAGGACGAATACAACCCGGAAGTTGCGGCGCTGGCTGCCCCGGACCCGGACGATTCCGCCACGGTCAGCGTGACCCAGCTGCTGGACCAGCTGCCCGAGCGTTACCGTCAGGCAGTCACCCTGTTCTACATGGAAGACAAGTCCTACGAAGCGACGGCGGCGAGCCTGGGGCTGCCGCTGGGCACGGTCAAAGCCTTGCTTCACCGGGCGCGCAAGCGCCTAATCGAGCTGACACGCGAAGCCGAATCGGCCTAGCGTCAAGGTAGTTACCCCATGTCCACGACACCGGATCAGCAACTGCGCCACCCGCTTTCGGAACACCATCTGGAATGGAACGACCGTCTGCAGGACTG
This sequence comes from Povalibacter sp., assembly GCA_035556415.1. Lineage (GTDB taxonomy): Bacteria > Pseudomonadota > Gammaproteobacteria > Steroidobacterales > Steroidobacteraceae > Steroidobacter. The sequence goes on from DATMEZ010000046.1 coordinate 16,038, forward strand.
GCTGGACGGCGATCTGGAAGCGGCCGAAGCGCCGGAATTCGAAGCGCATCTGGCGAGCTGCGCCATCTGCCAGGAGCGGCTCGGCGACTTCGAGCAGCTGGAAACGCAGCTGCACCAGGCAGCACCGACGTTGGCGCTCGACTCTTCTTTCGATGCGCGGATTTTCTCGCAGATCGAGTCGGTGGACGAAGCGCAGCGCGCTGCCGCCCGGCAGCGGATCGAGCAGGAGCTGCAGAACAATCTACGCAAGCTGTCGCAGGGCTGGCGCCGGACGCTGGCCTTCGTCATTCCCGGCATCGCCGCGGGCGTGGCGCTGGCCTTTGCATTGACGAGCTATTTCGACGCCTCCGGCCTCACTGGCCGGCTCGTAGCCGAGAGCGCAGGTCAGCTCGGCGCCGGCAGCGCGAGCTGGGTCCATGCGGTTCTTACCACCGCGCTCGGCGCGAGCATCGGCGGCCTCATGGCGGGCTGGATGGCGAAATCCGCGGCCTAGGCGCACGAACTGTGTCCCGCCCTCAAGCAAATTGCAGATGATTGACGTGCCAGGCTGTCGAAGCCGTCCACGCCACGTCCTGATGTCTTTTTCCAGCATTCCGCGCCTCGCGGGCGACAGCCGCGGGCACCCGGCATAGAATACGCGCCGTTTTTTCTTCGGCAGTCCCCCCAACAAGAATCATGGGCGCAAGCGATACCCTCGCCGTTGCGGATGCCGCGCACCGGCCCGCCGCAGACCGCAAGCTCGCCATCACCGCGCTCGGCGTCGTCTTCGGCGACATCAGCACCAGTCCGCTGTATGCACTGCGCGAGTGTTTCAGCCCGGCACACGGCATCGCCGTGAACCACGACAACGTGCTCGGCATGTTGTCGCTCATCCTCTGGTCGCTGCTGCTGGTGATCTCGATCAAGTACGTGACCATCGTGCTGCGCGCCGACAATCGTGGTGAAGGCGGCGTGCTGGCGCTGAGCACGTTGCTGTCGACCGCGAGCCGCAACTGGAAACTATGGGCGCCGGTGAGCGCCGTCGGCTTGTTCGGCGCGGCGCTGTTCTTCGGCGATGGCTTCATCACGCCGGCGATTTCCGTGTTGAGCGCCATGGAAGGTCTGACGGTCGCCACGCCGCGCCTGGAGCATTTCGTCGTGCCCGGCGCGCTGCTGATCCTCGCCGCCCTGTTCATGGTGCAGAAGCGCGGCACCGGCGCGATGGGCCGCATGTTCGGACCGATCACGCTGGTGTGGCTGGTAACGCTGGGATTGCTGGGGCTGCGCTGGATCGTGACCGCGCCGGCCGTGCTGCTCGCGATCAATCCGCTGTACGCCGTCGATTTCTTCATCGAGAACGGCTTCGCCGGCTTCGTGGTACTGGCATCGGTGTTCCTGGCCATCACCGGCGGTGAAGCGCTGTACGCGGACATGGGTCATTTCGGCCGCTCGCCGATCCGGCGCGGTTGGTTCTGCATCGTACTGCCGGCACTGGTGCTCAACTACTTCGGCCAGGGCGCGCTGCTGCTGTCGAATCCGGGAGCGATCTCCAATCCGTTCTACCTGCTGGCGCCGGGCTGGCTGCTGCCGTTGCTGATCGTGCTGGCCACGTCGGCCACCGTGATCGCGTCGCAGGCGGTGATTTCCGGTGTCTTCTCGGTGACGCGCCAGGCGCTCAACCTGGGCTATCTGCCGCGGCTGCGGATCGAGCATTCCTCGGAATCCGAGATCGGCCAGGTGTACGTGCCGACGGTGAACTGGGTGCTGTTCGTCGGCACGGTGGCGCTGGTCCTGGGATACCAGTCATCGAGCGCGCTGGCGGGTGCGTACGGCATCGCCATTTCCTCCACCATGCTGATCGACGGCATCCTGGTCATCATGCTGCTGCGGGTACGCCAGGCGCCGCACTACCGGCTCATCACTGCAGCGCTCTCGCTGATCGTCGCGATCGAGTTCGCGTTCTTCCTGTCGAACACGCTCAAGCTCGATGACGGCGGCTGGCTGCCGGTGACCGCGGCGATCGTGGTGTACACGCTGATGAGCACCTGGCAGGAAGGCCGGCGGACGCTCAACTGGCTGATCGCCAAGGAGCAGATGCCGGTCCACGATTTCCTGGCGATGATCGAGAAGGATCCGCCGCATACGGTCGACGGCACGGCGGTCTACTTGGCGAGCGAAGCCGGCGGCATACCGCGCGCGCTGCTGAACAATCTGCGCTTCAATCGCGTGCTGCATCAGCGCAATCTCCTGCTCACCTTCGTGCGGCCGGAAATTCCGTTCGTGACGCCGCAGGAGCGCATCGAAGTGCAGACGATGGCGCCGAACCTGTGCCGCGTGATCGCGCGCTATGGCTTCAAGGAAACGCCGAACGTGACGGCGGCGCTGCGCGCGGCCGAAGAAAAAGGCATCGCCTACGAACCGGAGCAGACGGTTTACGTGGTCGGCCGCGAGAACCCGGTGTTCACCATCGGCTCGGGCATGCCGCTGTGGCGCAAGCGCCTGTTCGCCTTCATGGGCCGCAACAGCCAGCTCGCCGCCATCCATTTCGGCGTGCCGCCGCACCGGACGCTGGAAGTCAGCAGTCAGGTACGGCTATGACGATTCGCCGGATCGGCGCTGCATCTGCGTGAGGCTCACGAGCGCCCCGGTCGCGACGCTTCAACCTTTGTTCATTCGCTGACGGATATCCAGCGTCATCACGCCGGTGCTGATCGAGTCCAGCGCGTGGCGCACCCGATCCAGGTCGCGCTCGATGCGCCGCAGGCGGTCGCCCTGTTCGTTGAGCAGCGCATCCAGGCCGGATTCCAGGCGGCGAGCAAAGAAGATCACGTAGATCAGTACGGCCAGCATGAGCACGAGCGTGATGATATTGAGGGTCATCACCCACATCGTTCCAATCCCCTCGTCGATTCGGTGAGCGCGCTGTTTGAACTCCTTCGCGCAACGCAGCACGAGGTTATAGGCATGAGCATCGCGCTGCAGTCCCTCACAGCGCGGATGCGACACCGTTCACAGAAACGCGGGATCGTTATGTCGCGGCAACATCGCCAGACAAGAACGAGCTGGAGCTGCGCAACCCACGCACTGCGCCAGCAGACCGTGGGCCGCGTGAGTTGCGGCCCACGTCAGCTCAAGGCGGCCCGAGCACCACCTCCATGTCTTCCGGCGCCGGCAATCCCGAGCGGGTCTGGATGAGACCGGCCTGGTCGCGGAACAGGATGCCTGGAGTGCCCTGGAATCCCAGTTCCGACATCAAGCGCTCATTCGCATCCAGGCGATCGCGCACTTCTCCCGAAATGACGGGCAAGCCCTGGATACCGCCTTGGTCGAAACGCTGCTCGTTCAGTGTCAGTGCCTCGGAGGGGGACTTTGCCGTCAGAATGGCAGCGGCCTTGTTCGCGCTGTCCTCGCGGATGACGCCTACGAGCACATGCCTGAGCTGGACCTTGCCGGACTGGACCCAGCGCCGCGACGCCTGCCAGAAGCGATGACAATACGGGCAATTCGGATCGCCGAACGTGTAGACCACGCGCGGCGCATTGGCATTGCCGTCGGCCACCCAGTGGCTCTTCTCCAGTTGCGCCCAGATGCGTTTGGACATGGGCTCGACCACCAGACGCTGCAACGCCGGCCCGCTGACGTCGGTGCCCTTCTCGTCCACCAGCGTACCCACGATGGCGTGGGCGCCGTCGGGCGTGACGTACACCGCTATCGGACGCTGACCGGCGGATCCTGCAAAGCCGCGCAGCCCGCCCGGCGCCTCGAACTCTCCTGCTATTTCCAGGCCCTGTTGCTCGATCGCCTTGATGACGGCCGGCCTGTCGGCAGCCTCCTGACCCGACGGGGGGGCTGACTGGCCCGGCGGTTGCGCCGCCTGGCCGCAGGCGCTCACGGCAAGTGCCAGGGCCAGCGTGGCCATCAGGGAAGTAGGGCTTGGCATTCGAATCGTCTCCTTCAGGGTCGGCCGGCAGCGATCGTGAACTGTCGCAGCTTGTGCGCCAGGCCAGCCCGGGTGAGCTCGCCGACGTGAGTATCGACCATGCGGCCCTGGCGATCGAAAAATAATGTCGTCGGCAGGCCGCGCGCGCCGGTGGCCTGGGAAATCGACGAAAACGGATCGAGCATGACATTGCGCAGTTGCAGCGGGCCGTTTTCCAGATAGCGGTGGATGTCCGCCGCGTCTTCGCCCTGATTGACGAAGACGAACGTCACTTCCGGGTGAGCGCGTTGTGCCTGCGCGAGTACCGGCATTTCGCGACGGCAAGGCGGACACCACGTCGCCCAGAGGTTCACGACGATGGGTTGATCGCTCAGTGTCGACAGCTGCACGGATCCGCCTTCGAGGCGGGTCAGCGGCGTCTGCGGCAGCTGGATGTAGGCCCGCTCGAGGAGTGCGATAGAGCCCGCCAGCACCGCCCACGTCGCAAGGCCCGCAGCCGTGCCATACGCGAGCGAACGACGCCGGACGTCGTCCCGCCGGGTCACCCAGACACCGAATGCCAACGCGGCGAGCACCCCTGCCCAGACGGAATAGCCGCCGTCGCCCGGGCGCAGGATCGACCAGGGATCCGCCCGGTAGAGCGGTAGCCACTGCAGCACGAAGACGACACGCCCGGCGATCAACCCGACGAGCAGCATGTCGATGAACGTCGACATCACGCGTACCGGCGGTTGCCCCGGCGCCCGCGCCGCTACTCGCCCCACGATCGCGGCCATCACGACCGAGACGATCAAGAGCACCAGCGGCATCGGCACCGGCCCGAGACTCAGCACGCCGCTATCTCTTGGCTTCGGCCGCGAGGGCGCGCGGCAAATGAAGCCGTGTGTCCACTCCGTAGGTATCGCCGCAGGACAGAGCTACTCACTCAGCTTCCAGTCTCGGCCCTGCTTCAGTGAACGCATGCATCAGCCCGACGAAAGCCGGCAGCGCGGAATGGATGACATACACCGGAACGGCGGCGAGGTATTCGCCGTAGCGGCCCTTGTCCTCGAAACGATCGCGGAAATGCGATTTGTCGAACAGCCGGCCGAGCTGCGGCACTACGCCACCGCCGATGTACAAGCCGCCGACGGCGCCGAGCGTGAGCACCAGATTGCCGGCCATCGTTCCCAGCAGCGCACAGAACATGCTTACCGTTTCCATGCAGACGCGGCACGAACCCTCGTCGGCGCGGCGGGTAATCTCGCGCGGCGTCAGTTGGTCCGGCACCTTTCTTTCCAGAGCACACAGGGCATCGTAAAGATTGACCAGACCTGGGCCCGACAGCACGCGCTCGGCGGAGACGTGCGAGAAGCGCTGGTGCAGTTCCTTGAGCACCGCCATCTCACGCTCGTTCATCACCGCCAGCGTCGAATGGCCGCCCTCGCCTTGCAGCGCGATCCATTGGTTTGCCGCGGGAATCAGGCCGGATACGCCGAGGCCGGTCCCCGGCCCGATCAGTGCGATGGGCGCATTGGGCACCGGCCGACCACTGCCCACCACGACCAGTTCATCGGCGGGAAGATGCCGCAGGGCAAGCGCCAGTGCCGTGAAGTCGTTGAGAAAGATCAGGCGCCTCAGTCGCAATTGCTCGCGCACGCGCGCGGCAGAGAACTGCCACGGATGATTCGTCATGCGGATGACGTCGCCGGTGATCGGCCCGGCAATGGCCATCGCCGCTTCCTTCGGCCGATGATCGCCGCTGTCCGCGCCAGCTTGCTTCAGATAGTGTTCGACGGCGCTGACCAGATCCGGAAAGTCCGCGCACGCCAGCACCTGCTCGCTGAGGGGTTCGTTTCCTTCCAGTAGCGCGAAACGCGCGTTCGTACCGCCGATGTCCGCGATCAGCCGCGGGGCATCGTCATGGCGACCAGTAGACATCGATTGGCACCTCCTTCTGGTGAAGGACGGCCCGCACCGGCAGTTCCGCGGCGGATCCCGGCATGCGCGCACGCTGATACACCTGCCACTTCGATTCGCCTTCGATGTGCAGGATGACGCGGCGCGCATCCAGCAGCGCCGATAAATTGAGGCTGACCCGCGCATGCGGCGCCGTCAAAGCATTTACGGCTACGCAGCCCGGCGTCGCCGTTGCATCCAGCGCCCGCGCGAGGGACAACGATCCTGGAAACAGCGAAGCGGTGTGTCCGTCTTCGCCCATTCCCAGCAGCACCACGTCGAACGGTCGCGGCACTCTGCTCAACGCACGCCACGCCCAATCCGCTCCCGCTTCGGGGGTCGGCGCCGGATTCTTCAATCCCACGAAGCGCGCTTCGGCTGCGTGACCGACCAGCAACTGCTCACGCACCATGCGCTCGTTGCTGGCATCGGCTGTGGGCTCCACCCAGCGCTCGTCGGCCAGCGTGATCCAGGTCCTGCGCCAGTCCAGGGACTCGGTCTGCAGCTGCTGGAACAACTTGAGCGGCGTGCGTCCACCCGAGACCACCAGGCTGGCCATGCGCCGCACACCCACGGCTTCCTCGAGATCGACCTTGATCTCGCCGGACAGCGCATGCGCCAGGGCGGTCGAGTCGGGAAAGCGGTGTTCGTGCACCCAGCGGGACGGCATGAAGATAGGCGAGGCAGTGACTCGTCGGATACGACCTGTGCCGGAGCTTACGACATTCACCCGCGGTGCGCCCAGCGAGGCGCACCCGTCGTTTTGTCCTTATTCACCCTCGCATTGCGCTATGCCTGCCGTGACGCCGAGCGTGTGGTTGTCCCAGCCACGCCAGAGGCGTGGGCGCACCGTATCGACTACAGCTCGTTTCTCCAGGCGAAGCCGTCGCGCCCGATCAACGCACTGGCGGCAGCCGGACCCCAGCTACCGGCGGTGTAGGCCTTCGGGACTTCGTCGTATTGCAACCAGGCTTCGCGGATCGGATCGATCCAGCGCCACGCGGCGTCCAGCTCGTCACGGCGCATGAACAAGGTGAGATTGCCCTTGATCACGTCGGTGAGCAGCCGCTCGTAGGCATCGAGCATGCGAGTGCTGAAGGTCTCGCTGAAATCCAGTCCCAGGCTCACCGGTTTGAGCCGCATGCCTTCGCCGGGGCTCTTCGCCAGCACCGTCAGCGTGATGTTCTCATCTGGCTGCAACTGGATGACCAGACGATTGAGTGCGTGGGCGGTGTCGGGGCGCTCGTAGATCGAATGCGGCACGTCCTCGAACGTGATCGCGATCTCCGACAATCGCTCCTGCAGCCGCTTGCCGGTGCGCAGATAAAAAGGCACGCCGGCCCAACGCCAGGAATCGATCTCCGCCTTGAGTGCGACGAAGGTCTCGGTGGTGCTCGAGGACGGCACATCCTTCTCGCTCAGATAGCCGACCACCGGCGCGCCGTTCGAGGCGCCGGCCTTGTACTGCCCACGTACTGTCTTCGCCAGCACGTCGCGGCCATACAGGGGCCGCAGCGCGTGCAGCACTTTCAGTTTCTCGTCGCGCATCGCATCCGGATCGCCGGTCGCAGGCGGCTCCATGGCAATGATGCACAGCGGCTGCAGCAAGTGGTTCTGCACCATGTCGCGCAGCGCACCGGTCTGGTCGTAGAACTGTGCGCGGCGCTCGACGCCGATGTCCTCGGCCACCGTGATCTGGACGTGACGGATGCGCCCGCGCCGCCACAGCGGCTCGAACAGCATGTTGCCGAACCGCAGCGCCAGCAGGTTCTGCACCGTCTCCTTGCCGAGATAGTGATCGATGCGAAAGATCTGCTTCTCGGAGAAGATCGCCCCGACGCGCTCGTTGATGAGCGCCGAGGACGCCCGATCCTCGCCTAACGGCTTCTCCAGCACCACGCGCGCGTTGGGCGTCACCAACGAATGGCGCGCCAGTCCCTCGCAGATCGGAGCGAACAGATCGGGCGCGGTCGAGAGAAAAAAGGCACGGACGTTGGCCTCGCGTCCTTGCAGCGTCTGACCCAGCGCCGCGAAATCGCCGTCGGCATTGGCGTCGACTTTGTAGTAGCTGAGCTGCTTGGCGAACTGCGTCCAGCGCTGCTCGTCGAACTCCTTGCCGACGTGCGAACGGCAGGTGGCTTCCACCTGGGCGACATACTCATCCTTGCCCATATCGCTGCGCGCGGCACCGATGATGCGTGAATCGGCTGTCAGCTGACCTGCGAGCAGCCGCCGGTAAAGCGCCGGCAACAGCTTGCGCAAGGCCAGGTCGCCGGTGCCGCCGAAGAGAACCAGATCGAAAGTCGGAAGAGATTGCATGAGCTACCCGCGATCGAAGGCTGCTGGCGTCACGAACCCGTGCATGGCCGGACCGGACACCGGGAGAGATATTCCCATCCTCTGCGATCCGCCCGCGGCTTGCACGAGCGGTGCAGGTTTCCCTAAGTTACAGCCGCCGATATCAGCTCGCAAACTGCGCAGCACGGTTGCCGCAACGGCATCGATTCGGCTGATGCGCCGATCGTCTGTGCCGATTGCGAGCGGCGACGACATCGACGAGCAACTTCCTGCGGGCCCGACCCGTTTCAGTGCGCGGACTGACATTCCGGATCATGGAATGTTGCGACGTTCGCAACCACGCATCGGCGCCATCGGGTCGATGCGAGGATCCGGACGAGTCTCTACAATGCCGATGAACTTGTCGTCTCAACGGAGTATCGGGTCTTGAGTGCCGCAGCGCCTTTGCATGAACGCGTCCGCACCGTCACCGAACGGATTCGTCAACGTAGCGCCGGCAGGCGCACCGATTACCTGGCGCGCATGGCGCAGGCGCGCACCCAGGGCACCGAGCGATCTTCGCTTTCCTGCACCAATCTCGCTCACGGTTTCGCCGCGGCCGAATCCGGCGACAAGCTGACGCTCAAGCAGATGCGCTGGCCGAACCTGGCCATCGTCTCCTCGTACAACGACATGCTTTCGGCGCACCAGCCCCTGGAGCGCTTTCCGGCACTGATCAAACTGGCGGCGCGCGAGGTTGGCGCGGTGGCGCAATTCGCCGGCGGCGTTCCCGCCATGTGCGATGGCGTAACGCAAGGTCAGCCCGGCATGGAGCTATCGCTGTTCAGCCGCGACGTCATCGCCATGGCCACGGCGGTGGCGCTGTCGCACAACATGTTCGATGCGACGCTGTGCCTGGGCGTGTGCGACAAGATCGTGCCCGGACTACTGATGGGGGCGTTGACCTTCGGCCAGCTGCCGACCATTTTCGTGCCGGGCGGCCCGATGCCATCGGGAGTGCCCAACAAGGAAAAGGCGCAAGTGCGGCAGTTGTTCGCGGAAGGCAAGGTCGGACGCGATGCGCTGCTGGAATCCGAAGCGCAGAGCTATCACGCACCGGGCACCTGCACCTTCTACGGCACCGCCAACAGCAATCAGATGTTGATGGAAGTCATGGGCCTGCATCTGCCCGGGGCCGCTTTCGTCCCTCCCAATACGCCACTGCGCGATGCCCTGACCAGCGCTGCTGCCAGGCGTGCCGCCCGGATCACAGCGCTGGGCGACAGCTATCTGCCGCTGGCCAACACGCTGGATGAGCGAGCCATCGTGAACGGCATCGTCGGACTGCTCGCAACCGGCGGCTCGACCAATCACACCATCCACCTGGTCGCGATCGCGCACACCGCAGGGATCACGATCAATTGGGACGATTTCAGCGCTCTGTCCGAAGTCGTGCCGCTGCTGGCGCGCATCTATCCCAACGGCAGTGCGGACGTGAACCATTTTCACGCTGCTGGCGGCATGGGTTTCCTGATTCGCGAGTTGTTGTCGGCGGGCTTGCTGCACGCGGATACGACTACAGTCATGGGTAGCGGCCTGGGCGCCTACGCGCAAGAACCATGGCTTTCGCCGGAAGGTCTGGCTTGGCGCGACGCGCCTGCTGCAAGCGGGGATAAAGATGTGCTGCGTCCGGTCAGCGAGCCTTTCGGCACGGATGGCGGATTGAAGCTGCTGAAGGGCAATCTCGGCCGCGCCATCATCAAGACTTCCGCCGTTCAGTCGCAGCACCGCGTGGTCGAAGCGCCGGCCGCGGTGTTCGACGATCAGCAACGAGTCATCGAGGCGTTCGGCGCGGGTGCGCTGAATCGTGATTGCGTCGTCGTGGTTCGTTACCAGGGCCCACGCGCCAACGGCATGCCGGAACTGCATCAGCTCACGCCAGCGCTGACTTCGCTGCAGAACAAGGGCTTCAAGGTCGCACTGGTGACCGACGGCAGAATGTCCGGCGCCTCGGGGGCCGTGCCGGCAGCGATTCACCTCACGCCGGAATGCCTCAGCGGCGGTCTGCTGGCGAAGATCGAGAACGGCGACGTGATCACCCTCGACAGTTACACCGGCGTTCTCGAAGCCCGGGTCGCCGACGCCGTGCTTCGCCAGCGAGCTGCGCCCGCCCCTGATCTCTCCCGCAATACGACCGGCGTCGGGCGGGAACTGTTTGCGTCCTTCCGCGCCGCTGCGGGCGATGCGGAAGCTGGCGCGATGGGAAGCATGTAGCCTTCGATACTCACCTCACTGCGACAGCCATCATGTCCATCCGCACTCTTCTGGCGCTCGCGCCCGTCATCCCGGTCCTCACTATCGAGAAAATCGAACATGCGGTGCCGCTGGCGCGGGCCCTGGTCGCCGGAGGATTGCGCGTGCTCGAGGTGACGTTGCGCACACCAGCCGGCCTGCCGGCGGTTGAAGCGATGCGCAAAGCGGTGCCGGACGCCGTAGTCGGTGTCGGCACTCTCACTCGCGCCGCGGATTTCGCCGCATCGGCCAATGCAGGCGCGCAGTTCGGTGTTAGCCCGGGGCTCACCGAGGAAATCGCGCAAGCGGCGCGGACGGTGGCATTTCCCCTGTTGCCCGGCATCATGACCCCGAGCGAACTCATCGCCGGGCTCGGCTGGGGCTTCACGACTTTCAAGCTGTTTCCCGCGCAGCAGGCGGGCGGCATCGACATGCTCAAGGCGTTGGCCGGACCTTTCCCGGAGGTGGTGTTCTGTCCGACCGGTGGCGTCACACGCACCACTGCACCGGATTTCCTGAGCCTGCCGAATGTCGCCTGCGTCGGCGGCTCCTGGGTTGCGCCGGCCGACAAAGTGCGCGCCGGCGACTGGCACGCCATCGAAGATCTGGCGCGCAATGCGGCGGCGCTTGCGCATCCCAGGTAATACTTCAGCTATCGATAGGCCGACATCGGCCGCTGCGCGCGGCGTTCGACGCCAGTTCGAGCAAGGAGCTGCGAGAGTCCAGCGCCGCGAGAACTCGTCGATCAGCCGTTCGCGCTTTTGGATTGCGGCGGCGGGTCCTCGATCAGCTCGAGTTGCAGGGTTCCATCGGGCTGCGAGGGGGACGCAGCGACATTCGACGCGCTTGCGGAAACTTGCGGCGCCGGCTCCTGCAACACCTCGGGTGCTAGCAGATCGCCCATTTCCTCGGCAACGCCGCGGGCGCGCTCGGCCATGGGCGAACCGCCGGACGTACCCGAACGCGCCAGGCTCGCCTCGAAATACTCCAGCACGTCACCTTCACTTGCCGGTGAAACTGCGGCGACGGGCTCCGGCTGCGGTGGCTCGGGCTTGCGTTGATACTCGAACGTCGCCGCCGGCACCTGTGTCTCCAGCGAGTCCGGATCGGACAGATCATGCATCGACACCGCATCCGCGGTGCGCACCCTCTTCTTGTCCTTCGACAGGAACGGCTCGGGCGGGCTTTCGGGAATCGCGACATCGATGTCCGGCGTCGGCACCTCTTCGACCGCCAGCGACTGACGCCCCACGAGATCGAAATACAACTGCAGATACTTCTGTAGCGAGCGCACTTGCACGAAGTGAGTCAGCGCGTGCTTGCGGGCACCCTTTGTCATGAAGGTGCGCCGCTCCTGCGGCAGCTGCATCACCCGCGTGATTCCGCGAATGAAGGCTTGAGGGCTGCCCGGCTCGATCGCAACGCCGAACTGTCCGATCACTTCGCCCTGCGCCCCCATGCCCGTTGCCACGCACGGAACGCCACACAGCATGGCCATCACCAGCGTCATGCGCGCCGTGTCCGTCAGCGAGCTCGAGCAGGCGATGTCGCAGGCGTTGAAGAACGAGGCGGTATCCGACCAGTCGCCGAGCAGGTGAGTGCGGGTGCCGAGAGCGCCGCCGCCGACCAGCGCCATCAGCGGCCCATTGCCCTTCTGCACGCCGTGTCCGGCGAGCACGACGCACAGCTTCGGCTCGGTCTTGATGAGCTCGCCCAGGCTTTTGATCAGGGTGGCATGGTCGTGCTCCGGCTGAAACGGCGCGATCATCCCGACGATGACGGCGTCCGACCCGAGCCCCAACTGTTCGCGCATCTTGCGGCGCGCCGCCGGATCCGGCTTGAACCGCATCGGATCCACGCCCGGCGACACCACCAGGTGCCCGCTTTCAGGATAGCCGGCGCGCCGATGCAACGAAGCCGCCGCTTCCGAGGTGAACACCAGGCGATCGGGCTTGACGGAGAGCCTGGCCGTCAGCCCGAGCTTCTGCCGGTCGAGCAGACCGGTGTTTTTCGGCAGCGGCGCGGTGTCCGCGATGCTCCAGACGACTTTGGGCGTCCAGTCGCAGCGCGAGCGCAGCAGCAATGCGGCCAGCTGCGCCGTGTGTCCCCATGCCTGCACGACATCGGGACGAAAAGCCCTGGCGACATCGAGCAGCTCCTTGGCCGCACTCCAGGCGAAGCGCCGCCTGGACAGCGCGATGTCGTGCACCGGGATGCCGCTCTGGCGCAGCGCCATGCTCGCAGCAAAGCCCGGCGCCATCGACACCACCTGCGCCTTGATGCGCTGCTTCGGCATCTTGGTCAGCAGTGGCATGAACAGGGACTGCTGCATCGGGCCGCTCACGCCACCGGAGCTCACGAGATGCAGCACGCGCAGTTGTCGAACGTTTCCTTCGGACACGATCAGCCATTCACGAACCTGCAATGGGGAAAATCCTAGCAGCGTTCGGCGTGGCCACGGGATCAAGCGGCGTGAACTGTTAAGGCGGCCACATTTCGCACCTGACAAGAATTGGCAGGTCGCGAAACAGTTCACAGGAAAGCAGGTAAATTGCGGCAGAACGCCGCTCGCAGACGCTGATGTCGCAGCGCTGCGCCCGGGCCGCAACATCGAGCCTCACAGCGAAATCGGCGGCGCAAGTGCCGCCACCGAAGCCGCGTTACTACATCCGCGGCTGTGCGGTCTGCGCCGACGCGTGGCTCGTGATGCCACCGATCAGGATCAGGCGCATCGCCTCTTCCACCGACAGGTCGGTCTCCTGCAACTGCGACTTGTGCAGGTACAGCGTGTAACCGCCGATCTGGTAGCTCATCGGAAAGTACACCGCGACGATGTCCACGGCATCGGCGCCAAGCAGGCGCTCGTTGATCTGCTCCTCGGTAACGAAACCGATCAGGTGCGCCCCGGAGAATTTCCAGATCACGACGCGCTTCAGGTCGCGGCCTCTGCCGCCAGCGGGCAGAAAGCGCGTGAAGTCCTTGAATGCTCCGAAAATGGTCTTGACGATGGGAATCCGCTGCAACAGCGATTCACCGAAACGGAACAGGCGCCGCACCACGTACGCATCGACCAGCACACCGACGATCAGAATGAAGACGAACGCGACCACCAGGCCGAGCCCCGGCCAGTAGTGCCCGCTGGGCACGACCATGCGCAGCGGCCCGCTCAGCATCGACTCGGCGGTCCTGGCGAGCCAGTACACGAGATAGACGGTCATACCGACCGGCAGCACCGCTGCCAGGCCCTTGAGAAAGGTGTTCCATAGTCGACGCATGATGTCCCGCCGTTGCCTGAGCGATCGCCAGAAAAAGCCGGCGCAGAGTATGCGACCAGCCGGCGCGGAAGAAAAATCTCCCTCGTGCTCAAGGCTGCTAAGATGCTGCGATCTTCCTGTGGGTGCCGTCGTTCCTGCTGCTTTCGCCTCGATGCCACACAAATTCGCCGCTCCCCTGCGTGGGCTGGCCGCCCTCGCCGCAGTTCTTCTGGTCTCCATCGCTCAGGCGCGCGCAGCGCAGCCGTTGCCGCCTTCCATTGCCAAGGCCATGAGCCAGGCGGGCGTGCCGCAGAGCCACGTCAGCATCCACGTGCGCGATGCCAGCACAAACGAAACCATCATCGATCTGAACGGCGAGCAGCCGCGCAGCCCCGCCTCCACCATCAAGGTACTTACGACGTACGCGGCCCTCGATCTGTTGGGACCTTCGTACACCTGGAAGACGCGCGCCTATCGCCACGGCCGGCTCGCAAACGGCGTGTTGGACGGCGACCTGGTGCTGGTCGGCGGCGGCGATCCCTACATGACCAGCGAGCGCTGGTGGAGCTTCGTGCAGAATCTGCGCGAACTGGGGCTCGCCAAGATCAACGGCGACATCATCATCGACAATTCGTACTTCGCGCCCATCAACGGCTCGCGCGGCGACTTCGATGACAAGCCCTGGCGCACCTACAACGTGATTCCGGACGCGCTGATGGTGAACTTCCAGACCTCGCGTTTCACGCTGAGGGCCAGCCCGCAGCGCGGGCAGCCGCAGATCGTCGCCAATCCGCTGCCTGCGAACCTGACGATCAAGAATCAGGTGCGGGTGAGCTCGGGCAAATGCGGCGGCTCCAGCGTGACCTTCGACCTGCCGCAAGACGACGATCCCTCGACGCTGATCGTCAGCGGTGTGTTGCCTGCTGCCTGCGGCAGCTACTCGATCACCCGCGCCATCATGACGGCGCCCGACTACGCCTACGGCACGTTCCGCACGCTATGGACTGAATCGGGCGGCGCAATCGACGGCGCGTTTCGCCTAGGTGCACTACCGGCCGAGTCGAATCTGGTTTACGCCTTCGACTCGCTGCCGCTGTCGGAAGTCATCCGCCTGGTGAACAAGTTCTCGAACAACGTCATGGCGCGCCATCTGCTGTTGACGTTGGGGGCCGAGAAAGTGGGAACGCCGGCGACCACACAGAAGGGACGCGAGGCGATTCGCCAATGGCTCGCCAGTCGCCATATCGAAATACCGGGATTCGTGCTGGACAACGGCTCGGGACTATCGCGCGAGGAGAGAGTCACGGTGCGCGGCCTCGCCGACGTGCTCGACCTCGCCTGGCACAGCCCGTTCATGCCCGAGTTCGCAGCATCGCTGCCGCTGTCTGCTACCGACGGCACGCTGCGCAATCGATTTCGCGCCGCCGGAATGCAGGGACGCCTGCGCCTGAAGACCGGGCGCATCGACAACGTCAGCGGCCTGGCCGGCTTCGTCAATGCCGCCTCCGGCAAAACCTACATCGTGACCATCCTGGTGAACCATCCCGGCGCGCACAACGGTGCCGGCGAAGCAGTCCAGTCCGAGCTGATCCGCTGGGTGTTCGGACAATAGCGGCGCCGTAGCGCAGCGCCGGAACCGCCTTCTGCACCGTGCGTTCTGATGTGAACCGCGCGGGTTGTTCCTGCAGGAGGATCCATGAAATACGTACTCGCGGCAGCAACTTTGCTGGCACTCGGCTGCGGCGCAAACGCCGCGCGGGCGGACAACGAGCGCGGCTTCTACGTCGGCGCCGGTGTCGGTCAGTTCAACGTGAAGATCGACGACATCGACGACGCGGACGAGGCCATCGAGCGGCTCGACGACGATGACGCCGCGTGGAAGATTTTCGCCGGCTATCGCTTCAACCCGTACATTGCGCTGGAAGCGGCCTACATCGATTTCGGCAGGCCGAAGAGCCGTTTCGCCGCCAGCGGTTCCAGCGGCGACTTCAAGGTCTCGCTCGATGGTTTCGCGCCGTACCTGATCGGCTCGCTGCCCCTGGGTCCGGTCGAAGTGTTCGCCAAGGTCGGTTACTACTATTACGACGTCAAGACTTCCATCGACCTCGACGACCTGGGCGGCAACGTGTTCCGTTCCAAGAAGAGCGACCAGGACTTCCTGTACGGCGCGGGCGTGGGCATGACGTTCTTCGATCACCTGCACGCTCGCCTGGAGTACGAAAAGATCGAAGCGGATCAGCTGGACGACGCCGACGCGCTGTGGCTGTCCGGCGCCTGGCGCTTCTGACGATCAGTCTGCCCGCGCTGCGACGGCGGTAGCCGCGCAGCGCGGGCAGATGCAGGATTCGTTGCGCTGTGATTCGGGCACACGCGCCAGCAAGGCTGGATCGAATTTGACCTCCCGGCACCAGCACGGCGTTTCGAGCGAGCCGGACTTCGCCGGAGCGCATTGATTCGCTCCACCGCACAGCGGGCAGACATTGTTCGACTTGGCTGACACGGCGATTCCTGCTGCGGCGAAAGACGAGATCTTCAGGCAGCAGCATCGCTGCGGGCAAGCCGCACCGGCATGCGCCGCGCTCCCCACGTGCCCGGCGTGCCGTCGAAGACTCCGGCGATCCGTGTGCCGCAATTCATGCAACGGCCATCGGCATCGACTTTCCATTCGCCGAGCTCATACCCGTCCCGCTCCATCACTCGTGCGCCGCAACCCGGACAATAAGTACTCGATCCTTCCGTGTCGTGAACGTTGCCCGTGTAGACGTAGCGCAGCCCGTTCTTGATTGCGATCTCGCGCGCACGCGTCAGCGTCGATGCCGGCGTGCGCGGTTTATCGAGCATCTTCCAGTCCGGATGAAACGCGGTGAAATGCAGCGGAACGTCCGGGCCGAGCTTGTCCATGACCCACTGCGTAAGCGCGTCCAGCTCGGCATCCGAATCGTTCTCGTCGGGGATCAGCAGCGTGGTGATCTCGAACCACACCTTCGTTTCGTGGCGCAGGTACTCCAGCGTTTCGAGCACCGGCGCCAGCTCACCACCGCAGATCCTGCGATAGAAACGCTCGCTGAAACCTTTGAGATCGACATTGGCCGCGTCCATGTGACGGTAGAACTCGGCTCGTGGCTCGCGGCACATGTAACCCGCGGTCACCGCCACGCTCTTGATGCCCCGCTCGCGGCATGCAGCGGCCACATCCATGGCGTACTCCATGAAAATCACCGGATCGTTGTATGTGTACGCGAGGCTGGCGCAGCCCAGGCGCTGCGCAGCTTCGGCCAGCATCTGCGGCGTGGCGCGATCGGCGAGCGTATCCATCTCGCGCGACTTGCTCATGTCCCAGTTCTGGCAGAACTTGCAGGCCAGATTGCAGCCGGCGGTGCCGAAGGAGAGCACGGCGCTGCCCGGCAGAAAATGGTTCAGCGGTTTCTTCTCGATCGGATCGACGCAGAAGCCGCTGGACCGGCCATAGGTGTAGAGCTTGACCTCGCCGGCTTCGACACCGCGCACGAAGCATAAGCCGCGCTGGCCTTCGTGCATCCGGCAGGCACGCGGACAGACATCGCACTGAACCTTGCCGTCGTCGAGCTTGTGCCAGTAGCGGGTGGAATGGGCTTCAGTCATCACGCGGATCCCGGCGTCCCTGTCTGGCCATTGGCCGCGAACTGTCCTATACAGGCGATCATGCGCCCCGAGACTGAAAAGGCAAGCGTGCGCCCGGCCGCTGTCGCAGGCCTGTTTTATCCCAACGATCCGCAGCAGCTGCGCGATGTTGTGGCGCAGTATCTGGCGAATGCGCCGGTGAACAACCTACGCAGCGCACCCAAGGCGCTGATCGTGCCACACGCCGGTTACGTCTACTCCGGACCCGTAGCCGCTGCGGCTTACGCACGCATCGCCGCTCGCCGCAATGAGATCCGGCGCGTCGTGCTCCTCGGTCCGAGTCACCGGGTGCATCTGCAAGGCATCGCGCTGCCCCGCTCCGAGGCCTTCCGGACGCCGCTCGGAGCGCTGGAGATCGATCCCGATGGCAAGGCGCTGCTGCTGCAAGGCGCGGATATCGTCTGGAGCGATACGCCGCACGCACAGGAGCACTGCCTCGAAGTACAGCTGCCTTTTCTCCAGATGATCCTCGAAGATTTCACGGTGCTGCCGCTGGTCGTCGGTTCAGCATCGCCGCAGCAGGTTGCCACCGTACTGGCTACTTTCTGGGACGATGAGCAAACGCTGGTGCTGATCAGCTCGGATCTGAGCCACTACCACGACTACGAACGCGCACAGGCTATCGATCGCGCCACCAGCGAAGCGATCCTGCGCCGAAGCAGCTCGCTGTCCGGCGAACAAGCCTGCGGCGCAGTCTGCATCAATGGGCTGCTGTATCTCTGCCGGGAACGCGGGCTCGACGTAAGCGAGATCGTGCGCATGAACTCGGGTGACACTGCGGGTGACCGGCAACGCGTGGTCGGCTACGGCGCATTCGCCGTCGAACAGCGGGAACACTGACGCATGCCATTCGACGCGACCCACCGCCGCCAGTTGCTCTCGCTGGCGCGCCAATCGATTCAGCTAGGCCTCTCGGAGGGCCGATTCCCACCCTATCCCCGGACTGAGCTGCCAGCACACTTCAGTTTGCCGCGTTCGACCTTCGTGACGCTGCGCATCGAAGGCAATCTGCGCGGCTGCTGCGGATCGATCGAGGCGCAGCGTCCGCTAACTGAAGATCTCTGGCGCAACGCCTGGGCCTCGGCTTTCTCGGATCCGCGCTTCCCGCCGCTGACGCTGGAGGAGTATCCCGCCGTGGCTCTGCACATCTCGGTGCTTACCCAGCTCGAACCGCTGCCGGTGGAATCGGAGGCGGAACTGCTGCAAACCTTGCGGCCGGGCATCGATGGCTTGCTGCTGCGCCTGCACGACTCGCAAGTCACGTTCCTGCCGACGGTCTGGCAACAACTGCCGGCACCCGCCCAGTTCGTACAGCACCTGAAGCTGAAGGCCGGCTGGCCTGCGGAGTTCTGGTCGCCGCAGATCCGCAGCTACCGCTACGCAACGGAGAGTTTCGGCGAGCGCGCCTGATCAGGCGTCGAACGCCAGCAATGCCTCGATCACGCTGCCGGCAGACGCCGGATTCTCATCCAGCCGCTCGCGCAGCTCGTGCAGCCTTCTTTCGATCTGGAACAATGTCGTCAGGCGTTCGACATCCGCCGCGGCAGACGGGATGCAGCCGGAATCTCCGACGCCGCGAACATAGCCTCTCAGCAAGGCATCGCTCGCTTCCGTCAGCCACGCAGCGAGCGCCGGCTCGATGCGGTCGCGCAGATCGGTATGGGCACCGAGCGCACGCTCGAGCGCAGTGGCTCGTGCATTGTCGAGCGAGCACAGCACGCCCGCGACATCGCGTAAAGGCGAATCCTTGCGACGACGCTCGGCCATGGGCAGCGACGGCTCGCCGTCGAAATCCGTGACCAGGAAATCGTCCTCCTCCAGCAGGATCTTTCGCAGCTGCAGGTTGCCGTGATGGCGGATCTTCATGGCATCGATCGGCCCGGCCGCCAGCCGCTGCACCCGCTCGACCAGGCGCGCCTGCGAGTCCTGCAACCGGCGCGCCAGTAACTGCAATGATTCTGGCCACTGCGCCATCTGCGTCTGCATCGTGGCGCAGACCTGCTCCAGCTGCTGTGCGATGGCCGCCGCCTGCTGCGCCAGATCCGCCGCAGTCATGCGTTCGGCAGCGAAAGCGGCAACGGTGCTGTCCGACAGCACCGCATGAAGCTCTCCAACGCAACGCCCCAGAGCCTGAATGCGCGCCTCGAACAGCTCGTGCGGCGACTTCGGACCGGCCGCTGCGTCGGCCGACAATCCGGTGATGAACCGGTCCAGATGATTCAGGGTGAAGGTCCAGGCATCACCCTGGTTGCCGACGAAGTCGAACACCGCGGCGAGCACGATGGGCGACGCATCGTTCAGCTCGCAGCTCACCGTGCCGCCGAGCGTCGGCACGTGCATGAAACGCCTCTGCGTCAGGAAGCTGGTCATCTCCACGTCCGGATTGATGCCCACCTCCGCCCGCCGATACGCCTTGAGGAACACGCTCTCGCCCAGCACCACGGCGGTCTTGGACGGCTGCCCGCTGAAGTGGCGGACCGGCTTGAGCTGCGCCGTGTCCAGGCGCGACCAGGCCGGTGTGCGCTCGAACCGCAGCGCCCCGCCGCCGAAATCCAGCTGCTCCCCCGCATCGATGGAGCGGATGATGTTGGCGCAGAAATTGGGATCGGCAAACGCATCCACCAGCACACCGACCCGCGCGTGCTCGCGCACTCGCGCGAGCGTCCATTCCGCAGTTCGCAGCACTTCGCTGTCGGCCATGTCGTCCCACACCAGTGTCAACGGCAGTGCGTAGCGTCGATGTCCATCGGGACCCAATACATAAGTGAACGCCAGCAGCGTCTCGCCCTGGCCGTCGGACCACAGGATGCGCTCGCCCAGATGCACCTTCTCGCCGGCCTGCGTGCTCAGCCAGCCACGCAGCCATGCGAACTCGATCAGCACTTCCTGTTCCAGCTGCTGTTGCGTGCGGCGGATGACGCTGCGGGCTGCAACGCTCTGGTCGATGCCGAGCAGCGACTTCAGGCCGTCGGTGAGCACCAGCACCGGCAGCTCGGAGGCCGGCAAGCGCTCGACGTGCCAGTCGGGCGGCTGCTCGGTCTCGCTCAGCAGCAGCCAGAAGAAGCCATGCGCCGGCAACGTCAGGAAATACGGCAACTCACCCACCGGCGGGAACGCATTGCGCCCGGACAACTCGACCGGCACACGGCCCTTGTAGCGCGACAGGTCCAGCTCGACCGCCTGCGCCGTCTGCGACAGGTTGGCGACGCACAGCACGACTTCGTCGTCGCAAGTGCGCAGGTAGGCGATGATCTTGCGATTCTGCGGCCGCACGAATTCCAGCGTGCCGCGGCCGAAGCATCGATGCTGCCGGCGCACCGCGAGCATGCGCCGCGTCCAGTTCAGCAGCGACGACGGATCGCGGCTCTGCGCTTCGACGTTCACCGCCTGGTAACCGTAGATCGGATCCATGATCAACGGCAGATACAGGCGCTGCGGATCGGCGCGCGAGAAGCCGGCATTGCGATCGATGCTCCACTGCATCGGCGTGCGCACGCCGTTGCGGTCGCCGATGTAGATGTTGTCGCCCATGCCGATCTCATCGCCGTAGTAGATGATGGGCGAGCCCGGCATCGACAGCAGCAGGCTATTCATCAGCTTGATGCGATCCACGTCGTTCGACAGCAGCGGCGCCAGGCGGCGGCGGATGCCGACGTTGACGCGCATCCGCGGCTCGTGCGCATACATCCTGTACATGTAGTCGCGCTCGCGGTCGGTGACCATTTCCAGCGTCAGCTCGTCGTGATTGCGCAGGAAAACGGCCCATTGGCAGTTGTCGGGAATGTCCGGCGTCTGGCGCAGGATCTCGGCGATGGGATAGCGGTCCTCCAGCGCCACCGCCATGAAGATGCGCGGCATCAGCGGGAAGTGATAGGCCATGTGGCATTCGTCGCCGTCGCCGAAATATTCGCGCACGTCCTCCGGCCACTGGTTCGCCTCGGCCAGGAACATGCGGCCGGCGTAGTTCGCATCGACCACCGCGCGCATCTGCTTCAGGACCGCGTGGGTCTGCGGCAAGTTCTCGTTGTTGGTGCCCTCGGCCACGCACAGGTAGGGGATCGCGTCCAGGCGCAGGCCGTCGACGCCCATGTCCAGCCAGAAGCGCATCACGTCGATGACCGCGGCCACCACTTCCGGATTGTTGTGGTTCAGGTCCGGCTGATGCGAGAAGAAGCGATGCCAGTAGTAGCGGCCGGCCACCGGGTCCCAGGCCCAGTTGGAGGCCTCGGTATCGGTGAAGATGATGCGCGTGCCGGCGAACTTCTTGTCCGTGTCGCTCCAGACATAGAACTCATGCTCGGGCGAGCCCGGCGGCGCACGGCGCGCGGCCTGAAACCAGGGATGCTGGTCGGAGGTGTGGTTGATGACCAGCTCGGTGATGACCTTGAGTCCGCGCCGGTGCGCTTCGCGCACGAAGACACGGAAATCCTCGAGCGTGCCGTAATCCGGATGCACGTCGCGATAGTCGGCGATGTCGTAACCGTCGTCGCGCTGCGGTGAGGGATAGAACGGCAGCAGCCAGATGGTGTTGACGCCCAGCTCCTGGATGTAATCCAGCTTCTGCGCCAGGCCGGCGAAATCGCCGATGCCGTCGCCGTTGGCGTCGCAGAACGCTTTGACGTGCATCTGGTAGACGACGGCGTCCTTGTACCAGAGCGGATCCGGTGCAGCGGCGTCCCGCGGGCCGGTGTCGTCGGTGTCGTCGGTTGCTTGGGTCATTCCGTCGGAACGATGAGCTGAGCGGTGAGGGCCTGTAACGGCCGGCTGCGGACAAAAGGTCCGTGGCACGCCTCGACGCCCGGGCGCATTCGATCGACCCGCCATTCTCGGTCGAGCGCAGCGCGCAGGGATGCGTCAGTGCCGGGCAAGATCATGGTCACGATGCAGACCATACCAGTTCTGCGCGCCGGATCGGCGACCCCGGGCCACTGAACCGGTGCCAGCGGCCGCGACACCAACGGCTGATGGTGGACACAGGCTGAGCTGGTGCGGGCCAGACGCACTGCTGGCAACATCCTCGTGTACGGCGCGTCGACGGCAGCACCGACTTTCACGCCGCCGGCGCAGCCTGTAGCCTCGCCGTTTCGGGGAGACTCGTTGTCGCGGGTGGCGATCGTCATGTTGCAGTGTGCTCGGATCCAGCTTCGTCCGGGACTTCTGGCTTTTCTGTGGACTGCAGCGCTTCTCGCAGCCACGCCGCTGCGGGCCGAGCCGGCCCCGGTGGCACCGCCGTCGCAGCAGGAATACTGGGCACAGTTCGATCGTCGGGATTGGGATGCCGCCATCGCTTCGGCACAGCAGCTCGTTGCCCCGCTGCGGCCCGCAACTCCCGCGAGTGCGTTGCAGCTGGCCGAAGCGCTCTCGCTGCTGGGCAGTGCGCAACTGGGCAAGGGCAATTTCGTCGCAGCGGAAAGTGCTTTCTCCGAAGCTCTACAGCTCACCCAGGAACGAGTCAGCGCCAGCAGCTCGCGGCTGCTCGATCCCCTGCGCGGCCTCGGCTATACGCTGGCGGCCGAAGGCAAGCACGGCGCGGCCGTTGCGTACCTGGATCGTGCGTTGCTGCTGTCGCGACGCAATGGCGGCCTGTTCAACCCTTCCCAACAAGGACTGCTGCGTCAGCTGGCTACCAGCCAGACCCTGCTGGGCCAGCTGCAGGAAGCGCAGCGGCACATGCTCTATCTGCTGCGTGTCGGCGAACACACTTATGGCGCCCACGATCCGCGCGTGTCGCCGGTGCGTTGCCTGGTCGGCGACTGGTACGCGCAGATCGGACAGATGGAGCGAGCACGGGATCAATACCGCACGGCACTGACCATCGTCGAAAAGAAACTGGGCCGCAACAGCGTGGCTGCCGTGGCGCCGCTGCGTTCGCTGGCGCAAAGCTATACCGACGAAGTACGGCTGTCCCGTCTCGGCGTGCAGACCCGCAGCGAGAGAATGTCCAGCAACTTCGGCGGCGACCCCGATGAACCGATCAATCCCCAGTTCCTGTCGGTCGAGGGCGAGCGGGCATTGTTGCGGGCCCTGAACATACTGCAGAGCGATCCGCAGCATTCGACCCACGCGCTGCAGGAGACGCTGCTGCAAACCGGCGACTGGTACCTGATGAAGGAGCTGTCGCCAAAGGCGTTCCCCTATTACGAGCAAGCCGCTGCTCTGAACGGCCAGGAAGATCCGCAGCAGGCCGCCGTCGTCCCGGCGTTGAGCTTTCCGGTGCAGATCTACTATCCGACGCCCAGCCTGGCCGTGCGCAATCTCACCCTGTCGCCGGAGGATGCGGTCGAGCGTTTCGTGCGGGTCGAGTTCACCGTCATGTCCGATGGTTCGGTGAAGGACGCGCGCGTCGCCGACGCCGACGCCACCGATCGGCAGAAATCCCAGACCGTGGAAGCCATCGAATCCTCACGCTACCGGCCGAAATTCGTCGACGGCAAACCGGTCGAGACGGCGGCCATGAGCTACCGGCAGGTGTTCAAGCAGCGCAAGGACCTGGCGAAGCAGACCGAGTAGTCGATGACGCACTAGCCCCCAGCCAGCGTCTCGGGCTGCACCGGGTCCGGCTCTTTCTTGACGGGCGGCGGCGCAGTCACCGGCTCCTGCGCCTTCTCTTCAGCGGGCGCTCCTGTCGCATTCTCCGGCGGCGGCGGCAACGACTCCTGGCCGGCGGGTGGAACCGACTGCTCGGTCGGCGATGCCGGCTGGTCGGTCGAAGGATCTCCAGCTTCGGCGGGGGTCGGCTGCCCGGTCGGCGCCGATCCGCCAGAGGCTGGGGCGTTGGCTGGAGCAGGTTGCGCACCGGGCGTGGAGTCCTGCGACGAAGGCGTCGCGGTGCCCGGTATGGGCTGCGAGGTCATCGGAACGAGCGGCGCCGACTCGGGGATCAGGCCGCGGACGATGGCCTGGTCACGAAACTCCACGGCCAGTTTCGCACCCGCATCACGCAGTGCGAGCGCCGTCGCCTCGGTCAGCGGCGCACTGCTGGAAATTCCCTGCGACGGCGCAGTGCCATAGCCGGTGAAACCCCAGGAGTCGGCGAGGCGACCGTCGGGCGTGTAGACGTTCACTCGATACTTGATGCTGACTGCAAAGAACGGCGAGCCTGCATCGCGCGGCGTGACGAACGCATATTCCTCGACGCTGGGCTCGAGAATCGCGCGAATGTCGGAGCCGGCCTGCGTGCCGGCATTGACGCCGTCCACCATCACCACGCGATCGAACATCGAGGTCAGCAGCAGCGTCAGTCCGTCGGACTGCGCCTTGCCCAGGCTGATGTTCCAGTCCGTGCCCGAGCGTTCTTCCTGGTACACGAACTCGGAGAAATCCTTCGGGATGAACAGCGCCACCGAGACCGGAATCTTCACCACCAGCGGCGTCGGGATATTGGAAGTCGCCACCAGTTTCACCGAACCACACCCGGCGACCACCAGCAATCCGGCAGCGGCCAGGCCCAGCGTGAATCGTGCCATCCGATGACGAAGCACTGGCCGGGCTCGCTTTTCAAGGCGGATCCGATTTGCTCGCGCCTGGCCATTGCCGCGCCAGC
The DNA here is from genome assembly GCA_035556415.1 of Povalibacter sp. GTDB lineage: Bacteria > Pseudomonadota > Gammaproteobacteria > Steroidobacterales > Steroidobacteraceae > Steroidobacter. The sequence continues at coordinate 40,921 of DATMEZ010000046.1, forward strand.
GGGCATCCATCCGAACCAGGATGGACTCCCGCTGGTGCGGCAATGACGAGTCGATCGGAGCGTCCTTGATTATTGTTTTCAAGTGGACCTCGGCGGATGGCCGGCAGCGGGTGGACTCGAGGATTGCAGCGCGGGGCGTGCCGGCGGCGCCTCAGCCGGAGCCGCTTCGGCATCGCCGATGCGGAACTGCGGACCGCGCCGCTCCGGATCGTGCAGGCCCACGAACGAGCCGCCGTTCTTGGCGCACAGGATCCGCATCAATGTGGCGAAGCGGATGCTGGTGTACTGCGGCGCGTCCGGCCGCACAGGGAAGCCGATGGCATGAATGCGCACGCGGCGCTCGCCGGTGGCGTCTTCGCGGTTGAGCACGTCGACGCTTTTGATCACCGCATCGATGGACGGACCGGTGAACTCATCACCGAACACGTAGATGCTGATCTTCTTGTCCTTGGCGTAATAGGTGCGGATGGCTTCGACGATGCCCTCGATGGGACTGGAGTTGGAGAAGGCATTCCAGTTGCGCACCCGGTCGACCACGATCTTGCGCTGCGCCGGCGTATCGGGAATCCACTTGCCCTTGTAGCCGGGGAACAGATAGCCGCCCTCGTCGTCCATCACCTGAAAACCCTTCACCTTGGGATACAGGTTGAGCGTCTCCTGGATCTTGTCGATCAGCATGGCCCAGCCGTAGTTGATCATGCTGCCGGAGGTGTCGACCACGAAGATGATGTACTCGCTGTCCACCGGGATGCCGCCGATAGCGTCGTCCTTCTTGCGGTGGAACCCCCTACCGAGCACGCGTTTCATTTCTTCGGTCAGCGTCTGCTGCGCCGCAGCCAGCCGGCCTTCGAGCTCGTTGGCCACGTCCGCTTCCTTCTTCGAAGCGGAGTACTTGCCCCGGATGTCGCTCAGGTCGCCGCGCAGCCGCGCCACCTTGGCCTTCTCGACCGACAGCTGCTCCTGGCGCTTGGTCAGATCGACGTTGAGCACCTCGCTCTGGGCGTTGATGTCGATGAGCTCGTCCTGCAGCTTGGCCAGTTGCACCTGCAGATCTTCCTGCGAGCGCTGCGAATCGGGCGTGCGCAGATCGCTCAGCACCAGCAGCAGCACCACCGAACCCAGGCCGCAGGTGATGCAGTCCAGGAAGGAGATGCTGAAGATCTCGGTTTCGCGGCGTTTGACCCGGCGCGCCATGACCTGCTACTCCCCGGCACTCATGGCCAGTCCTTCGAGGGGCTCATGAACGATCCGCCGGTGCGACGCGAGGCCAGCCAGAAGGCGCTCGGCGCCGACGGATCGCCTTCCATCGGCATCAGGATCACGTTGAGCGGCACCGTCTTCGGGTACTTGGCGATGGCGCGCTCGAACAGCTTGAGGCGATCGCTGCCGTCGACGGTCTTCTTGAGCAGCGGCGCACTGGTGCCCTGCGTGGGCAGCCCATCGGTGATCAGGATGACGTTGTCCGGGCGCGGATTCAGGGCGTTCAGCGCAATGAAGGCGTTCTCCAGGCTGGTGCCACCCGTGGGCACCGTCTTGCGCAAGGTGGTGAGCGCGTTGTTGAGCGCATCGGGGTCGTTCACCTTGAGCCAGCGTCCGGTGGTTCCTTCCATTACTGGCCAAGCCTGCGTGTTGAACGCGTAGATCTGGAAGTCGCTCTCCACCGGCAGCTGCGCTGCCAGCCATTCGACCGTCGATTGCGCGCGCCGCCATTTCTCCGACAGCAACTTGCGCCCTTCGGACATGTTGCGCATGCGCAGTACGTTGACGATGGTGTCGTCCAGCATGCTCGCCGATGCGTCCACCATGATCAGGATGCGCTGGCCGCCCACGCGCAGACCGGTCAGATACTGACGATCGCCATCGCCGGTGAAACCGCGCACGCGTGTACCTGTCGTGTCGGCGCGTTGGCTTGCGCCTTCCAGGCGACGATTACCTTCTTCCAGCGCTTTCAGATCCGCCTTGAGTCGCTCGATGGCCTCGCGGCGCGACAGCGTCTGCTTGTCGGAGTCCGCCAGCTGCTCCTTGGTTTCCTCGGTCTCCACCAGCACGCGCTCACCCAGGCCCTCGGTGCGCACCCGCTCCGCATCGGTCTCGATCAGTGAGTTCCGCAGCACGACCAGGTTCTGGTAGCCCTGCAGCACCTGTTCTTCGAGCTGCGTGACTTCCGACTGCAGCGCACGACTCTCGGTAGCGTGACGTAATCCGCCCTTGGCGTTGATCAGCACGTAGACCAGCACCACCGACCCGAACGCGCAGGTGATGCAGTCGAGAAACGACATGCTGAAGACTTCAGTCTTGCGGCGCGCCATCGTCTTTGACCAGTTGAATCAGTTCCAGCGTCACGCCCGGCGAGCCCAGCCGCAGCCGATCGCCCACGGTGAGCACCGTAAGCCCGGCCACCCGTTCTTCGTTTACGTACGATCCGTAAGTGCTGCGATCCTCGACGACCACCGAGCCGTTGCGGCGCACGACGGCACAATGCGCACGCGAAACACCGGGCGCGGCGCTCGGCAAAATCAGCGAACGCGCATCGACGGGCGACCAGCCGATGGTCAGCGGCTGCTCCGAGATCGCCCAGGCCCGCCCTTGGAACAGCACATGCGTAGGCCGCAGCTGCGGCGGTGTCGAATCCTTGTCCGCGTCAGTGGTCGACGAGTTCTCTGCGCGCGGCACCGGCAGCTGATACACCAGCGCCAGCGAGTCGGCAGATCGAACGATTACGGCCTGGTGAGCCAATGCACCCAATGCCGCTGCGCCTCGGGGCAGGATTCGCAGCGTGCAATCGCGCAGCGAAGACAACCGCTCCACCAGGCCCGGCATCGCTGCCACTCGCTGCGACACGCGCAGCTCGATCGGCAAGCCGGCGACACGCGCTTCCTGCACCAGCTTCAACAGCTCCGCATAATGCGGCTCGGCTGCTGCGATGAATTGGGCACGCTCCAATTCGACTTCGAGCTTGTGCTCGCCGAATTGCATCGCCAGCGTCAGTCGCTCGCTCTCGCCCAGTTGTGCCAGCCAGCCAGGCAGCTGATCCAGCAGGCGCTGCTCGCTGCCGGCGTCGTGCAGCGGATCGAAGCGGGTATTGCGAACGAAGCTCTCGGCGATCATCTGCATCCATGCCTGTTGCAGCGCCAGCATGCCGCGCCGGGGCGCGATCTCGTAACGACTGCGCTTGAGCCCGCTGCGGTCGCTGCCGCCTTTGGCACTGCCCACGTAGTCGAGCACGGTGAGCAACGCCTGGTGCAGTTCGAGATCCAGGTGCAGCACTCTCGCAGGTGCCGCTTCCAGGCTGCACGCGGCGAGCGCTGCGTCGACAACCCCGGCGACAGGCACACCGGTCTCGTTGATGACGCCGAGCAGCAGCCCCAGCTGCTCACGGCTGTAGCCCGCGGGAATCGCGAGCAGCACGCTCTCTGCCTCTGACTTGTAAGGCGCCAGCAGCGTATCGATCTGTGCGAATGCCAGATCCGCGGCGGTGTGGATCAGCCGCGAAGGCCGCGACAGCGGTTCGGTGCTCAGCGTTCTCCAGAAATTCGTCTGCGACAGCAGCGGCTTCAGCCGAATGCGCGGCGCGGCTTCGTGACCGGTCAGCGTCGCTGTTTCTTCCAGCACTGCGACGCCCGGCACTTCCTGCTCGATATTGGCCCCCTGCCCGCGCTCGCGTGCGAGGACCAGACCGGCGTCGATGAGCTCCAGGCAGAGCAAGACGCGTTCACCTCACCTGCATGTGACGGACCAGCCGCTGGTCGATCCAGTGATCGGTGTCGTGCACGAACTGCTCCTGGTACTGCTGCAGCTGGTGCATGAAGAACATCAGGATGATGGTCAGCGACAGCGCCACGAACGTGGCATTGAAGGCGATACCGAGACTGGAGGTGACGTTGGTGATGTCGCCGCTCACCGCCGAATTGGCCTGCAGCAGCGCATCGCCGATGTGGCGCACCGTGCCGATGAAGCCGATGGCCGGGATCGCCCAGGCGATGTAGCGGATCATCGCCAGGCCCGAATCCAGCCGGTCGGCCTCCGAGTCGCAGACTGCGCGCGAGGTCTCGGCCGAATCGCGAATGCTGCGGGTCGCGGCAAATCGATCCAGCGTGCGCTGCAAGGCGCGCACCACCAGCATTGGCTTGTCCTCCGGCGGCAGCGCTTCGAGCTGGCGTGCGTAGTCCTTGGCGTCCTCGGGCAGCACCTTGATACCGTCCGGAACACGGATCAGCTCGCGCTCCAGCAGCTTGCGCTCGCGACGCACCAGCACCGCCTTGTAGCCGATGATGAGCATGGCCCAGACGAAGTGGATGATCTCGGCCTCCTGCTCGAAATCCTTGATGACCAGGAAGAAGGAGCGCTGCGGCACGTAGGTCTTGTCCGCCTTCATGTGCTGCATCTCGGCCGCGGTGATGGCCTCGCCCTGCGGCCGGATCCAGGCGACGTACGAGGCGTGCACGCTCAGGATCGTGAAGATCAGGGCGAACAGCGTCCAGGTGAACTCGCTCGGATATTGAAAGCGGCGCGGCTGACGGGGCGGCGAGGCGACTTCGGTAACCATGGCGGCAACTCGTCAGGTGTCGATCGGGAAGGATACGTCGAAATCGGCGCGCACCTGCTCCGACGGCACGAAGCGCTGCGGCGTGCTCTTGACCGGCTTGGAGCTGTCCGCGTCTGCCTTGGCGTCAGCTGGCGTTGCAGCTTTGTCCGCGGCCGGCTGCGATTGCTTGGCCGGATCCTTCGCCTGATCCTGCGCCGCAGGCTGTTCGGCCGGCGCCGCGGGCTCGGCAGCGAAGGCCGGGCCGGCCAGCGCCGCAACGGCGAGTGAGATCAAAAAAGGTAGCGGTCTCATGACTGTTCACTCCACGTAGCGGGCGATGCGGAAACCCACGTCATTGCGCGGCACATCGCCGAAGTCGCGCGCCGACAGGCGCAGATCGGTCACGCTGGACTGTCTCCAGCTCGAACCGCGGATCACGTGATGCTTGCCTTGCGCGGGACCCAGCGGATCGACCGCAACCTGGGCCGAGTCGACCGTCACAGTGTAGTAGTCGTGCGTCCATTCGGCGACGTTGCCGCCGATGTCATACAGGCCGAGCGGGTTCGGCGGGAATTTACCGACCGGCGCCGTGACTGCGTAACCGTCGTCATAGTCCGGAATGACATCCTGCAACACAATACGGCCGGTGTGATCTGCGTAGTTTCCGGAAGCGGCGGCGACCGGCAGCGCATCCCCCCAGGGATAGCGGCGGAAGCTGCCCTTGCCCTGGTAACGCGCCACCCATTCCCATTCGGCATCGGTGGGCAGGCGGTAACCGTTGGTCATCGGGCTCACTGGCACCAGCGAGTCGCCGTCCTTCTTGTACGCCGGCTGCAGCCCTTCCTGTTCCGACAGCCAGTTGCAGTACGCCGCCGCCTGCTCCCAGTTGATGCTCACCACCGGCTGGTTGTCCAGGTCCAGCGTGTTCGGCGGCACGATGCCGGAATGATGCTCGGGCCTGAAACGGCGGAATTCGGCGTTGGTCACTTCCTTGAGGCCCATGTAGAAGGGGCGCTTGAACTCGACCTCGCGCTGCGCTTCGTTGGCGCGACGGCCGGGCTCGCGGCGCGGGCTGCCCATGACGAAGCGGCCGAGCGGCATGAGCTTCAATTGCTGCGACGCCTTGGTAGTCACCTGCGCGGGTGTCTTGGCCAGCCGCGTCTGTTCCGCTGTCAGCAGTTTCGCTTCAATGACCTGCGGCAGACCAGGCCGGGGCGTCACGCTGGCCTTGAAATCGACGTAGCCCGCCTTGCGCACTGCGATCTCGTGCGTGGTCGCGACCAGGCGCAACGTCTGGTTGGCGGCGCCACTGGCCTTGCCGTCGATGTAGATCTGCGCATCGGCCGGCTGCGCGCGAATGGAAATCTCGCCGTACACCCCGGTCAGTGGCACCGTCAGGCTCTGGCGTTCGCCCGATTTGAGATTCACCTGGCGCGTTGCGGACTCGTAGCCTGCCTTGGTGAGCACAATGGACTGGGCGATGTCCGGGCGCAGCTCGATATCGAGCGGCGTCTGGCCGCGGTACACGCCAGTGATCGTCACGCTCGCGCCCGAAGGTTCGGAGCGCAGCACCAGCCGGCCGTCCGGCAAGCCGAGCCGCACCGGCCCGAGCGTCAGCGGCTCGTTGGCTTTCACCTGCACGTCGCTGGTCCAGGGCTTGAAACCGGCCAGCGTGAGCTCGACCGGATGGCTGCCGGCCAGCACCTCGGTGGTCAGCGGCGTATTGCCGCGCACCTCGCCGCCGATCGACACCTGTGCGCCGGAAGGCTCGGAGGTGATCGAGACGTTGGCCCATGCCGGCACCAGCTTGGGCGCCAGCGCCTGGGTCTTGCCCAGGCCCTCGATCTCCACCTTGTCACTGAATGGTTGGTAGCGCGGCGCGTTGACGGCCACCGTATGCGAGCCGGGGCTGAGCTCGAACTCGCCGGGCGCTGCGCCCAGCGCCTTGCCATCGATCGTCACCTGCGAGGCCACCGGCACGTCGATGCGCAGCCGGCCCGGCAATTTCGCCAGCGTCAGCGCGAACTGCTGATTCGGTGCGTCGGTGACCTTGATCTTGAGCTGCGCCGGCGAATACCCGGGCTGGCTGGCGCGCACCTGGTAGTCGCC
>DATMEZ010000047.1:0-15351 GCA_035556415.1 Povalibacter sp.
AACGATACCAGTGGCCAATTGCCCACGTGCGCGTAGGGAGTGAGCCCGGTGCGTGGCTGCACCGCTCCAGTCAAAACACCCGGCTTGAAACGCGGCAACGTTTTCTCGACCTTGCCGCTGGCATCGATGATGGCCGAGATGCCATCGTTGGCTGCGCGCAGCAGCGGACGCTCGGCTTCCATGACCCGCATGCGGCTGATCTGCAAGTGTTGTGGCGCCGCGGTCGTATCGCCGAACCACGCATCATTGGTTACGTTCACCAGGAGCGTCGCTTCCTTCAGCACGCTCAGTTGCTCGGAGCCGTAGGCATCCTCGTAGCAAATCGTCGCGCCGATTCTCTGGCCGGCTGCGTGCAGCGCGGATTGATGACGCGCGCCTGGTGTGATGTCCGAGTACGGCAGGCTCTGTAGCCGCATCCATTCGCGAACGAACCCAGGCACCGGGAAAAACTCGCCGAAGGGCACCAGGCGGCGCTTGTCGTACCACTGCAGCTCCTTGTCCAGCGACAACAGGCCGTTGCGAACATCGCTTTCGTTTTCGCCGTAGTGAAGCAGGCCCGTGATCAAGGTCGAGTTCTTGGCGCGCGCCGCAGACCACATGAAAGAAAGATAGTCGCGCAGCTGTTCCGGCATGTCCGGCAGCGCCGCTTCGGGCCAGAGAATGATGTCGCGGCCCAGGTGCGGCAAGGTCAGGTCGCGATACAGCTTCAGGGTCGAATCGCGGTACTCCTCGCTCCATTTCACGTCCTGTGGCACCGCGCCCTGCACCACCGCGACCGTCAGCGGTCCGTTCACCGGCCGGGTCCATTCATGCTTCCATAGAACGGCGCCGCTGCCCCAGATCGCGACAATCGCAATCGCCGCAATGAGCCGCTGGCGCGACGATCCACCGAGCAGCGCCACGACAGCGCCCGCTGAAATCGCCACCAGCAGGCTGATCGTGTACACGCCGCCGATCGGCGCAAAGCCCGCCAGCGGCGTATCGGTTTGCGAATAGCCGAGCGCAAACCAGGGAAAGCCGCTGAGGAACCAGCCGCGGAACCATTCGAGCAGCGTCCACGCGGCGGGAAGAACCAGCAGCAGGAAAAGAAGCGAGACGCGATTGCCATCCTGGTCCGGCGCCGAGGAATACGGCTTGAGCCAGCGGCCGATCGCATAACCGAGCAACCCGCAGTAGCCACCGATGATGGCGACCATGCCGAACATCAGAAAAATGGCGATCCAGGCCGGCGCGTGGCCAATCTCATGGATGGTGTTGTACAGCCAGTAAGTGCCGGCGAGGAAAATGCCGGCGGTGAACAGGAAGCCGAACTTCGCCGCCAGCCGCGGCGGGGCGTATTGCCAGGCGGCAAACAGATACGCCAGGCACAGGATCGCCAGTGGCCACCACTCGAACGGTGCGAACGCCAGCGACAGCACCGCACCCATCGGCAACGCCAGCCACCGCGCGTAGCGTGTTTCGAAGAAGCGCCTCATTCGGCACCGAGAAGAAGTGACCGGCCCCGCTCTTTCTCGTTCTTGTTCGCGGCCAACCCCAGCTCCCTATTCTTCGCCAGGCACGATGTCCTGCGGAGTGATGACACGCAACGTGTCGAGACGACGACGATCCGCGCGCAGCACCCGGAACTCCAGGCCGCCGAGCTCGAAGGTTTCGCCACGACGCGGCAGGCGACTCAGGAAATTGATGATGAGCCCACCGATGGTGTCGAACTCCTCGTCGCTGAACGTGGTGTTGAAAAAGCTGTTGAAGTCGTCGATGCGGGTCTGGCCCTTGACGCTGAACTGGCGCTCGGCTTCGCGGCGGATGTCCAGGTCGTCGTCGACGTCATACTCATCGCCGATGTCGCCGACGATCTGCTCCAGCACGTCCTCGATGGTCACCAGTCCCGACACGCCGCCGTACTCGTCCACCACGATGGCCATGTGATGATGGCTGGCGCGGAACTCCTTGAGCAACTCGCTCAGGCGCTTGCTTTCCGGGATGAAGGCTGCCGGGCGCAGGCACTCCTTGATGTCGAAGGCTTCCCTGGCGCCGTTCATGAAGTAGCGCAGCAGGTCCTTGGCCAGCAGGATGCCGACCACCTGGTCGCGGTCCTCGCCGATCACCGGGTAGCGCGAATGGCCGGCCTCGATCACCGCCGGCAGGATCTCCTCCGGGGCGTCGTCGCGGTTGACGATCACCATCTGCGAGCGCGGCACCATGATGTCGCGCACCTGCATTTCGATGACCTCCAGCACGCCTTCGAGCATCTCGAAAGCATCCGGATCGATGATGCCGCGCGTCTTGGCACTGACGAGAACCTCGTTGAGATCCTCCCGGTCGCGCGGTTCGCCACTGAAAGAGTCGGTGATCCGTTTCAGCCAGCGGCCTGTCGCACCCTGTTCCTCAGGCATAAGGATTTGCGTACCCGAAATTCGCCAGTAACGCCGTCTCGCGCGCTTCCATGATGGCCGCGTCGCGATCCAGCTCGTGATCGTACCCTAAAAGATGCAGCACGCCGTGCACCACCATGTGCGCCCAGTGCGCCTGCGTCGATTTGCCCTGCTCGCGCGCCTCGCGGGCGACGACCGGAGCACAGATGGCCAGGTCGCCCAGCAACGGCGACTGCGTGGCCGGCGCCGGAAAGGACAGCACGTTGGTGGGCTTGTCCTTGCCACGCCAGGTGCGGTTCAAACGCCGGCTTTCGGCGGAGCCGACTACGCGAATGGAGAGACCCGCATCACGCGCGGCACGTACCGTCGAAGGAGCGGGCTTGTGTCGCATCGCTGCGATTGCCCATTCACGCAGGGCCCGCGGATGCGGCACACCGGCGCGGCGTGTCGCGAACTGAACTGTAATTTCCGGGCTGAAGGCGAGTCGCTGCATCTTTACTGTTCGGCGGACTCGCCCGTCGCTGCCGGCGGCTTGCGTTCGTACGCTTCGACGATGCGCTGGACCAGCGGATGGCGCACCACGTCCTTGGAGGTGAAGTAGCTGAAGGCCACGCCGTCGACCCCCGGCAGCACCTTCATCGCATTCTTCAGGCCCGAGGTCTGCTGCTTGGGCAGATCGGTCTGGGTGATGTCGCCGGTGACCACGGCCTTGGAGCCGAAACCCAGCCGGGTCAGGAACATCTTCATCTGCTCCACCGAGGTGTTCTGGGCCTCGTCGAGGATGATGAAGGAATCGTTGAGCGAACGGCCGCGCATGAAAGCCAGTGGCGCGATCTCGATCACCTGTCGCTCGATGGCGCGCGCCACGCGATCGAAGCCCATCATTTCGTACAGCGCGTCATACATCGGCCGCAGGTACGGATCGACTTTCTGCGCCAGATCGCCCGGCAGGAAGCCCAGGCGCTCACCCGCTTCCACCGCCGGCCGCACCAGCACGATGCGCCGCACGCGATCCGACTGGAGCGCTTCGACCGCGCAGGCGACTGCAAGGAAAGTCTTGCCGGTGCCCGCCGGACCGATGCCGAAGGTCAGATCGCAGGTGTGGATGTTGTGCAGGTATTGCTTCTGATTCGGGCCACGGCCGCGAATGCCGCCGCGCTGCGTGTGAATCGGCGTGTCTTGCTCGGGACGGATCACCGTGGGCGTGCTTGCCGCCGCATCCATCGTCGCTTCCTGCAACGCCAGGTGTACACGATCCGGCGTCAGCGATTCGCTGGCGGAGAGCTCGAACATGTGATGCAGCACGCGCTGCGCCGCATCGGCCGCTTCTGGCGGACCGGAGACTTCCACCCAGCCGCCGCGCCGCCGCACTTCCACGCCGAAACGCTGCTCGACATGGCGCAGATTCTCATCCAGAGGGCCGACGAAATTTGCGAGCCGGGCGTTGTCCACGGGCTCGAACGCGAGATCGCGTGTCGCGATGGGCACGCTCATGCGGATTTCAGGTCGACTGCGGGCGTGCGATCACCGGCCGTGACTCCGGCACCCGTCCATCGACCCCGCAGAGAATTGCGCAAGGCTTCGGTCACCAGCACGTCGGCGAACTGCCCTATCAACGCCTCAGGCCCCTCAAAGTTCACCCAGCGCATGTTCTCGGTACGCCCGGCGAGCTGCCCGCCTTCGCGCTTCGAAGGCCGCTCCACCAGCACGCGCTGCACCGTACCAACCATGGCATCGCTGATCGCCTTGGCCTGGCTGTTCAAGCGCGCTTGCAGGATTTCCAGCCGCTGCTGCTTCTGCTCGTGCGTCACGTCGTCGGGCAGTGAAGCGGCAGGCGTGCCGGGGCGGCGGCTGTAGATGAAGCTGAAGGATTGATCGAAATTCACGTCGGCGATCAGGTTCATGGTTGCTTCGAAGTCACGCTCGGTCTCGCCCGGGAAACCGACGATGAAATCGGAGGACACGCTGATGTCCGGACGCACGGCGCGCAGCCGGCGGATCTTCTGCTTGAACTCGAGCGAGGTGTAGCCGCGTTTCATCGCCGCGAGAATGCGGTCCGAGCCGGACTGCACCGGCAGGTGCAGATAGTTCGCCAGCTTCGGCACGTCGCGATAGGCCTCGATCAGCGCGTCGTTGAATTCCAGCGGATGCGACGTGGTGAAGCGGATGCGCTCGATGCCCTCGATCTCGGCCACGCAATAGATGAGCGTGGCCAGATCGCACAACGTGCCGTCGTCCATCGGGCCGCGATAACCGTTGACGTTCTGACCCAGCAGATTCACTTCGCGCACGCCCTGCGCCGCCAGCTCGCGAATCTCGTCCATGACGGACTCGAACGGCCGGCTGACTTCCTCACCGCGCGTGTAAGGCACGACGCAGAACGAGCAGTACTTGCTGCAGCCTTCCATGATCGAGACGAACGCGGTCGCGCCTTCGGCGCGCGGCTGCGGCAGATGATCGAACTTCTCGATTTCCGGAAAGCTGATGTCGACCACGGAGCGCCCGGTGGCCTGCAGCTGCTGGATCATGTCCGGCAGCCGGTGCAGCGTCTGCGGACCGAACACCAGATCGACGAACGGCGCACGGCTGGTGATGCCCTCGCCTTCCTGGCTGGCGACGCAGCCACCCACGCCGATGATCAACTCGGGCTTGGCCTGCTTGAGCAGACGCCAGTGGCCGAGTTGCGAGAACACCTTCTCCTGCGCCTTCTCGCGGATCGAGCAGGTGTTCAGCAGGATGACGTCGGCCTGCGCCGGATCGTCGGTCAACTGGTAGCCGCCACTGTCGCGCAGCACGTCCACCATCTTGGTGGAGTCGTACTCGTTCATCTGGCAGCCGTGGGTGCGGATATGGAGAAAAGGCATGGACCGGGGCGTGAAACGGGGGCAGCAAGGATACTCAAGATGAGGTCGAGGGTTCCAACGGCCCGCCCCGGCCAACTGCCCGGATAAAATTAATCAACTATATTCAATAGCTTATGCAAGTTATGCGGCGGTCACGAAAGCCGTCGGCCCGGTGTGGCCGGCGATTGTCCGCAGGACAATAGAAAACCCCGCGCTGTATGACACCGCGGGGTTCGAGTCGACTCAAGTGAAAACGAGCGCGGATCAGAACGGAATGTCGTCGTCGAAACCGCCGTCATCGCTCGGCGGCGCACCGCGCTCTTCAGCAGGCGCCTGGCGCGACTGGCGCATCTCGCTGCCGCCAGCACCAGCAGCAGCACCACCACCCGCGCCGCCACGGCCACCGAGCATCTGCATGTCGCGGCCGACGATTTCGGTGGTGTAGCGATCCTTGCCTTCCTTGTCCTGCCACTTGCGGGTGCGCAGGCTGCCCTCGATGTAGACCTGAGAGCCCTTGCGCAGATATTCCGCTGCGATTTCGCCGAGCTTGTCGAACAGCACGACGTTGTGCCACTCGGTGCGCTCCTGCTTGTCGCCGGATTGCCGGTCCGTCCAGGATTCTGAGGTGGCGATGCTGAAGTTGGTGACCGCCTTGCCGCTGGGCATGTAGCGGGTTTCCGGGTCCTTGCCCAGGTTGCCCACCAGGATGACTTTGTTGATACCGCGCGCCATGGATTTCTGCCCTTCCAGTCGAGAACTTGAGGATCAAGGAGCGCATTTTAGACGCGCCCGGCGCTCCGGGTGAGCTCATTTCATGCCGCAGGCAGCCAATAATCGCCCGCCCGCCGGGCTGGCCTTCCGTTCCAGTCCTTTGCCCCCACCTTACTGGCCCCTTTATAGTGATCGGTCCTCGGCTGATCCGGCCTGAACCATGCCCCTAGCCTCCATCCTCATCCGCGGCGCGCGCACCCACAACCTGCGCAACATCGATCTGGAGCTGCCGCGCGACCAGTTGATCGTCCTGACCGGCCTGTCGGGGTCGGGAAAGTCCTCACTGGCGTTCGACACCATCTACGCCGAGGGCCAGCGGCGCTACGTCGAGTCCCTTTCGGCCTATGCCCGGCAGTTCCTGTCCATGATGGAAAAGCCGGACGTGGATTCCATCGACGGCCTGTCGCCGGCGATCGCCATCGAGCAGAAGTCCACCTCGCACAACCCGCGCTCCACGGTTGGCACGGTCACCGAGATCTACGATCACCTGCGCTTGCTGTTTGCCCGCGTGGGCGTGCCGCGCTGCCCGGATCACGGCGTGGACCTGGCGGCACAGACGGTCAGCCAGATGGTCGACCAGGTGTTGCGGCTGCCGGAAGGCACGCCGGCAATGCTGCTCGCGCCCATGATCGACGACCGCAAGGGCGAGCATGCCCAGGTGATCGAAGAACTGCGAGGCCAGGGCTTCGTGCGCGCGCGCATCGACGGCAAGGTGGTCGAGCTGGAGCAGGCACCTAAGCTCGATGCCAAACGCAAGCACACCATCGAAGTCGTGGTGGACCGGTTCAAGGTACGCGCCGACGTCGGCCAGCGCCTGGCCGAGTCGTTCGAAACCGCCCTGCGCTTGTCCGACGGCACGGCGCGCATCACCTTCATGGACGAGCCGACGCGCGAGGAGCTGATCTTCTCCGACCGCTTCGCCTGCAAGATCTGCGGCTACAGCATCGCGGAGCTCGAGCCACGGCTGTTCTCCTTCAACAATCCGGCCGGCGCCTGCACCACCTGCTCGGGCCTGGGCGTGCAGCAGTTCTTCGATCCGGCGCGCGTGGTCCATCACTCGCACCTGTCACTGGCCGGTGGTGCGATCCGCGGCTGGGACCGGCGCAACGCCTACTATTTCGCCCTGATCCAGTCGCTGGCAAAGCAGTACAAGTTCGATATCGAAACGCCGTGGGAAGAGCTGTCGGCCAAACATCAGAAGGTGGTGCTGTACGGCAGCGGCGATGAAAAAATCGACTTCCGTTATGTCGACGCCAAGGGCGGCGTGACGCGCCGCTCGCACAAGTGGGAAGGCGTCATCCCCAACCTGGAGCGCCGCTATCGCGAGACCGAATCGATGGCGGTGCGCGAGGAACTGGCGAAATATCTGAGCAACCAGCCCTGCCCCGATTGCGAAGGCACCCGCCTGAACCGCGCCGCCCGCAATGTCTTCGTCGCCGGCCGCAGCCTGCCGCAGCTCAGCCGCCTGTCGGTGGGCGATTCGATGCGCTTCAGCCTGGATCTGAAGCTGGACGGCTGGCGCGGCGAGGTGGCGGCCAAGATCGTCAAGGAAGTGGGCGACCGGCTGCGCTTCCTGTGCGATGTGGGCCTGGACTACCTGACCCTGGATCGCAGCGCCGAGACCTTGTCGGGCGGCGAGGCGCAGCGCATCCGGCTCGCCAGCCAGATCGGCTCCGGCCTGGTCGGCGTCATGTACATCCTGGACGAACCCTCCATCGGCCTGCACCAGAAAGACAATGAGCGGCTGCTGTTCACCCTGAACCGGCTGCGCGACCTGGGCAATACCGTGATCGTGGTCGAACACGACGAGGACGCCATCCGGCACGCCGATTTCGTGGTCGACTTGGGTCCGGGCGCCGGCGTGCACGGCGGCGAAGTGATTGCGAAAGGCACGCCGGAGGAAGTGGCGGCAAATCCCAAGTCCATCACCGGACAGTACCTGTCAGGCGCGCGGCAGATCGCCATTCCGCCGATGCGCACGCCGCGGCAGGACGATCGTTTCCTGCGCATCGTGAACGCCCGCGGCAACAACCTGCGCAACGTGACGGTGGACATTCCGCTCGGCGTGATGACCTGCGTCACCGGCGTTTCCGGCTCGGGCAAATCCACGCTCATCAACGACACGCTGTACCAGTTCGTGGCGCGCACCCTGAACGATGCCTCGACCGATCCGGCGCCCAACGACGGCGTGGAGGGCCTGGAGAACATCGATCGCGTGATCGACATCGACCAAAGCCCGATCGGCCGCACGCCGCGTTCGAATCCGGCCACCTACACCGGCCTGTTCACGCCGATCCGTGAAATCTTCGCTGCCGTGCCCGAAGCCCGCACACGTGGTTACGAGCCGGGACGCTTCAGCTTCAACGTCAAGGGCGGCCGCTGCGAGGCCTGCCAGGGCGACGGCGTGATCAAGGTGGAGATGCACTTCCTGCCGGACGTGTACGTGCCCTGCGACGTGTGCAAGGGCAAGCGCTACAACCGCGAGACGCTGGAGATCCGCTACAAGGGCAAGAGCATCAGCGAAGTGCTGGAGATGACGGTCGAGGACGCCATGGAATTCTTCCGCCATGCGCCGGTGATCGCACCGAAGCTGCAGACGCTGATCGACGTCGGACTCTCCTATGTCCGCCTCGGCCAGAACGCCACGACCCTCTCGGGCGGCGAGGCACAGCGCGTGAAGCTGGCGAAGGAGCTGTCCAAGCGCTCCACCGGCCGCACGCTGTACATCCTCGACGAGCCGACCACCGGCCTGCATTTCTACGACATCGAGCAGTTGCTGGCGGTGCTGCAGCGACTGCGCAACGAAGGCAATACCATCGTGGTCATCGAGCACAACCTGGACGTGATCAAGACGGCGGACTGGATCATCGACCTCGGGCCCGACGGCGGCTCGGGCGGCGGCACCCTGGTCGGGGTCGGCACGCCGGAGGAGATTGCGCGCAACCCGAAGTCGTACACCGGCCAGTTCCTGGCCCCGATTCTCGAACGCGCCAGCCAGGCCGGCCGGCGCAAGCGCGCCTGAGCATGACGGCGCTCTGCTCTTTCAGCGGCGGCAAGGACTCGTGCCTCGCCTTGTGGCGTGCGCGCAAGCTCGGGATCGAGGTACGCACGCTGCTGGTGATGTTCGAAGAATCCGGCGAGCGCAGCCGCTCGCACGCGATTCCTTTGTCGCTGATTCAGCGCCAGGCACAGGCGCTGGGCCTCGACCTGGTCGTGCGCAACGCCAGCTGGAAGACCTACGAGCCCGTGTTCATCGAAACCTTGCGACAACTGCGTGCCAGCGGGCATGAGCAGGCCGTGTTCGGCGACATCGATCTGCAAGCGCATCGGGATTGGGAAGAGCGCGTATGCGCCGCAGCGGGTATCGAGGCGGTGCTGCCGCTGTGGCTTCAGGATCGTCGCGCGTTGGCGGATGAAGTGCTGGCAGCAGGCTTTCGTGCCGTCGTCGTCTGCACCGACTCGAGATACCTGGGCGATGAATTCTGCGGCCGCCCGTACGATGCGCAATTCATCGCCGATCTGCCTTCAGGCGTGGACGCCTGCGGCGAGAACGGAGAATTCCATACCTTCGTGTACGACGGCCCGTGCTTCCGGCACGCCGTTCGACATTCGATCGAGGGTTTCGACGATTACGCCGCGCCCGCAGAATACGGCGGCGTTCGCTACCGGTTTGCCCGGCTCAGCGTCGGCCCGGCAGATTCTTCGAGCTGAACACCTGGCGCACCTCGCCGTGCGCGACCGATTCCCTGAAGCGGCCGCCGGTGTACTTGCTCACCACCGCGCGCCAGAACTCGACGGCGGGCCGGTTGTACTGGAACTCGGTGATCTCCCAGGCGCCGGCAAAGCGGCTGAAGATCAGCAGCGCCGCGTCGCGACCGACACCCAGGCGCCGTGCCTTGGCGGCCACGAAGAACTCGGCCATGCGGAAATCGATGCTCTCGCGCAGATTGCGCGGCGGACGGCTGACCAGGGCGAAGCCCACCGGTCGCTCGTTCTTCAGCAGAATCAGGGGATGGGAACTGTCGTCGGCGAACCAGCGCGCCATCAGTTCCTGCTCGCGCTCGCCGTATTCTCCGGCGGCAGGAAAGACGCCGGTATTCATGCTCAGTCGCGAGAGGTCTTCCAGGTACTCGGCGTACTGATTCTGGATCCACGCCCGGTCGGCGGGGGAATGCTGGGCGTCGCGGATGCTGACTGGCACTTCGGACTCCGGCTGTGCAGTGCCGCCTTTATAGCAAATGACACCGGGCGGCGGGGCGCCGCCCGGCACCATCATCGATTACTGCTGGGGATCAGCAGCGTCCTTAGCGGCAGCAGCGGCATCGGCAGCAGCATCGCCGGCGGCGGCAGCGGCCTCGCCAGCAGCGTCGGCAGCATCAGCAGCAGCATCCGCAGCGGCGTCGCCAGCGGCGTCGACCGCATCACCAGCGGCTTCAGCAGCATCGCTCGCAGCTTCACCGGCAGCCTGTGCAGCTTCGCCAGCCGTAGCAGCGGCATCCTGCATGGCATCGGTGGCTGCTTCCTTCTTCGCGCAAGCGGCCAGAGACAGCGACAGCGCGAGAGCGGCGAGAATCAGTTTCGTGTTCATGTCAAACACCCTTATATGGAATTGATGTGAGTGTGAGTCGAGCCAATCAGCAAATGGGAGATCGCTCTCTCAATGATTGCGGCGCGAATTCTAGAGCGTTTCTGCAGTGTTTGAAACGCTTCGACAGCGTCGCCGTCTGAAGACAGCGCGCAAACATCGGTAATTACAGGGCGAAATGCGATCGTACAATTCGGAAGTCGCAGTGCACGACGCGTTGCATTGACGAAACGTTGACAATCTAGCGATGCGCAGCGGCTTCGAGGCTGCATCGTGAAACAGGATCGACTCGAACTCGACAGCGACTCGCTATTGCACACGACGCTCGAAAGCGTCGATGAATCGCAGCGACACGTGACGACATCGCACTCGTGCCGGACGGGAAGCATGAAGAAGTCAACAGCAGGGTGTAATCTGTCGAGGGTTCATGGCTGCCGGCTGCAAGCTCGGGCTTCAGCGGCGCAGCCCTGTTCGAGAGAGCTTCCCATGCCAACACTCGATTCGCTCTATCCGGCCCACCTGAAGACCTTGCGCACGCGCACCGACCAGGCGCTGCGGGCCACCGGGTTCGATTCGGTCGCCATCCATTCCGGCCGCAGCTGGATGCAGTTCCTGGACGACCAGCCCTACCCGTTCAAGGTCAATCCACACTTCAAGGCCTGGGTGCCACTCACCGCTGCACCCGACGGCTGGATCCTTTACCAGCCCGGCCAGCCGCTGCGATTGATCTTCCTGCAGCCGGACGACTACTGGCACCAGCCGCCGGCGCTGCCGGACGGCTACTGGACGTCACATTTCTCCATCGAGGTGATTCGCGACGCCGCGGAAGCCAAGGCGTATGTCAGCCAGCTCAGCAATTGCGCCCTGATCGGCGAATGGCAGACGGAATACGCGGACTGGGGGTTTGCCGAGGGCAATCCCAAACAACTGCTCGATCACCTCCACTATCACCGCGCCATCAAGACCGAGTACGAGCTGGAATGCATGAGACTCGCCTCAGTGCGCGGCGCGCGTGGACACGAGGCAGCTGAAGCGGCGTTCCGTTCCGGTGCTTCAGAATATGAAATCCACTTGGCGTTCCTGCGCGGCACCGGCCACACGGATAACGAGCTGCCCTACCCTGACATCGTGGCGCTGAACACTCACGCTGCGGTACTGCACTACCAGCATCTGGATCGGCAGGCGCCGCAACAGCTGCGCTCGTTCCTGATCGATGCGGGCGCGGAAGTCGCCGGCTATGCCAGCGACATCACGCGCACGTACTCGAGCGACGGCGGCGAATTTCAGGCACTGATCGACGGCATGGACCGGCTGCAGCTGGCGCTGTGCGCCCAGGTCCGGCCGGGTGTCGACTATGCCAGTATCCATCTGGACGCACACCGCCGCATCGCCGAGTTGCTGCACGCCGCCGATGTGATCTCGATGAATGCGGACGATGCAGTGGCTGCGGGGCTGTCCGGCGTTTTCTTTCCGCATGGCGTCGGCCACCTGCTCGGATTGCAGGTCCATGATGTGGCCGGCCTCACCATCAACCTCGAAGGCAAGCAGAAGCCTCGGCCGACAGGGCATCCGTACCTGCGGCTGACGCGCACGCTGGAGCCGGGTTTCGTCGTCACGATCGAGCCAGGCCTGTACTTCATCGAGTCGCTGCTTGCGCAGGCACGCCAGGGTCCGCACGCACAGCAGATCAACTGGAAACAGGTCGAACGCTTCAAGCCTTACGGCGGCATCCGCGTCGAGGACGATGTGGCTTGCACGCAGAGCGAACCGGAGAATCTGACGCGGGCGGCATTCGCTGCCATCCGCTCCGGTCGATGACAGTCAGTGGTGTGCGTCAGCTCGCTGAACGCCGGAGCGCCGGCCGGGCCGACCGGCGCTCTGCGAGGATGTGTCGAAAGGGTTACTGCTTCTTCAGCAGGTCGCGAATCTCTTCCAGCAGCACTTCCTGGCGCGGCGGCGCGGCCGGGGCGGCGGGAGCGGCCTCTTCCTTGCGCTTGAGCCGGTTGATCAGCTTGACCAGCAGGAAGATGGCGAACGCCACGATGATGAAATCGAACAAAGTCTGCAGGAACACACCGTAATTGATGGTGACCGCCTCCTGCCCTTCCCGCAGCCCCGGCATGGTGTAGGCGAGCTTGGTGAAGTCGACACCGCCGATCAGGTAGCCCAGCGGCGGGGTCACCACGTCGCTCACCAGGGAGCTGACGATCTTGCCGAAGGCCGCGCCGATGATGATACCGACGGCCATGTCCACCACGTTGCCCTTGACGGCAAATTCGCGGAATTCTTTCAGAACGCTCATTGCGCTTCGTCTCCCGTGTTCGGTTGTTCGTTGGAGGTCCCGCGGCGCGGGACATAAGCTGCGTTTGGCACAATAACCGTCGCTGCCACGACAGACAATGCAGGAAACCCCGCCGCGGCGCCAATTCCTTCGTTGCCGGCCGCTAGGTCAGACGATTCAGCCCGTTGTAGGCCGCGACCCGGTACGCCTCGGCCATGGTCGGGTAATTGAAGGTGGTGCTGGTGAAGTAACGGACGTCGTTCAGATCGCGGCTCGCCATCACGGTCTGGCCGATGTGCACGATCTCCGAGGCGCCGTCGCCGAAGCAGTGCACGCCGAGCACCGCCATCGTCTCGGCATGGAAAATGATCTTGAGCATGCCGACGCGCTCGTCGGTCATCTGGGCGCGCGCCAGGTTCTTGAACTGGCAGTGCCCCACTTCGTACGGCACCTTGGCTTCCTGCAGCTCACGCTCGGTGCGGCCGATCGAGGAGATCTCCGGAATGGTGTAGATGCCGCTGGGCACCATGTCGAGGCGGTGGACTTCGATGTCCGGATTCAGCATGTGCTGCACGGCGTGCGACCCCTGCACGTACGCAGCGCTGGCCAGCGCCGGCGGACCGGCAATGTCGCCGACCGCGTAGATGTGCGGCACTGCCGTCTGGTAATGGCCGTTCACCGCGATCTGGCCGCGGGAGTTGCTGCTCAGACCGACCCGGTCGAGCTGCAGCTGCTGCGAGTTGCCGGTGCGGCCGTTGGCCCACAGCAGCAGGTCGGATTTGATCTTGCGGCCCGATTCCAGGTGCAGCACCACATCGCGCTCGCGCGCCTCCAGCGTCTTGAACTGCTCGTTGTGGCGAATGACGCAGCCCTGCTCACGCAGGTGATACGACAGCGCCTCGGCGATCTCGTCGTCGAGGAAGGACAGCAGCCGGTCGTGGGTGTTGACCAGCGTCACCTTGGCGCCGAGATTGATGAAGATGGAGGCGTACTCGCAGCCGATCACGCCGGCGCCATAGATGGTCACGGCGAACGGATGCTCCGCGTAGCGCAGGATCGAGTCGCTGTCGCGGATGTGCTCGTGGCTGAAGTCGACTTCCGGCGGATGGTAGGGACGCGAGCCGGCCGCGATCACGATATTGCGGCCGGCCAGTCGCTGCGGCTTGCCGATCGCCGGCTGGATCTCGATGGTGTGCTCGTCGATGAACGAGGCTTCGCCGGAGAAGATCGGCACGCGGTTGCGCTCGTAGAAACGCTGGCGGCTCACCACCTGCGACTCCACCACCTTGGAGGCCGAGGCCAGCAGCTGCGGATAGGTCAGCTGGCTGGCCGCGTGGAACTCCCGTAGCAGCGGATTGCGGCGCAGGTCGTGCAGGATCTTGACCGCGTGCCGCAGCGCCTTGCTGGGGATGGTGCCCCAGTGGGTGCAGCCGCCGCCGACCTCGAAATAGCGCTCGACGAGGGCCACGCGCTGGTGATTTTTCGCAGCCATCAATGCCGCGCCTTCCCCGGCGGGGCCGCTGCCAATGACGAGGACGTCGAACTGTTCCACGGGTTTTTCAGTGCTCAAACGGTCGAACTCGAAGTTGGGGCGCTCGCATCGTCCGTTCACAAAACGGTCACGCGTGGCGCGGCGGAAGCTCCTGCAGCGCAAAACTCTACACGCTTGCCGCCACCCTTACCAAGCAGTACCCAAACGCCGTCCGCACCGTGAAACACCGGCCACCCCTCGGGCCGCCGCGCTCCGCCTTGCCCGAAGGGTCATTTCGGCACGCCGCAATTTCAGCTATTGCATTGAAGCCAGTACTCTCGATCGCGCCACGTGAAGGCACTGAAGACCGGCAGGCCACGTGGGACAGGCCCGTTGTGTCGACAACTCGAAGGAGCTCTAGGGGGACGCATGAAGACACCGAACCTCGCCCTGCGCCACGCAGTCATCGCAATCCTGGCCGTTGCCGCCCTGCCGGCGGGCGCTCAGGAAGCCGCCTCGACCGATACACGCATCATCGAGAACATCATCGTCACCGCGCAGAAACGCGAGGAGGCGCTGCAGGACGTGCCGATCGCGGTCACGGTGCTCGACCAGCAGCTCCTGCAAGACAGTAACGTGCGCGACATCAAGGACATGCAGATCCTGGTGCCCGGCCTGACCGTCACCAGCACGCAGAACGAAGCCATCACCACCGCCCGCATCCGCGGCATCGGCACGGTGGGCGACAACGTCGGCCTCGAATCCTCGGTGGGCGTAGTCATCGACGGCGTTTACCGGCCGCGCAACAGCGTCGCCTTCGGCGACCTCGGCCAGGTCGAGCGCATCGAAGTGCTGAAAGGACCGCAAGGCACCGTATTCGGCAAGAACACCTCGGCGGGCGTGATCAATGTCGTCACGCGCCGCCCGAGTCACACTCGCAGCGCCGAAGCCGAGCTCACGGCCGGCAACTACGACGCGTTCGGTGTCTCCGGCAGCTACAACGACGCCTTCAGCGACTCAGCCGCCTT
>DATMEZ010000048.1:0-2355 GCA_035556415.1 Povalibacter sp.
CTGGGCGTCGGCCCGCTCGCCCTGCGTCTGCGCGAAAGCGAAGAGCTGGTGCGCCTGCGTGAGGTCGACGTCGCCAATCTGGCCGAGCTGAACCAGTTCATCGTGCAGCATCTGCGCGAGAGCATCCTGGTGGTCGACGCCAACGACAACATCCGGCTGATCAACGAATCCGCCGCGCAGATGCTCAATCGCGGGCAGGTCGAGCCGGGAACCCTGCTGGGCGAAGTATCGCCGCGGCTGCTGTACCTGCTCGGACTGTGGCGCCGGCATTCGTATGACTGGCAGCTGAGCTCGCTGTCGCTGCTGTCCGCAGACGGCGGCAGCGCGATCCAGCCGCATTTCGTCTCGCTCGACAACCAGAACAAGGGACCGACGCTGATTTTCCTCGAGGACACCACGCTGATCTCCGAGCGCGTGCAGCAGACGAAACTGGCAGCACTGGGCCGCCTGAGCGCCAGCATCGCGCACGAGATCCGCAACCCGGTGGGCGCCATGAGCCACGCGGCGCAGTTGCTGGCAGAGGCTCCGTCGCTCACGCCGCAGGAACGGCGACTCACCGACATCATCACCAACAATGGCGAGCGGGTCAGCACCATCATCAACAACGTCCTGCAGCTGTCGCGCCGCGACTCCACGCGCCAGGAACGAATCGGGCTCAACGCCTGGCTCCGGGAATTCCTGGACGAATTCCGCCAGACAGCGCAGATCGACGAACATACGCTGCGCTTCAGCGCGCCGCCCGAAGACGTCGAAGTGCGGGTCGACCCGTCGCATCTGCATCAGCTGCTGTGGAATCTGTGCGAGAACGCACTCAAATACGGACGTAGCGCTCATGGCGATCCCATCGAGATCCGCGCCGGGCGCGTGCCGGCATCGGACCGCCCCTTCCTCGAAGTACAGGATCGTGGACCGGGCATTCCCGCCCAGGACGCCGACCGCATTTTCGAGCCCTTCTTCACAGCCGGTAGCGGCGGTACGGGTTTAGGATTGTTCATCGCGCGCGAGCTGGCGCAATGCAATCGGGCGGTGCTGGCCTACGAACCGCGCTCCGATGGCGGCGCTACGTTCCGCGTGGTCTTCGCCG
Organism: Povalibacter sp.; assembly: GCA_035556415.1. Lineage (GTDB taxonomy): Bacteria > Pseudomonadota > Gammaproteobacteria > Steroidobacterales > Steroidobacteraceae > Steroidobacter. Next base: position 1,085 of record DATMEZ010000048.1, read on the forward strand.
ATCCGCAGCGCTGGCAGTAACTTGCCGGCGGACAGACCAGTCAATACATTAACCGCCTGTTTTCAAGAACCAGGGCGCAAAGGGCAGGCATGATTCTCGTAGCGTTTTTCAGGACCTGACATGGCTGCACCGCGCGCCCTGATCATCGATGACGAACCGGACATCCGCGAGCTGCTGAGCATCACGCTCGAGCGGATGAACTTGGAAGTCACGACCGCCGACACCATGGCGACCGCGATCGCTGCCCTGCGCTCCGGCACCTTCGCGCTGTGCCTGACGGACATGAAGCTGCCGGACGGCGATGGCTTGGATATCGTCGAGTGGATCCAGAGGCACAAGCCGCAGACACCCGTTGCCGTCATCACCGCGCACGGCAATGTCGAGACCGCGGTCCGCGCACTGAAACTCGGCGCATTCGATTTCATCTCCAAGCCGCTCGACGTCGCCGCACTGCGCAAGCTCATCACTGCGACGCTGAAGCTCGGCGACAGCAGCGAAAACACGATTCAGTTGCCGCAGATCAAGCTGCTCGGCCAATCGCAGAAGATGGAGCAGCTGCGCGAGCTGATCGAGCGCGTGGCCCGCAGCCAGGCGCCGGTACATATATATGGTGAGTCCGGCACCGGCAAAGAGCTGGTCGCCCACCTCATCCATGACGCCGGCGCGCGTCGCGACGGTCCGTTCGTTCCAGTGAACTGTGGTGCGATCCCGACCGAGTTGATGGAAAGCGAGCTGTTCGGCCACAAGAAGGGTAGCTTCACCGGCGCCGTGGCCGACAAGCAGGGCCTGATCCAGTCCGCCGAAGGCGGCACCCTGTTTCTGGATGAGATCGCCGACCTGCCGCTGCACATGCAGGTGAAACTGCTGCGCGTCATTCAGCAGAAGAGCGTGCGGCCAGTGGGCGAATCGCGCGAAATCCCGGTCGACGTCCGAATCCTCTCAGCGACCCACAAGAACCTCGCGGCACTGGTCGCCGAAGGCAAGTTCCGCGAGGACCTGTTCTACCGTGTCAACGTGATTGAGGTCCGCGTACCGCCGCTGCGCGAGCGGCTTGACGATATCCCGGAGATCGCCGCGTCGATCGTCAAGCGGCTGGGGAAGCAAACCGGCAACCGTTCGCTGAGCATCACGGACCATGCGCTCGAGGTACTCGAGGAGTATCACTTCCCCGGCAACGTGCGCGAGTTGGAGAACGTGCTGGAGCGGGCCGCGACGTTGTGCTCGGACGGGATGATCGATGCGGGAGATTTGCAGTTGCGGCCGAAGGCGGC
>DATMEZ010000049.1:0-1501 GCA_035556415.1 Povalibacter sp.
TGGTGCCGGAGTGCCTGCTGATCGAGCCCACCGAGACCGAGACGCGCGAGGAGATCGACGCCTTCGTCGACGCCATGGTGAGCATCCAGCAGGAAGCCGAACAGGAGCCGACAAAGGTCAAAGGCGCCCCGTATACTCTGCCGGTACGGCGCCTCGACGACGTGCGGGCCGCCAAGCAACTCGATCTGGCGTATCGGGAACAGTAACCTCGGTCGGCGGTGCGCGCCGCGGACCGCCTTCGCGAGGCATGTGAATGGATCGGCCGAAACTGGTAGGCCCACGCAGGCTGCTGCTTGCGTTCGTCAACTCCTGGAAGGGATTCAAGGGCGCTTTCAAGTTCGAGGCCGCGTTCCGCCAGGAAGTCGCCCTGGCCGTGGTGCTGCTGCCGCTGGGCGTCTGGCTCGGCGCCAACGGCATCGAAAGGGCGCTGCTGAGCGGCAGCGTGATCCTGGTGCTGATCGTCGAACTTCTTAATACCGGCATTGAAACCGTCGTCGATCGCATCGGTCTAGAGCGGCATGAGCTGTCAGGGCTGGCCAAGGACGTCGGCTCCACCGCGGTGCTGCTATCCTTCGGCCTGCTGGCCCTGATCTGGGGATTCGTGCTGTTCGGATGAGATTCATGCAAAAAGCCATCGGCGTCTGCCTGCTGCTCGTTGTCTCGAAACTGATTGCAGCGCAGGAAGCGCAACCGCTGGCGCCGGAAGCGACCGCAGCGCTGGTCCCGGTGGCCACCGCCGAGGACTCGCGCTGGACCCGCACGCTGGAGCGGGTGGCCACCGGCGTCGTCACCATCCAGGTCGACCAGGCGCGCGCCTTCGACACCGAATGGAACATGTCGAGCCAGGCGACCGGCTTCGTGGTCGACGCCAAGCGCGGGCTGATCCTTACCAACCGGCACGTGGTCACGCCCGGCCCGGTCACTGCCCAGGCGGTGTTCCTGAACCGCGAGGAAGTGACGCTGTACCCGGTGTATCGCGATCCGGTGCACGACTTCGGCTTCTATCGCTACGACCCGTCCAAGCTGCGCTTCATCAAGCCCACCGAACTCAAGCTGTATCCGCAGGGCGCGCAGGTCGGCCGCGAGATCCGCGTGATCGGCAACGACGCTGGTGAGCAGCTGTCGATCCTCGCCGGAACGCTGGCGCGGCTGGACCGCGAGGCGCCCAACTACGGGCTCGGCAAGTACAACGACTTCAACACGTTCTACTACCAGGCGGCATCGAGCACCTCGGGCGGCTCTTCGGGCTCGCCGGTGATCGACGTGGAAGGGCGCGTGGTCGCCTTGAACGCCGGCGGTAGCACGCAGGCAGCATCGAGCTTCTATCTGCCGCTGGATCGCGTCACACGCGCGCTCAACTACATCCAGAACGGCAAATCAGTGCCACGCGGCACGTTGCAGACGGTGTTCGTCTACACCCCGTTCGACGAAGTGCGCCGGCTCGGCCTGCGCAACGACACCGAGACCGAGGTTCGCCGCAAGTTCCCCAACAAGACCGGCA
>DATMEZ010000050.1:0-10279 GCA_035556415.1 Povalibacter sp.
GCCGCGCGCGTGCTCGCGTGTCTAGGTCTTGTCCGATTCCGGCTTCAGCGCCCGGCTCATGAGTTCTTTCACGGCCGCCTTGGGATCAAGGCCCTCGTGCACGACTCGGTACAACTGCTCGCTGATCGGCATTTCCACGCCGGCTCGGGTCGCGACTTCCCGTACCGCGCGAGCGGCGAGCACGCCTTCGACCACCTGGCCGATGGCTTTCTGTGCCGCTTCGATGCTTTCACCGGCGGCCAGGGCCAGGCCAAAACGTCGATTGCGTGACTGGTTGTCGGTGCAAGTCAGCACCAGATCGCCCAGGCCGGCCAGGCCCATGAAGGTTTCCCGGTTTGCGCCCAGCGCGATTCCCAGCCGCGTCATTTCGACCAGGCCGCGTGTAATGAGCGCGATGCGGGTGTTGGCCCCGAAACCCAGGCCGTCGGAAATGCCGGCGCCGATGGCCAGGACATTCTTGATGGCGCCGCCGATCTCGACGCCGATCACATCGGTCGAGGTGTACGCGCGGAAGTTGAGTCCGGAAATGGCATGGGCCAACTCTCTCGCGAAATTCTGATCGCTGGCCGCGATGGTCATCGCGGTGGGCAGGCCGGCGCCGACTTCGCGCGCAAAGGTAGGGCCGGAAATTACGGCGCGCGGGACGTGTGCTCCCAGCACCTGCTCCGCAACCTGATGCGGCAACAAGCCGGTCGCAAGCTCGAAGCCCTTGGTAGCCCAAGCCAGCCGCATGTCGCCGGCGCGATGTCGGGCGATTTCCTCGAGCATGCCGCGCAAGGCGTGACTGGGAACGGCGACCACTACATCGCGATTCGCGCGTAATACCTGTGCGAGGTCTGCTTCGACGACCAACCCGTCGGGAAAAGCAGCCTCGGGCAAATAGCGCGAATTGCGGCGATCCCGCGCCAGTTCGGCCAGATGCGCACGATCGCGTCCCCACAATGTGGTGACGCAACCGGTGCGTGCGAACTGAATGGCGAGCGCCGTACCCCAGGAGCCCGCGCCCAGCACAGCGACTGTGGCGGCGGGCGCGGACGCCGGGGATCTGCGCATCTCCGGCGTATGGCTCATGGCTTGAGCTTTAATTCACCGACGCCGAAGGCGCTTGCGGCTGCTCTTGCTGCGCCTGGGCGGCCGCCTGGTTGAACAGGGATTCGAAATTGACCGGCGGCAGCAGGAACGGCGGGAAGCCGCCCTTGGTCAGCAGGTCCGAGACCACCTGGCGCGCATACGGCAGCAGGTAGTTCGGGCAGAAAATGCCCAGCAGCCGCTGCATGTCCGCGGCCGGCACGTTGCGGATGCCGAAGGCACCGGCCTGCTGCAGCTCCACCAGCCACACCGTCTTCTCCGACGCCTGCGCCTCGACGCGTACCGTCAGCACGACTTCCTTCAGGTCGCCGCCCAGATCGTTCACCGAGGTGTTGAGATTCAGGTTGATGGTCGGATTGCCGGCGTTCGGTGCCATGCGCGGGCCGGCCGGCGACTCGAACGACACGTCCTTCACATACACCGCCTGCGGGGCGAACTGGGGCGCGTTGGGATCGGCAGCCTGGCCGTTCGATGCCGGTACTTCGTCAACCATGATCAGAATCCTCGGTCGTCAGGTTTGAATAGGAATAATGCGGTTTGATGCGCCTGGTACGAGTCAGGCCGTCTGTCCCAGCAGCTTATCGAGTTCGCCGCTGCGATCCAGCGCCGCCAGGTCATCGAAGCCCCCGACGTGCCGCTCGCCGATGAAAATCTGCGGTACGGTGCGCCGGCCGCCGCTGCGCTGGAGCATGATGTCGCGCTCTTTCGGGTCTTCGTCGACCTTGATCTCCCGCACCTCGACGCCCTTGCGCTCGAACAGGTTGCGGGCCCGCTGACAGTAACCGCAAAACGCGGTCGAATACATGACAATGTTCGGCATCGCACTCATGACTTGAATTACTTTCCGTCCTTCTTCGAACCGCCCTTCACCAGCGGCAGATTCTCCTGCCGCCAGCTGCGCAGTCCGCCGCGCAAGGTGACGACTTTGGTGAACCCCATGGCCTTCAATACCTTGGCCGCGGCGCCCGAGGCAAAGCCGTTCTCGCAGCAGACCACGACCGGTTTCTCCTTGTATTTTTTCAGCGTGTCGGCGCGCGTCGCGATCTCTTTGGCGGGAATGCTGCGGGCATCGATGATGTGCCCGGCTTCGTACTCCGCCGTATCGCGCACGTCCAGCACCAGCGCGCCGCCGTTGGTCAGCCGCACAGTGTCGGCCGTGCCGATCAGGCTTGAACCTTTGGCGCGCTCGCGGATCTCGATCACGACTGCCAGAACGGCGAGAATTGCCGCCGCCGCGATCAGAAAGGGATGATGAGTGGTGTACTCGAAAAAACGATTCATGGCTTCGGATCTTCCGCCGTCGTACGTAGCTCTAGTCGGTCATGGGGGCACCCTCGGCCTTTGGAAGGCCCGTGGCACCTGGCTTGCGCGCTTGGTTGCCCGACAGCCGGCCCAAAAAGGGGCGCGAAGTATAGCAGCCGCCGCCGTCCGGGCAGCCTGGCCGGCATCGATAACCGGCAGCCCGTCGGTTGGCCCTGACGGCGTGGCCTACGGCTGGTTGCAGCGCGTGAGCTACCCGAATTCGGGCGCCGGTGTCGGCCGCGGCGAATCCGCCGACCATCGCCGGCCGATTCCCGGCCCAATGCCTGAGGTGGCGTCGTAGCGATGCCAGGCAGATCCAGTGTGTCGCGGATCGCCATCGTGTTGATGGCGGCCCTGGGATTGTTAATGGCGGCGCAAACCGCCGGCACGGCGACGCCGGCGGACGCGGCTGCCAAGGAAGCGCAGCTCAAGAAAGTCCGCAGCCGGATCGATTCGATCCGCAAATCCATCCACGCCGAGGCGGAACGGCGCGATTCGCTGGCCGCGGCGCTGAAAGAATCGGAGCTGGCCATCCAGACCGCCCACGAACGGCTGTCGGCGGTCCGTGAGAAGCGGCTGGCCGCGCAGAACCGTTTGCGCGAGCTGCAGGACGAGCGCAACGAAACTCAGCGCAAGATCGACAGCGAGCGCGATGCGCTGGCGGGCGAGCTGCGCGTGGCCTACATGAACGGCCACCAGGAGCAGCTCAAGGTGCTGCTCAATCAGGGCGATCCGGCGCAGCTCGGCCGCGTCATGGCCTATTACGGGTATTTCGGTCGGGCCCGCGCCGAGCGCATCACCGCCATCACCGAGCACCTGGCGCATCTGGATCTGCTTACCGAGAACATCTCGTCCGAGGCCGAAAAACTGCAGGCCCTCGAGGCTGACAACGCGCGCGAGGTCAAGGCGCTGGCGGGCGCGCGCGATCGCCGCCAGACGACGCTGGCGCAGGTGCAATCCACGATCAAATCGCGCAATGACGAGCTGGCGCGAGTGCAGCGCGAGGCGCAGGCGCTGGAAAAACTGATCGAGCAGCTGCGTCGCGCCATCGAAGAATTTCCGGATCTCGCCGGTCAGCCGTTCGGGCGTGTGAAGGGCAAATTGCCCTGGCCGGTAAAGGGAACGCTGCTGGCCCGCTTCGGGCAATTGCGCTCCGGCGGTCCGCTGAAGTGGCAGGGCATGGTGATCGGTGCAAATCGCGGCACTCAGGTGCGGGCGCTCTTCCCGGGCCGGGTGGTGTATGCCGATTGGCTGCCGGGGCTCGGCTTGTTACTGGTGCTCGATCACGGTGGCGGCTACATGAGCCTGTACGGCCATAACGAGCAGCTGTACCGCCGTGTCGGCGATCGCGTGGCGGCCGGAGATGTCCTGGCCGCAGTCGGCGACGCCGCCGGTTTCGGCAAGCCGGGCCTGTACCTGGAGATTCGCAAGGGCCGGCAAGCGCTGGATCCGGCGGCCTGGCTGGCCAAACCCTGACGGGCCCGGCGCCGCTTCCACCCTGCGAACCGTGATTCGGGTCACGCTGCCCCGGCGGCGGCTTTCCCTGCGTGTTTTCCGGCATCGGACCCGAAGTGCGAGCGGGCCAAAACTGCGGTGGACTTCAAGGAACCCGGCCGGCGCCGCGGCCCATGATGCTTCGCATTTCCGGGAAGCGCAGGCCCTTGAACGGGCGGGAAACAAGCCGTGGCCACCATTCTCGACGATGACGACACCCTCGAGGCGCAGGCGCTGTCGACCTCGCTGGACCCGTACGGCCAGCTGATGAAGATGCTGCTGCCGCGGGCGCTGTGCATCGCGATCTACGACCGCATGGCCACGCCGCTATGGCTCTCGGACGGTTGTGGGGGACCGGACCTGCCGCAACTGGCCGAAGAAGCGCTCAATTCCGCCCGAAGCGGCGCCCCGGATCCAAACGAGCGCGACGGTTTCGCTCGCTCTTGGGATGGCGACACCGCGTATGTGTTCATCCTGCGCGATGGAGTTCAGCTGCTGGGCGCCGTGGCGCTCGCCTGTCGCGATGCCGGCAGTGGCACGCGGCCCTTCTCCCTGCTCGCAGGTCTGTTGCGGCCCGCGCTGCAAGTGCTCAGCCGTGAGCTGGTCAATCAGTACAGCATCGGCGACCTGCAAAAGAATCTGTCCTCACGCGATGGCGACCTGGCATTGCTGCTGGATGCCAGCGGCGCTGCCGAAGAAAACGGCAGCGATGATTTCGAGCAGCTGGTGCGCAACTGCGTCGGCCATCTGGATTGCGCGCTTGGCACGCTGCTGATTCCTGACAAGAAGATTTCTATTGCGTCCTCGGCGAACGCCGCGGACCGCCGCACCGACGCGGAATTGTTCGATCGCACGCAGCGCCACCTGTTTGCGTGGGCGCAGGTCCAGCGGCGCACGCTGACGCTCAACAAGGCGCCGCCGAACAGCCCGCTCGGCACACTGCCCTACAAGATTCTCGCCTGTCCGGTTCGTCACGGCACGCAGCCGGTTTCGGGAATTCTCGTGCTGTTCCGGCCGATGTCGGCCGCCGATTTCGACATGCGCCAAGTGCGCATTGTCGAGATGATGGCGCGACGCATCGCCTACGTTCTGCAGAACGCCTACGACCCGACGACTGGCCTGCTCACGCGTCCGGCGTTCGAGCAGCGCACCCTGGCGACGCTCAGCGAGGCGAGCGGCCAGCACTGCGTCGGCTATGCGGATGTCGATCGGCTGCACTTGATCAATGACAATCACGGCATGCACGTCGGCGACAAGGCGCTGGAGCGCATCGCCGAGACCATTCGCGTGAGCTTGCCGCCGAACGTCACTGCCTCGCGCATTTCCGGCGATCGTTTCGCGCTGTTCTTTCCGAACGCCGGCCTGCAAGCGGCCGAGCAGTTCCTGGCCAGCGTGTGCCAACGCATCGAGAAGCTCGACTTCCGCCACGACGGCCGGCAGCTCGAACTGTCAATGAGCTTCGGCTTGGCGATCGTGCCGCAGACCAGGTTCCCGCTGTCACATGCGCTGGCGGCGGCGGAAGTCGCGTGCAAGGCAGCGAAGGATCGCGGCCGCGGTCGTGTCGAGCTGTATCAGGATGCCGATCAGAGCATCGTCAAACGCTACGAGGACGTGACCATCGTCGGCGACCTGCGCGAGGCCATCGCCAACGATCGTTTCCGCATGGAGGCGCAGCCGCTGGTGCGGCTGGACCGCGAAGGCCCGGTGCGGCGCTTCGAGCTACTGTTGCGCATGATCGGTCCAGCCGGCGAGAGCATCGCGCCGGACAAATTCCTGTCAGCCGCCGAGCGCTACCAGCTCGGCACCGACATCGATCGCTGGGTGGTGCAGTACACCCTGGAAATCCTGTCTTCGGCAGCGCCGGTGCTGCAGAGCCTGGGGGTGTGTTTCGCCGTCAATCTATCGGGACAGTCGGTGGGCGACGAGGATTTTCCGGCCTTCCTCGAAGCCAAGTTGCGCGAGTACGCGCTGCCGCCTTCGCTGCTGTCGTTCGAGATCACCGAGACCGCGGCGGTTACCAACATCGTGCGCGCCGAAACCCTGATCCGCCGGCTGCAGGACCTGGGTCACGAGATCGCGCTGGACGATTTCGGGCGCGGCCTGTCCTCGCTCACCTATCTGAAGACGTTGCCGGTGTCGGAGCTGAAGATCGACGGCGGACTGGTGCGCGACCTGGCAGGCCCGGATCCGACCGGCAACGGGCGCTCGCAGGCCATGGTGACGGCCATCGTGCAGCTGGCGCAGGCCGTGAAGCTCAAGACCACCGCGGAATGCGTCGAAAGCCCGGACATCCTGGCCAGCGTCGGTGCCCTGGGTGTGGACTACGGACAAGGCTTTGCCATTGGCCGGCCGCGCTCGCTGGAGGTGGTATTGCAGGAGCTGCTGCGCAGCGACGGTGTTAGCCGCGCTTCCGGTTCATCCCGGCCGGCGCGTCTGGTGGGTTGATGGTGGTGGCGATGCGGCGGGCTTTTCAGGGTTTACCTGTGCCAGCTACCCGCGTTGGCCCCTGCGCGAGCCCTGTACTATTCTCGAACCCGACGTGACAAAAACGCCCTTCCCGATGACCCGCCTGCCCAAGCCGCTGCGCATCCTGCTGCTACTTGCGATCGGCATGATGCTGGGCGCCGGCCTGTCCGTCGGCCGCAGCGTCAAGGCGGACCGCGAGATCGAGCAGGACACCACGGCCCCTGCGCAATCATCGGTGCCCTGGCAGCAGACGCGCTTGCTTGCCGAAGTACTCGAACACGTACGCGCCGAATACGTCGATCGCATCTCCGACGAAGAGCTGGTCGAAGCCGCGATCCGCGGTCTGATCGCCGACCTGGATCCGCATTCGGCTTTTCTCGATCCGGAAGAACTCAACGAGATCCGCATCAGCACCGCCGGCGAGTATTCCGGTGTCGGCATCGAGGTGGCGCTGGAGAACGGCGCGGTCAACGTGGTCACGCCGATCGAAGGCGGGCCGGCAGCGCGTGCCGGTGTGCTCGCCGGTGACAAGATCGTTGCGGTGGATGAAATCCCGGTCAACGTCGACAACCTCAACGACACCATCGATCGCATGCGCGGCAAGCCCGGCTCGAAGGTGAAGATCACCATCGCGCGCGGCGAGGTGGCTGAGCCGCTGCATTTCACGCTCGCCCGCGCCGCCGTGCAGGTCCACAGCGTAAAGCAGGAGCTGCTGGAACCCGGCCTGGGCTATGTGAAGATTTCGCACTTCAGCGAGACCACGGCGCCGGACCTGGAACGGGCGTTGCAGAAGCTGAAGCAGCAGAGCCATGGCGAGCTGCGCGGATTGGTGCTCGATCTGCGCAACAATCCCGGTGGCTTGCTGGAAGCCGCCATCGGCGTGTCCGACGTGTTCCTGAACGAGGGCGTGATCGTGACAGCCGATGGCCGTGCCGCCGACGCGCGTTTCGAAATGGATGCCGAGCCGGGTGACGAACTCGACGGCGCGCCCATCGTGGTCCTGGTCAACGGCGGCTCCGCTTCCGCTTCGGAGATCGTCGCCGGAGCGCTGAAGGATCATAACCGCGCCACCATCCTCGGCCAGCAGACTTACGGCAAGGGCTCGGTGCAGACGGTCATGCCGCTGTCCGATGGCCACGCCATCAAGCTCACCACCTCGCGCTACTACACGCCCTCCGGGGCGTCCATCCACAAGACCGGCATCAAGCCCGACGTGGTCGTCGATGCCAAGGACCTGGAGGCGCACGGCAGCACCGATGTACAGAAGGTGGCAGGCGATCTGGCGGCCGACTACGAACTGCGCCTGGCGCTGGGCCTGCTGAAGAACGATCCGCCGGCGGATGCCCCACACCCGATCCGGCAGAGTCGACTGCCCTAGGATCTCACAGCATGCGCGCCGCGAATCTCGCGACGAACGCAACGCAAGTCTTCGCGGCCCGGGCGTTGCTCTGGCTGGAAATCCTCACGCTGGCGATCGGCGTAGTGCAGTTCGTCTTTGCACCGTCGAGCGTGCAGCGGCCCCTGCTTGCAGCGGTGGCGCTGGCGCTGCTGACCGTGAGCATCCTGCTGGTGCAAATACTGCCGGCGTTGCGCAGACCCGTTGTCCGGCAGTACTGGATCGGCATCGCGGCACTGATCGTGTGCGTCACGTTGCTGGCAATCGCCACCGGCGCGGCGCACAGCGCGGTAGTCACGCTCTATCTCATTCCTCTTGCCGCAACTGCATTGGCGTTCGGTCGCTGGTGGCTGGTTGCGCTGCTGGCGCTGGTCATCGCCGGCCTGGGCTTCATGCTCGGTGCATTGACGCCAGGTCTCGAGATACACAGCGCCGCGTTCGCAGTGCTGCTGCTCAGCAAGCTGGCACCAGGACTGGCTGTTGCGCTCATTCTCGGCGCCTTGATCGAGCAAATGCAGAGCGCCGTGCAGCGCATCAGCGACCTGGCGGCCACCGATTCATTGACGGGCCTGTTGAATCTGCGGGCGTTCGAGGAAGTGCTGCAACAGGAACACCGCAAGGCGGAGCGTTTCGGACGGACCTACACGCTGGCGATGATCGACGTGGACAATCTGGCAGCAGTGAACGAACAACTGGGCCATGAGGCCGGTAGCGAAGTGCTCGTGTCGGTGGCTGCCGCGATCACGCGTTCGATTCGCGCGTCCGACGTTGCGGCCCGCCTCGGTGGCGACGAGTTCGTCGTGTTGCTGACGGAAGCTGATGCGAGTACCGGCGCGGCCATCGCGCAACGCATTCGGAACAACGTCTACGCGGGCACCGTCTCAGTGGCCAACCGCCTCATCCGCGCCAACGCCAATCTCGGCATCGCGAATTTTCCCGAGGATCATCTGTACACGAAGGAACTGATGATCCTCGCGAACCAGCGCATGCAGCAGGATCGGGAGCTGCGGCGCGTGCAGGCCGGGTGACGCTTATCCGCCCGCGACAATTGCGCGGATCGCTCCCCACAGCACGCCGATCAGCAGAAGCAGGGTTGGCAGCGCCGACAAGCCGAAGCCCAGGGAGCGGCTTTTCGGATCGCGAACGTACGAAGTCGCATAAACAGCGCGGCCGACGATGAAGACGGCACCGAGCGTGGCTGCCCAGACGGGATTCAGATAGTGGGCGAACAGCCACAGTGCCGGCAGGAACACGATGAGCTGTTCCAGCGTGTTCATGTGGATGCGGAACTGGCGCTCGAACAGTTCATTGCCCGACATGGCCGGTGCCGCGATGCCGTACTTGGCGCGGGCTCGGCCCACCAGCATGCCGAACCACCAGAATTCCAGCAGCGCGAGAACCGTGACAATGGCGACGTAGTGCATGCGGTGCCCCTGTGGTGACGCGCGCCAATTCTGCCTCTTGCGCAGGAGGGATGGGCGGCTTTGTTATGCTCCGGTCTTTCGTGACCTCGACGAGGAGTTTCCCATGACCGGCTTCTTCCTGCGTGTCGCCATCGTCGCGCTCGGCCTGTGGCTCGCTGCCAAGATCTTCGTCGGTCTGCAGTTCGATACCGCCGGTACGCTGCTCGCTGCGGCGTTGCTGCTCGGCATCGTGAACGCGATCATCCGGCCCATTGCCATCATCCTGACATTGCCGCTGACATTGGTGACGCTCGGCCTGTTCCTGATCGTCGTGAACGCAGCCATGCTGAGTCTGGTCGCGCTGCTGCTCGGCGGCTTCCATATCAGTAGCTTCTGGACTGCCATCGGCGCTTCGCTGGTGGTGAGCCTGACCTCCTGGGTCGCCTCCGGTTTGATCGGCGGCAACGGCCGGATCGAGGTGATCTCGGGACGGCGCTGAGGCAACCGTCCTCGAGGGGTCCCGAGGACGTGAGATGCCCTACTTGTCGTTCGTCCCGCTCAGGCTGACCGACGCGACCCGGTACAGCAGCCAGCCGACGATGGCCAGCACCACCAGACCGACCAGCTGACCCTGCCGGAACGGCTCCGGCACCGCGATCACATCGGCGCGACCCGAGACCACGATCGGAATCGCGATCAGGATGCCCGTCAATGCTTCACCGGTGATCAGGCCGGCCGAGAACAAGGTGCCTGGACGATGCAGGCGATCGCGCGCGGACTCGTCCTTGACGCCCACCATGCCGTGCCGCTTCTCCACCAGATACGCCAGCAGACCGCCGAGGAAGATCGGCACCATCAGTTCCAGCGGCAGGTAGATGCCAATGGCCGCGGCCAGCACCGGCACCCGGAAGCTGCTGCCCCGGGCCTTCAGCCATTCATCGAAGGCGATGATGGCTGCGCCGACGACGACACCGATGCCGATGACGGTCCACGGCAGCTCGCCGCCGAACAGGCCCTTGGCCACCGAGGCCATCAGCGTGGCCTGCGGCGCGGACAGCGAGTTGGGATGCTCCGGCGTGGGCGGACCAATACCGTAGGCCTGCGCCAGCAGGTTCAGCACCGGCGCCAT
>DATMEZ010000051.1:0-17407 GCA_035556415.1 Povalibacter sp.
CTGCTCAGTCGCGGTAGTTGCCACACTCTGCGGCCCGGGATCGGAGCCGCAGGCCGCCAGCAGCGCCAGGGTCGCCACCCAGAGGCAAGTTCTTGTCTGACTCATCCTGTCCATGCTCCCGAAAGTTAACCGGTCGGGGACGAAGCCTTCAACCACCCGTCACCGAGACGGTCATGCAGTGCGGCACGTTGGCGTTACCCGATATGCCTGTCGTGAAGGCGTAATCGAAGACCTCGATGACATGCAAGCCCGCATCGAAGGGTTTTTGATCGATGACTTCGCTCGAGCCGGGTGTGTTGGTCGTGGTCTCACCGACGTGAACCAGCGCACCGCGACGATGCACGAAAATGTCCGGGTCGGAGGCGGCGACGCTGACCGGATTGCCGGGATCGGTCGCACCGATGACGGTGATCGTCAAGGTCGCCGCTGCCGGCACGTTCAGACGCAGGAAACGTCGATAACCCAGCTTGTTGCGGCTGGTGTCCGCAGCACTGCCGCAAACCAGCAGCGGTGGCTGGTTCGACGATACATCCTCGTAGATCGGCAATGACGTAGTGCTACCACCGCCGTTCATTTCGCCGTCGCCAAAAGCGTTGGCAACCGAGATCGATTCGCCGGTCAGCAGCGCATCGATACCGCTTACTTGCGACGGATCGACCTTGCCTCGCAGGGCATCCACAAAGGAAAAAATGCTGGTCAACGCCTCGGTATTCTTCTGCGGGCCGATCAACGTGGAATAGATGGGCGCGAATCCCAGCGCGATCTGATCCCCGGCATCGGCAACGCTGTCGAACAGATCCCACAGAATCTCGTGGACCGAGAATTCCGAGAACCAACCCTCCACCACCGTATTGTCGGTTTCCAGGTTGAAGCGGCCTTCGGTATCGACCCCGCCATCGGAATCCCGATACAGCGGATCGTTCAGCACCATCCCCGAATAGGCATTGCCCCAGCCTTCGCCGAATGCCAGGCGCAAATCCACTCGATCGGGGGCCCCGTGATCGCCGCCGATGGAGTCGGCGCGCGAGAAAGTATTCTCGATGTAGTGGCCGAATTCGTGCGCGATTACGTGCTGATCGAACTCGTCGGTATCGCCGCTGCCGCCAGCGAAGTCGCCCAGGATGTAGATTCCGGCCGCAAGCGCCCCGCCCTGCGTGCAATTGTCGGCATTGGCTCCGCCCGGAGTGAAGAACGTAGTGCCAATGTCGCCGTTGGTCGTGCAGCGCTCACCGATGGTCGGCCGATTGCTCGGACTCCAGAACAGGTCCAGCGCAGGAAACGCGGTATCCGCTACCGCCGACAGAACCAGCGACCGAGCACTGTAGACCGTATCGAGAATCGCGAACGGCGCCGCAGCACGCGGTCCGGTATAGCTCGTCGTTCCCCATCCCGAGGCAGCACGGAGATTTCGCGTGCTGTTCGCAGTCCCCGTATCGAAGGAGCTGCCATCGAGCGCATACAGCGCGCTGCCGTTCGTGTTGTTCAGAACCCGGAAGTTCCATGTTGGCGCCGCGCCCGACTGCATCATCTGCGCCTTGGCGCGGATCTTGACGCTGCGGTTCGACGGCACCTGCAACGAATAGTCACCGTTGGCATCGGTTGCGGTGGCCGCCAGGATCGTGCTGTTCGAAGCATCGAGCGCTTCGACCGTCACCAGCCGGGCTGGCGACTCGATCGGCGCCCCCGGATTCAGACCCAGGCCACTCGATTTGAAGGCAATGCGATCGAACGTGATCCGGCCACTGACCGTCACCGACGCAGGCGCCGGTGGATTACCGCCTCCGTCGCCTCCCCCACCACACGCGCTCAATACGATGGCCGCAATCAGCGACGCTGCTAGGCGCGCCCGTCCAAGACAGGCAGCGAGGCGAGATGGATTCATCGTTGGTCGGCGCGCAGTCATGGCGATTCGTTGATTTGGCGCGGACGCTATCACAGCGCCGGTAGCGGCGGATACTGCGCTCGCGACACGTTGACGAGCCGGCAGCGCGATTTCCAGACATGGAGCGTTTACAGCTCCAGCGGCCCTTCCGCGATCGCAGCCTGCTGTTCTCGCAACTGCAGCACATGGTTTTCCCAGTAGCGCGGTTCCTCGAACCACGGGAATGCCTGCGGGAACGCCGGGTCCGACCAGCGCCGCGCCAACCATGCCGAGTAGTGAATCATGCGCAGTGTGCGCAGGCTTTCGATCAGTCCGATCTCGCGCCGGTCGAAGTTGCTGAACTGCGTATAGCCTTCGAGCAGTTGCGTCAGCTGCTCGCTCATCTCGGCGCGCGAGCCGGCGATCAGCATCCACAGGTCCTGGACCGCAGGTCCACTGAGGCAATCGTCCAGATCCACGAAGTGCGGGCCGGCATCGGTCCACAACACGTTGCCACGGTGGCAATCGCCGTGCAGCCGTATTTCGGCGACGCCACTTGCCGCCTCGAATGCATGCCAGATCTGGTCCAGCAGGTCACCGGTCAGCGAATCGTAGGCGGCCTCCAGGTGCGGCGGAATCCAGCCCTGCTCCAGCAGGTAATCGCGCGAGTCCTCGCCGAGACGCTCGATGTCGATGCGGCTGCGGTGCCGGAAGCGCTGGCGACTGCCGACCAGGTGCATGCGGCCGACAAACCGGCCCATCCATTCACGCTCGGTGCGCGTGCCCAGCTCGGGCCAACGTCCGCCGCGTCGCTCGAACAGCGCGAAACGGAAACTTTCGTACTCGAATAGCGTTTGGCCCTGATGAACCAGCGGCGGCACCACAGGAATCTCGGCGGCCGCCAGCTCGAGCGCGAAACCGTGCTCCTCGTGAATAGCCTGATCGGGCCAGCGTCCGGGCCGATAGAACTTCGCGATCAGCGGGGCGCCGTCCTCGATGCCGATCTGGTAGACGCGGTTCTCGTAGCTGTTGAGCGCCAGGATGCGGCGGTCGCAGGCATGGCCCAGCGATTCCACCGCCGCCATGATGGTGTCGGGAGTCAGTCGTTCGTAGGGATGCGGATCGGTGGACATGGGCGCCAAGGTATCGAAGTTAAGCAGTCGCTCACAAATCCGCCGGGGACGGTCGGCTACAGTTGCTAAAATACGGGCACGGACGTTTACAGCATCCGCTGCATTCTTCAAGACAACGATCCTTCACAGCAGTGAGCATTCTGGCATGAGCATTCTGGTGACCGGCGGCGCCGGCTATATCGGCAGTCACGTGGTGCGGCAGCTCGGCGAGCGCGGCGAACGGGTGGTGGTGCTCGACAACCTCTCCACCGGCTTTCGCTCGGCGGTGCTCAATGGCCTGCTGATCGTCGGCGACACGGGCGATCGCGAACTGGTCGGCCGGCTGCTGCAGGAACACGGCATCGACACCGTGATGCACTTCGCCGCACACACGGTAGTGCCCGAATCGGTCTCCAATCCGCTCAAGTACTACGGCAACAACACCTGCTCCACCCGCAGCCTGCTGCAAAGCTGCGCCGCGGCCGGCATCAAGCACTTCGTGTTCTCTTCCACCGCGGCCGTCTACGGCATCCCGGAAAGCGGCGTCGCCGGCGAGGACAGCCCGACCCAGCCCATCAATCCCTACGGCACCTCCAAGCTCATGAGCGAATGGATGCTGCGCGACCTGGCTGCCGCCAGCGCGTTGCGGTACGTGGTGTTGCGGTATTTCAACGTGGCCGGCAGCGATCCGGGCGGCCGCATCGGTCAGTCGACCCTCAACGGCACCTTGCTGACCAAGGTGGCCTGCGAGACCGCCGTGGGCAAGCGCCCGCACGTCTCGATCTTCGGCACCGACTATCCGACGCCCGACGGCACCGGCGTGCGCGACTACATCCATGTCGAAGATCTCGCCAGCGCCCACGTCAAGGCGCTCGAATACCTGCGCAGCGGCGGCGACTCCCGCACGCTCAACTGCGGCTACGGCCACGGCTACAGCGTTCGTGAAGTGCTGTCGATGGTGAATCGGGTGAACGGCCAGCCGATCCAGACAGTGGAACAGCCGCGCCGCGCGGGCGATCCGCCGACGCTGGTGGCCAAAGCGCAGCGGGTGCGCGAGGTGCTGGGCTGGACGCCACAATTCAACGATCTTTCGGTCATCGTGCAATCCCAGCTGGCCTGGGAGAGGCGATTGCTGAACGAGCCGTCGCTGCAGAAGAATTGACGCACCCCCGCCTCGGGGAGGGTCTTAAGCTGCGCAGCAGCCTGACCTTCGAACCATCCGCCATCGGCCCGGCGCGCCTGTAGAATGCCGGGCCATGCGCTGGCCCCGCCCCAAGTCCCTGAACAGCTTGATGCTGACCGGTTTCGCACTGGTCTCGGCGCCATTGCTGCTGGCGGTGGTGATCGGTGCCGCCAAGGTCCGCAACCTGTCCGAAACCAGCGCCAGCCTGGTGCGCACCGGCGTCGAGGCGACGCACTACTCGCAGCAGCTGTTCCAGCAGATCGCTTCGATGGAGCGCAGCGCCAAGCTGTACCGGGTGTTGAACGACCCGGGCCTGCTGCAGGTGTATCGCGACAGCCGTGAGCGGCTGCTGGTGACGTTGACCAGCATCGAGAGCGTGGCCGAGGATCCGGTCAGCCAGACGCAGATCCAGACGCTGCGCAGTGCGCTGCGGCGGATCGATAGCGCTTTCATGTCGATCACCCCGCCCCCGCCGGAAGTCCTGCGCGAGGCCGTGGACTCCATCGCGCCGATGTGGGAAGCGGCGTTCCGCCTGTCCAGCTCCACCGGCGACCAGATCGAGCGCGGCCTGTCGAACATGCAGGCCTCGACCGCCGAGACCGAGAGCTACCTGTTCTGGTTGTCGGCCGGGCTGATGCTGCTGACGGCGCTGCTGGTCGCCCTGTTCACTTTCGTGCTGATGCGCCCGATCCGACAGATCGACAGCGCCATCAGCCAGCTCGGCAAGGGCACCTTCTCCCGGCCGATCGCGGTGCGCGGCCCGACCGACCTGGTGGACCTAGGCCGGCAGCTGGAATGGCTGCGGGTGCGCCTGCTGGAACTGGCCCAGGAGCGCAACCGCTTCCTGCGCCACATGTCGCACGAGCTGAAGACGCCGCTGGCCAACATTCGCGAAGGCACCGAACTGTTGATGGACGGTGCGGTCGGAGAACTCGACAGTGCGCAGCGGGAGGTCACGGCGATCCTGCGCGACAACGGCATCAAGCTGCAGCAGCTGATCGAGAACCTGCTGTCCTTCAGCGCCTGGCAAGCCCGTCATTCAGGGTTGGAGATCAACGAATTCCGGTTGCGGCCGCTGGTCAAGGCGGTACTGGAAACGCACCAGTTGACGCTTCTGGCACAGCGCGTGCACCTGGATCTGAAAGTGCAGGACATCGAATTGCGCGCCGACCGCGCCAAACTGAAACTGATCCTGGATAATTTGTTGTCGAATGCTCTTAAATACAGCCCGCGCGGCGGTACGATCTACATCCACGCCAAAGCCGACGACGATCTGCTGACGCTGGACGTAGGCGATACCGGACCGGGCATTTCCCAGGATGAGCGCGGCGCCATTTTCGAGGCGTTCTATTCCGGCAGTGCGCCGACCGCGGGGCACCTGAAAGGCACCGGCATCGGCCTGTCGGTGGTGAACGAATTCGTGCAGGCGCACGGCGGCTCGATCGAGATCGTCGACGGCGTATTCCCGGGTGCGCACTTCCGCGTCCGGCTGCCGCTGGCGCCGAGCCTGGAAGCCGAGTCAGCCTGAACCCATGCCGGCGACGCACCGGCAGGAACTCTTGATAGCACAATGGAAAGCAGGCGGTTAACGACACAACTATTCGCAAGCGCGCGCCGTGGCGGTGCGGGCTGGATCGTCATCGCCCTCGCATGTCTGTTCAGCGGCGGATGCGAGCTCGCCGCGCTGCGCGGCGAAACGCAGAAACCGGCCGCTGTCGCCAGTGCCGGCGAGGACGCATTGAAGGTATATCTGGACACCATGAGCGGACTGAGCAGTGCCGATCCGGCGCACCAGGCCGACGTGTTCTACGAAGTCGAGCACGAATACACGCGAGCGCCGACCACGGCGAGCACGCTGCGTTACGCCATTGCGCTGGTCACGCCGGATCATCCGGCCTCGAAGCCGGCCGACGGCAAAAAGCTGCTCGAGTCGCTGCTGGCGACGCCCGAGCGCATGACGCCCGCGGAGCGCACGCTGGTCACCGTCATGCTGCACGAGACCAATGCACGCCTGAAACTGGAAGCCGAGAATCGTCGGTTGCTGGCGACACTCGACGACCGTAGCCGCTCGCAGGCAAACTCGGATAAACGTGCGCAGGCCCAGCTCGAGGACAATGCCCGGCTGCGTCGCGCCCTCGCCGAAGCCCAGCAGAAGCTGGATGCGATCAAGGAAATCGAGAGGTCCATCATTGAACGCAGTCCCACGCCCCCTGGCAATCGCGACACCCCCCACAGTGAAACAACGCAAGGCTCGCCTTCTAGTCGTTGACGATGATCCGGGGCTGCTGCGGCTGCTCACGATCCGTCTGCGCGCCGAAAACTACGACGTCGAGGCCGTGGAAAGCGCCTCCGCTGCGCTGGCCGCGCTCGGCCGCGTGCGGCCGGACCTGGTGTTGACTGATCTGCGCATGGACCAGATGGACGGCATCGGCCTGCTGAAGGAAATCCAGAGCCGCGCCCCCGGGCTGCGCGTCATCATCCTGACCGCGCACGGCACCATTCCCGATGCAGTCCAGGCCACGCAGAGCGGCGCGTTCGCATTCCTCACCAAGCCGGTCGACAAGCAGGAACTGCTCGACCAGGTGCAGAAGGCGCTCAAGGTTTCCGGCTTTGCCGACACCGCCGAAGACTGGCGCAGCGAGATCGTGACGCGCAGCGCGGTGATGGAAGAGCGGCTGGCGCAGGCGCACATGGTCGCCGGCACCGATGCCCGCGTGATGATCACCGGCGACAGCGGCACCGGCAAAGAACTGTTCGCCCGCGCCATCCACAAAGCCAGCCCGCGTCGCAACCGTCCGTTCGTGGCGATCAATTGCAGCGCCATGGCGGAGAACCTGCTCGAAAGTGAACTATTCGGTCACGTCAAAGGCGCCTTCACCGGCGCCATCCGCGAGCATCGCGGCCTGTTCCAGGCAGCCGACGGCGGCACGCTGATGCTGGACGAGATCGGCGACATGCCGATGCGCCTGCAGGTCAAGCTGCTGCGCGTGCTGCAGGAGAACCAGGTGCGCCCGGTGGGCAGCACCGAGGCGATCACGGTCAACGTGCGCATCATCTCCGCCACGCACCGCGATCTGAAGCAGCTCATCATGGGCGGGCATTTCCGCGAGGATCTGTACTACCGCCTGAACGTGGTGCACATCGAGATGCCCTCGCTCAACAAGCGTCGCGAGGACATTCCGCTACTGATCTCGCATTTCCTGGAGAAGATCGCCAAGGAGACCAGCCTGCCCCGCCACATCTACGCGCCCGAGGCCGTGGAAGTGCTGGTCAGCGCCGACTGGCCCGGCAACGTGCGCCAGCTCGAGAACGTGGTGCGCCAGAACGTGGCGCTCGCCACCAGCCCGATCATGAGCGCGGAGCTGGTGCAGGCGGCGCTGGGCGGCGGCCCGACCCGGCTGCCCTCCTTCGATGAGGCGCGCGACGAGTTCACCCGCAACTACCTGTCGCAGATCCTGCAGATCACCGGCGGCAACGTCAGCCAGGCAGCCCGCCTGGCCAAGCGCAACCGCACGGATTTCTACAAGCTGCTGGGGCGGCATCAGTTGACGCCGGAGGATTTCAAGCAGCGCTGAGGGCCCTAGATCGAAGCACCTTGTTGCTGCGTAACAGCAAGCCTGCACCGATCGGATCAGCTCCCTATCGTCGCCGCCACCTGCTCGCCGATCGCCAGCGACGAGGTCAGTCCCGGCGACTCGATACCCAGCAGATTGATCAGTCCCGCCGTCGCGTGCTGCGCCGGCCCTTCGATCAGAAAGTCGGCAGCTGGGGCATCGGGCCCGACCAGCTTGGGGCGCACCCCGGCGTAGCCGGGTTGCAGGCAATGCTGCGGAATGCCGGGCCAGTATTCACGGATCGCAGCATAGAAGGCCTCTGTACGTTGCGGGTCGACCCGATAGTCGGGCTTGGCGACCCACTCCACATCCGGGCCGAAACGCGTCGTACCATCCAGATCGAGCGTAGCGTGCACGCCCAGGCCCGCGCTGTTAGGCATGGGATAGACCAGACGCTGGAACGGTCGCACGCCATGACAGGCGAAGTAGTTGCCTTTGGCATAGTAAGCGGTGCGCAGGCGTGCGGATGGATACCCCTCGATGTTCCGCAGCAGATCTATTGCTGCCAGGCCTGCGCAATTGATGAGCCAGCGGCATTGCAGCTCGCCTTCGATGTTATCGCTGCTGCGAACCTGCAGCACCAAGCCGTCGCTGCCGGCTGCAGCCGACAGCAGTTCGCACCTGGGCACCAGAGTACCGCCGGCGGCCTCGAGGTCACCGAGGTAGGACAGCAACAGCTCGTGCACGTCGACGATACCGGTGGACGGCGACAGCAAGGCAGCGGTGCAGCGCACTTGCGGCTCGAGTTCGGCAACTTGTGACGCCGTCAACAGCGTCAGATCCCGGACGCCGTTGTCGATCGCCTTCTGCCGCAGCGCGTGCAGCGCCGCCATCTGGGAGTCGCCGGCAACGATCAGCTTGCCGCAGCGGCGATGCGCGATATCGCGCTGCGCACAATATTCGTACAGCAGATCGCGGCCACGCCGGCACAGCTGTGCCTTGAGACTCCCGGTCGGATAGTAGATGCCCGAATGGATGACGCCGGAATTTCGCGACGTGGTTTCCTGTCCGGGACCGTCGTGCCTTTCCAGGACCAGCGTCTCGTGGCCATGCGCAGCCAAGGCACGCCCGATCGCCAACCCGACGATGCCACCGCCAACGACGACGACTTCTGCGCTGTCCATTAGCGTGCAGCCGTCCCCGACTCAGGCGAACCGACGGAACACCGGCTTTACCGGACGGCCAACTAGATGCTCGTGCACATCGCCCTCGAGCGCCCGTCGGTACACGCGCAGGGATTCGGCCGTCGCTTCGATCGTATGCTGAATGTCCGCATCGGTATGGGAATAACTGACGACGAACGACGGCGCCAACACGCCCCTGCGGATCATTTCCTGCATGAATAGCGCCCGGAATTCCTGGCTGGGCCTGCCCTGAGCGTCTTTCGTAGTGAACAGCACCGCGCAATCACGCCCCAGACACTGCACCTGCTCCGCCACACCGGCATCTCGCGCCGCCGCACTCACACCGTCGCGCAGTTTCCTACCCTGCCGATGCAGATGGCCGACCACGTCGTGGTCACGATATGTAGTCATGGTGGCGATGCCTGCCGCCATCGAGTGGGTTTCCGCGCCGTGCGTCGTCGACAAGAGAAAGACGCGCTCGCGGTCGTGATCGAAACCACCGAGCTGCATGATCTCGCGCGTGCCGGCCAGCGCCGACAGCGAGAAACCGTTGGCAATGGCCTTGCCGAAGCTCGACAGATCCGGCGTCACGCCATAAACGTGCTGCGCACCGCCGTTGTGCCAACGAAACCCGGTGATCATCTCGTCGAATACCAGCAGCGCGCCGTTGCGATGACATAGCTCTTTCAGAGAAGCCAGAAAACCCGGGGCCGGCTCGTCCAGGCGGGCCGGCTCCAGGATCACACAGGCAATCTGCTGCGGATGACGTTCAAACAGCTCACGGACACTCTGCAGGTCGTTGTAATGGAAGCCCAGCGTATGCGAGCGCACCCACTGCGGCGTACCGCCGGGCATGGGCGTGGTTGCAATGAACCAGTCGGACACCGAAAAGAACGGGTGGTCGCTGCAGATGGCGACGTAGTCGCGCCCCGTGTGGGCACGCGCCAGCCGCACGGCACCGTCGAGCGCATCGGAACCGTGCTTGCCGAACTTGACCATGTCGGCGCTGGGAATGAGCTCAAGAAACCGCTCAGCGCATTCCACCTCTATCGGCGCCGGGCGAACGAAATTGGCACCGAGCTGCATCTGCGCCGTGGCGGCGGCAACCACCGGCTCAAAGGCGTGGCCGAGAGTGACCGCCCGCAGCCCCATGCCGTATTCGATGAACTCGTTACCGTCCAGATCCCAGACGTGGCAACCCTTGCCGCGCTGAATGAAACCGGGCGCCTGTTCCGGAAACTGGTCGTCACCCTTGGCGTAGGTGTGCGCGCCGCCCGGGATGAGGCGGTGCGCGCGCTCGCTCAGGCTGCGGCCATTCTCGAAATTGACACCGCCCAGTTTGCCGTGAGGCGCCTCAGGACACTGCGAACCGTATTTTTCGACCATGAAACGCCTCCGCCAACCCGCTTTGCGCGCGACATTCGATACCGCGCAATCGTAGCAGGGCCATGAACGTATCGGCCGTGAACCAATCGCGCCGGGTTTGGCTACGGTGCGACTGCAGCAGCGCCTTCACCTTGGTCTGCGCCTGGGCTGCGCTCACCGGCACGTAGACGTTGGGTTGGCCCAGCCCACCGTCCCATTTGGGAATCTCGTATTCCAGGATCAGTTGGTCGCGGAACGTGTTCCAGGCCATTTCATTGACGATGCGATGGTCCTGGTGCCGGTCGTCGCGCTCGTGGCAAAGGATCAGATCGGGGCGCGGCAAGCGCTTGAGGGACTCGAAGAATTCCTTGATGCGCTGATATTCGGCCGGGAAGCGACCATCGCTGAAATCGCCGAACACCAGCTCGCCGCGGCAGCGCGGCGTTACCAGCATCGACATGGCCCTGCGCGACTCCGCCATCCGCAGTGCATCGCCGCTGAGACATGCCCAGTCCATCGACACCCGGTACCCGGGCTTCTGCAACACCCGCAAGGTGGCTCCGCAGCCGATCTCGATATCGTCGCAATGCGCACCGATGCAAAGCACACGCAGCGTGCGCGAGCGCGACAACTCCGGAATCAATGACAACACATCCGGCTCCAGTGCTCAGCGCCTGGCCGCTGGATGGCACTGCCACACCATCCAGGGACACTGCCCTCGCGCCTCCATGCGATCGAAGCTGATCTTGTCCTTGAAAGTATCCATGCACTGCCAGAATCCCTCCCAGCGGAAGGTCGCCAGCTTGCGCTGCTGGATCAGCCGCTCGAAGGGTTTCTCGACCAACTCGTCGCCTTCCTCGATATGGTCGAAAATCTCGTTGCGCAGCACGAAATAGCCACCGTTGATCCACAGCCGCTGATCCGGCATCGCCCCCATGCGGGTCACGAAGCCATCCTCGCCGCTATGGACGGCATGGAAACTCTGGCTGCTCTTGATGCTGGCAAAAGTCGCCACCGCCTTTTGTTGCGCAGCGAATTCAACGACCTGATTGAGCGGCAGATCGGACAGCCCGTCCGCGTAGTTGGCGAGGAACGTCTCTTCATCGCGCAGGTAGTGCCTCACCCGCAGCAGCCGCTGACCGATATTGCTGTGCAGCCCGGTATCCACGAAGGTGATGCGCCAGTCGTCCAGGTCGGTCGAATGCAGCTCGACCGAGCGGTCACGCGCATTGAACGTGAAATCGTTGGTCATCGTCTCCTGGTAGTTCAGGAAATAGTCCCGGATCAGGTCGCCGCGATACCCCAGACAGAGAACGAAATCACGGTGGCCGTAGTGCGCGTAATAGCGCATCAGATGCCAAATGATGGGCCGGTAACCGATAGTGACCAGCGGCTTCGGGATGGTGTCCGAATGCTCGCGCAGACGCGTGCCGAGCCCGCCGCAGAACAGTACAACCTTCATCGTCCTCTCCCCTCTCTAGTCTTCCGCCGCGGCTTGCCTGTCTTGACTCGTCTGCGGGCCGAGCCCACCACTACTTTCCGGAATTGCGCAGCACCCCGTGCCGCATCCGGAACTTCACGCAAGAGTTCGGCATTCTCCAGCTCCACTGCCGTCTGCGCGAGCAGATCGAAGGGTCGCTGCGAACGCTGCGCAATATCCAGCACCGATTGCGTGCCATCGGACTGATTCAACAACCATAGCATTGCGTGCTCGCGCGCCGCCGGACTGTTGCCACCGACGCCGCCATAGAGCCCGCGCTTGCCCAACCGCGCCTCGCCCTTCGGCTGCAGGTTCACGTAGCGGCGATCGGCCTCGATGACCTCGCAGATGCGGCGGCACGCCGCCAGGCTGGCGGCCAGCTGCTGCGCAGAGATCAGGCTCAGATCGTCGGCCGAGCTGTGATACTCCGGATAACCGTCGTTGACCGAGCGCGTCAATCTGCCCACGGGCAGATTGAAACCCGGCGAACACAACTGCCTTTCATCGTAGCCATAGGGTTCGAAGTCGATAGTCCGCGCCTGCGGCTGGAGGCTCTGCAGCGCGTAGCGTGCAATCCGGTCGATCTCGGCATCGCCGCGCCGGCTGCGCTTGTAGGTCAAGGGGGCACCATCACCCAGCAGCCCGAGCACCAGACCGTGGCGAATCCTCGACAGTCGGCGCTCGTTGCGTTTGAGCCAGCACAGCGAGCCGATCGTTCCCGGCGCAAATACGATTCGATAACTGTACCGACGCGGCTCCTGCGCCAGCCACTCGGCCAGCCAGGTGGCAATCGCCATACCGCTGGTATTGTCATTGGCCAGCGAAGGATGGCACACGTGCGTAAACAGCAGCACTTCCTCGCGGCTGCGCCCCGGAAGCACGAACTCCCCGTAAGTCAGTGAACCGCGCTCCAGTCGCGTGTCGACACTTACCTCATAGCGCCCGTCACGCAGCCGTTCGTGGTCGCGCGCACGCATACAGAATCCCCAGCTGCGTCGATAGTAGCTGGTGCGGTACGGAATCCACCCGGGATTGTGCTTGTGGACGTGCAGATGCGGTTGCAGCTCCGCCAGCGTCAGCTGTCGGGCCACGGGCTCGGAATAACTGACCAGATGCAGATTGTGCTCGCGAAAATCCACCACTTTGCGGCCGTCGGAATCCTTGATATAGGCATCTTCGACGTTCCACTCCAGGGGCACTTCCCAGTCGAACACCTGGCTGCCGGAGGGCACTTCCTGCAGTTGCAGCGGGATGCGCCGTGCGATCAGTTGCAGCGTGGTCCGCACACCGTTGCCGGTGATGCTGCGGCAGATCGGGTACAGCTGCGACGCAAAGGCATGCAGCTCTTTGCCTGGCTCTTCGAGGTTCATGAGCGCCCCTATCGCGGCTGCACCGCACTACTACGCCGTCGTGCGTACTCGGCTTCGTAGGCCTGCCTGCTGAAATCGGCACAGGTGGCATCCCGGTCGGAAATCACGATCTGCTGCAGCGGCCAGGAAATGCCGAATTGCGGGTCGTTCCAGCGCACACCGCTTTGCAGTTCCGCAACGTAATAGTCGGTCATCTGATAGAGCACTTCGGTGTCATCGGCCAGGGTCTGGAACCCGTGCGCCACACCCGCCGGGATGAACACTGCCGCCCGGTTGTCCTGATCCAGGGTCAGTGCCTGATGCCGCAAGTAGCTGGGCGACTGCGGTCGCAGATCGAGCAGTACGTCGAACAGCTTGCCGCGCAGGCAGCGCACCAGCTTGGCCTCCTGCGACGGCGGCCACTGAAAATGCATGCCGCGCACCGTGCCGGCCCTGGTGTTGTACGAGATGCTCGATTGTACAGCGGCGCTCGGCAGACCCTGCGCGGCGAACTCATCGACACAGAACGTGCGGGCGAAGAACCCACGATCGTCGGGCCGCGGCTCGATGTGCACCAGCATCGCGCCGGCAATCGTAAGCTCCTCGAACCGCATGTCAGCGCCAGAAGAAATCGTCGTCGATCTGATGCGTCGCCTGCAGGTACTTCAACTGCTTCAGCCGCGTAAAGGCCCTGAACTTATAAGTTTCGTCCGACATCTGGATGCGCTCGAAGATCTCGCGCAGCTGACGGGCACCGTCCTTCGCGGTATAGCGGCAGCTGAAGCCGGGCAGTTCATTGTGAATCCGATCGAAATTGACGCGGTAGCTGCGATTGTCCCCCCCGGACGATCCGACGGTGATTTCGCAGCCCGGAAACTCGGCAGCGACGATCTGCGCCAGCTCGCGCACGCGATAGTTGTCGGAAGTTTGCCCGACATTGAAAACCTTGCCGCGGACTGCATCCTCCGGAGCGACGAGGGAGCGATAGATTGCTTCGCAGATGTCTTCCACGTGGACCACGGGGCGCCAGGGACTGCCATCACTGATCATCGCGATGCGCTTGGTCGTCCACGCCAGCGCTGATAGATCGTTGATCACGATATCGAAACGCATACGCGGCGAGGGTCCATATGCCGTCGCGTTGCGTAGGAAGACGGGACAGAAGTCCGCGCCCGTCATCGCCCCTATATCACGCTCAACGAGCACCTTGCATTCGGCGTATGCCGTCTGCGGATTGACCTGGGCCGTCTCATCGAGGAAATCACCAGTGCCCGCTCCGTACACGCTGCATGAAGACGTGTAGACAAAGCGCTTGATTCCGACCGCCCTCGCCTTCTCGGCCAAGGCGACTGAACCCTTGTGATTGATGCTATGAGTGACCTGAGGATTGTTCTGGCCCAGCGGATCGTTGGACAGCTCCGCCAGATGAGCGACGGCGTCGCACCCCTCCAGATCCTGCTCGGTGATACTGCGCAGATCCCTGTTGATCGTCTGTGGGCTGAAAGCCAAGTGGCGGTTATCACTGTAAAGCCAACCGTCACGATAGTAGCCAGCATCCAGCCCCAGAACCGACAACCCGCGCTCCATCAGGTACGGAGCGAGTACGGCGCCGATGTAGCCATTGACGCCTGTGACGAAAACCTTCATGTGGCAGTTCCCATTTCTACTTAATCCACAAATTATACCGACCATGCCATATCAAATATTGAACCAGGACACGTTTATTCACTAGACCGCGACGCAGCCAGGACTCGCGTGCCCCGAAGCGCGTCGCCTCACCGCCGCATTCCGAACGCACGACAGAACCTCGCATATCACTCGGGCACAGAACGCAGCAACAGCACCCAGTCGTTGTCGCCAGCGTGATTGCGCCCCGGCGGAGTCACACGCCGCGCACCACCTTTGGCCAGCGGGCTGCCATCGACCGGAGTTCTGGCTCCGCTGGTCGGGTCGAACCATTCCGCAGCGACAACTTCTGATGCAAATCGGGTGAGATCCAAGGTAATCCCCTGCCGCTCACGAAGATACATGAGCTCAAGCGTTCCATCCGGAGCGAAGGCACTCACCGGTAGTGTCTGCTGGCGTTTTGCGTCGACCTCCGACCTCGTGACGTCCGGCTCCATCTTCCACCAAGGGAGCTCGGAAAAGAGATTGACCAGATGGGTCATGCTCTGCGCACCCTGACTACCCAGGTTTTGCCACCAGTTCCCCGGGGACTCGTAAAGACCGGGATGATTGAAGTGCCAGATCGGATTGTTCCCGTAGATGGTTCCGGCCGCACCGCACAGCAGAGCCTCGTACGCCTGCGCGCGCACCATCCCCCCGCTGCCGCCATGCTCGTTCTCGTAAGTGCTTTCAAGTAGAAATACCGGTCGGCGTCGCTCATCAGCCAAGGCATGGCGGACCCCCGGGCAGACGGACCGATAGGTATAGACAGGAAGCAGGTCGATCCATGACTCTGCGTTCCAGAAGTCAGCGGCAACCGTCTCTGGTGCCGTATGGACCGAGTGCAATTGATGAGGCGCACCTGCTCTTATTCCACGCGCAATCTGCCGAACGAGATCCTTATCAGGCGGGTCGTAGTCGCCCCCATCCAGCCATACGACGTTGACCAGGTGCCGGTACCGGACTCCAAGATATTTTCCGTACGCGTACAGGACTTCTCCTCCTGCTGCGACCATCTCCTTCCACCACCCCTCCTCTTCGCCATGCCAACCCGTATAAGCGGGCGTCAAGATAACGAGGAAGCCCATATCGCTTGCGCGAGACAGCACCCAGTCCGCATGAGCAAAGTACGCTTCATTCGGCAAGTCAAAGCGACCAGGCTGGGAAAACGGTGGCTCACCATAGACATTGGCTGGGGCTTTGCGGGCAAAGCGGTGCTCCAACAGATTGACCAATATGGTGTTGAAGCCGCGGGCGCGTCGGTCTGCAAGATAGACGTCGACTTCTTCGCGACTCAGGTCGGCAATCAGCGACCACGCAGCATCTCCATGTAGAAGAAAGGGCTTTCCCTGGGCATCACTCAAGTAGCGCTGTCCGGGCACTACGCTCAGGGGAAATGCTGTCGGCTCATGTGGTGAGCTGAGGACCAGGTCCGCATCCCGTCCAGCTGAAGCGCAGTGCTGATATCCGCTGATTGCCGCCACCGCGACAGCTGCGACCAGCGCACCGCACGCAGCAGTAGCCGCGAAACGCCTTTTATGAATCTCCATTCTTACCTCGCTGGTCTACTACGATGGCACCCGCTGGGCTCTGGAAATCCTTTCTTGACTGGAAATCCCGCACCCGCCGTACGTCGGCGCCCTTTACACAACCCACTTGACGTGGCGCGCCATCCATTGAAAATCAATAGCTTAACTATACGGCACGGTATTTGCTTCAACCCGGTACGGCTTAAACTGGATTTGAAGACCTCAGATCGGATTTGTAAACAACACATGAGAATGCGAGTGAACCCTAGATCGTCGTCTCTGACATTGCTGCTCCTTGCAGCGTCCTGTCTCGTCGTTTCTCCCAGCCAAGCCGAGTCGGCCACGTCAGAGTTCGTAACGTGGTCCTGCACGGGCACGCCCTGCCCCTGGGGGCCAACAGACGTCGGCCATGCGCTCGTATGGCCCGACAACGTCGACACCATCACTCAGCGCCTTGGGTACACCGTTTCCAAGGGTGTCTACCTGCCCAGCAACCTGGCAGCTGGCACAACCATCAACGTGCTGAGTGGTAGCGCGAGCGTCTATGCGGGTACCCCGGGAGCGAACTCACACTACTTCCTAGTCACGATTTCGGCTGGCGGCTCCTACGTAGTGCCTGCCATCGGAACTGGCGAAGTGATCAGCGTGCAGAGCGCATATGCCTTCGACTATGAGATCGAACTGGCAGCCCCACAGGAATCGGAAGATCCCGTAGAGCCGGAGAATCCCCCCGCCGGTACAGCCTCGCAGTTCGTCACATGGTCTTGCACAAGCAGCCCATGTCCATGGGGACCGACGGATATCGGTCATGCTCTGGTATGGCCGGCTGAGTCTCCCGCCATCTCGGATCGCTTAGGTTACACGGCATCCAAGGCGGTTTACCTGCCTAGCAACGCAGCCAACGGCGCCACCGTTACGGTGCTGAGCGGAACTGCCACGGTTTATGCTGGTTTGCCCGGTGCGAACTCTCACTATGCGCTCACGACGATCAGCGCTGGCGGCAACTACGAAATCTCCGGCCTCGCGGCAGGGGAAGTTGTCAGCGTGCAATCAAGCGCTGACTTCACTTACGAGATCACGCTGCCGGAGCCTGTCGACCCAACCGACCCGACAGACCCCTCGGAT
>DATMEZ010000052.1:0-16518 GCA_035556415.1 Povalibacter sp.
CAGCACTTGCAGGTCAGCGCAGAACTCGGCTGCGAAATACTGGCCGCCGCCATGCTCGAACAGGAACGACTGCGGTGGTGTGCGGCCCGTGTCGCCGTGTCCGTTGGTGTGCACCAGCAGCAGGTCCTGCGGTTGCAGCACTGATGCCAGTCGAGCGCATTCGCCTTGAAATGCCGTGCGTGTGCCCGGTCCGTCGATGGCGATCCGGTACGGATCCCGATCCGTCTCGCTGGGCCAGTGGGTGGCACTGAGCGTGGGACTGTCCAGGTGCAGGCCACCGTCGAAATACAGCACACGCACGTTGGCGCGCGCAAAACCATAGTAGTCGGTCAACATGCGATAGCAGTATTCGAGATCGTTCAGCACGCGACGCAGGCCGGCACCTGCAAACAAGATGGCGTAGCGTTGTCCCGCGCTGGAGGAATCCGACGGCGCATTCTCGATCGGCAGCGCGATTCCCTGCTGCGTGTTTGCAGGAACGATGGGCTCATGGATGGCGGTGTAGGTTGCCGGCACCCAATCGGAGTAGGGCGGAAAGCGCGCCGCCTGTTCATATAGAAAGGCGTGGGAATCGGCGTCGTAGAACCGGTAGCGGCACTCGTGGCCGAAATTGGCCCACGGCCGGTCGTCGACGAACACGACCAGGCAGCGTTGCTTGGCGCAGATGCGCTGGAATGCCGGTCCCACCCAGTTCGCTGCTTCATAGGCGGCCGTGTTCAGGTACAGATTGGTCGACTGCCGGCGCTTGCCGCGCAGAGAGTCCACCGCGTCCGCGACGATCGTCCGGTAATCCGCCAGCCGCTCGTCATCATTCAGGTTGCGCTTCATCATCGCGGCTCACCTGCGATCCGAACCGCCGCCGCCCGTGCCGCCGGGGCCGCCGTCCGCAGTGAAGCTCATCACCAGCAGCGCTTCGTTGCCCAGGGCGTTCGGGAACTGATACAGCTGCAGCGGACCGAACAGCCGATTGCCGTTGCCGTCCGGGATCTCGATGTCGCACTCCAGCCGTTCGATCGCGACCGACTGGGTCTGCTGGATCTGCGCAATCAACTGGGTGGACGCCGCCACGATGTCGTTGACCGGCTGCGGCGGGTTTGCTACCTGCTGCGGAGGCTTGTTGCCGCGCGGGACCAGCACCAGGTCCTTCCAGCGTGCCGTCATTTTTCCTTTCCTGAAGGTGACCCGGTAATAGTTGATGCGGCCGTCGGTGCGACTGCCCGCCCGCAAGCGGAAGCGGTTCTTGCCGCTGCCGGTCTTGACCATCAGCGGCGCCAGCAGGCCGGTCGTATCCTGCAGCTGCCAGGTTTTTCCGAGCCAGGGATTCGTGCTCATCGTGCCTCCCGCGGTGATCAAGGTTGCTCGTGAACGGAAGCCTGCGACCGGTGAGGATCCAGCTCGGTCGTGGTGAGCGAGAAGGCGCTCCACAGGCTGGGGTCGGCGCCTTGGGCGATCAAGGATCGCATCGCGTTGCCGAGTGCCTGCCGCGGACTTTTCGCCTGGCGCAGCAGGGCGCCATAAAAGAGCGGCATCAGCTCGGCCGTCTTGCGATCGGAGACCTGCCACAAGGACGAAAGGACGCTACGCGTGCCGCGTGCCAGCATCACGTACTGCAATCCGATCAGGCCTTCACCTTCTATGCTTTTGCCCAGTGCGGTCTCGCAGCCGCTCAGCACCAGGATTTCCGTGTTGAAGCGCAGGTTCATGGCATCCGCGGCAAGCACCCGGCCATCAATTGGTCGGCCGTTGCCGT
Organism: Povalibacter sp.; assembly: GCA_035556415.1. GTDB lineage: Bacteria > Pseudomonadota > Gammaproteobacteria > Steroidobacterales > Steroidobacteraceae > Steroidobacter. Next base: position 1,751 of record DATMEZ010000052.1, read on the forward strand.
CGACGGTGCTCAGGATCAGCGCGGAAAGCTGCGGGATGTCCGGGTCGGCAACCGCGTGCGAAGCGATGTGGATGAAGCGGTAGCCGCTGAAGTCGGTTGCGAGGAAGCGCTCGCGGGTGGCGGCAGTGCCCTCCAGCGTATCGACCTGCCCTGGTCCGAACAGCGTGCGGATTGCTGCGGCTTCCGCAGCGGTGCCGGGTAAACGCCGCAGAGTCGTCTCATCGGCAGCGCTGCGAAACAGCTGGAGCCGTTCGGTGCCGGACCGGACGCTTGCCGTTCGCAAGGCACCGCCGCTGGTCCGCAGGCGGGCATCGTGGGCTTCGTACACCGGGTCGGAGACCAACAGCATCCGGCTGGCCGCTTCGGGTGGTGCCGACCGGGTCTCGAACAGCGAACGTAGCGATGGGGCGATCGCCAGATCGTGACCCTGGGCGAGAAAGCGTGTTCGGTCGTTCAGTGCTGCGAACGGCACGTAGTGCAATGCGCCATCGGCGATGAAAATCAGCGCGGTCTTGTCCGAAACGCTGGCCGCCACCGGCGCAAATATCCTCTGATAGGCGCGCTGCGCGAGTTGCAGTTGCTCGGTTCCGGAGCGTCCATCGCGTAACGCCGTGTGCAGCGCGAGTGCGGCATCGGCGATGGCGCTGCCACTGCCAAGATCGATCAGCGAGATCCGCTCTCTGGTGATCGACCAGGCGAGCGCGTGGGTCTGACCGATCCAGTATTCGACGAGGCCTGCATCCTCAGGAATCGCGTGCAGATCGATCGTCCAGGGTGTCTCGGTGATTGCCGGTTGCAGGCTCGATGCGGCGAGTCGGGATTCGACGTCGGTCAGGCGCTGCCGCAGTTCGGCAATGTCCGAGCGGACCGCCACGATCTCTGGGTCCTCGGTCGTTGCGGTCTCCAGAAGCGATTCGAGTCTCTGTCGTCGCGCCGACAGCTCTGCGTAGAGAGACTGCCGGATCTGCAGCAGTCGCGGCGACTCGTTTGCTGTTGTCATGTCGAGGCGGCGGAAATCCAGCAGGGCACGGGCGCGGGCCTGCTCGGCAACCAGCAACGCATCCAGCGCGAGCGAACTGGCATTCGTCGCTTGCGGGTTGGCGAAGTACTGGTTCGCCAGCACGGAGATCTTCAGATCGAAAGCCGGTCTGGAGGTTGCGAGCAGTCTGGCGCGCAGCTCCGGGTTGGCGCTTTGCAGCCGAATCTGTTCGGCCAGCTGCAATGTTCGCGACAACTCGTCTAGTGCCGCCTGCGGAGCCGAGCGCGCCGCGAGGGACTGTGCCAAAGCCAATGATGCCGAGAACTCGCGCTGCGGCACATCGAGCGCATGAAAAAGGTTGCGTGCCTTGCGATAGTCCGATTCAGCTTGCGTGGACATGTGCCGGGCCGACGCGACATACCCGCGCTCCTGCAATGCGACCGCCCGGTTGAAGTCGCCGATCGCGATCTGCGGGTCCGACAGGATCGAGCGCAGCAACGCATCGGCCTGTTCCAGGTTGCCGCCGGCGCGCTGATCGGCCGCAAGCTCGATGGTGGTGGATGCGATGGACGATGGCGACTGCGCCAGGCTCAACGCTTCCTTGCGAACTGCGATGGCCCGCGCGTGTTCGCCCTTCTCGCGAAAGATAGTCGCCATCTTGGACAGAATCGTGCGACGGCCGCTGCTGATGCGGCTCGCGTCCGCCATCGCCAGGGCTTGCGTATAGAAGTCGAGGGCCAGCTCGGTTGCGCCGGTCCGGTCGTACACCCGGCCGATGTTGTCGAGGATGGTGACTTCCCACCATTTGTCCTGCGCGATGCGGATCAGGTCCAGGCTCTCGCTCAACTGTTGCAAGGCTGCGTCGTAATTGCCCGCAGCGGTGTTGGCGAGCGCGCTGTTGTTGAGGATGGCGGCGTAGAGCGTCGGGTCCTGTTTCGGTTGCAGCAGCGCCAGTGCACGCGAATACAACGGCAGCGCGGCAGAGAGTCGGCCCAGGCCGTAGTCCGTCCAGGCAATGTTCTGCAGCACCTGCGCCTGCTTTTGTGTCTCCCCTGCCTGCTCGTAGAGCGCCAGTGCGCGCTCGAAGGCGGGGAAGGCGTTGCGATAGTCATCGGCCATCTGCGACGCCAGCCCCAGATCGTTGAGCGCCAGTGCCTGGTCATAGGGCTCGCCTCGTTTCTCGTGCGCGGCTGCGGCCGAGGTGAGCAGGCGGTGAATGCGTTGAGTCCGCGACTCTGGCTTCAATCCGGCGTCGTTACCGCAGTCGAGCTTTGCCGATGGCGTAGTTTCCATCAGCGCCGCAGCAAGCAAAGCCTGCGTCTTGGCGACGCCATAGGCCGCGCCGATGCTCCTATAAGTGTGCATGGCACGGTCCGCAGCCGCACAGGATGCCTCCCAGTCCTGAACGCCCCAGTACAAAGCTGCGGCCTCGGCGTGTTGGGCTTCTGCAAGCAGCGCGGACGAATTTGCAGCTGCAGGAGATTCGGCAATCCTGGCGTAGCCCTTGGCGCTGGCAGCGTAGGCGGCTGCAGCATCCGTCTCCGAGCTGGCTCGCAGCCCCAACGTGACCAGTTGTCCAGTAGCGAACTGGGAGTCGGCCGCAGCCAGCGATCGCTGGAGCTCGACGCACTCATTCCCAGCTTCGCCCGTCTGCAGTGCGACCGCTCGAACGTCTACGTGTCCGCGTGAGCTCGTGTACTCCTTCGCCACGAGATCGATGGCATACCCGGCTCCCGGTACTGCTGTGAAAGTCGCGCGTTGCGTGCCGGTGCGAAAAATAGGGCTGTCCGACAAGGCTGTGGTCTTGCCGTCGCGCATGACTTCGAGCCGGACATCGATTCCGCGCTCGCGAGCGAAGATCAGTATGTCGGTGCCAGACGGTAGTAGCAGCTGGCGGCGTGTGCGTTCGCCGCCGCTCAGGTCGAAGGTCATCTCGAAGATGGGCGGTCGACTGGCCAGCATTGGTTGGCAGTCCGCGGCAGTCGTCGCGGCGCAGCAGAGTTGCAGCAACGCGCAGATGCCAATGCTTGCGGCGGGAATCGGCCGGATTCTCATCGCTGGTATCGCGGACGCGCCGCTCCCAAAGCATCTGACTGCTTCACGCCTCCATGAAGAAGCCGGTTCCAGCGGCCAGTCAGAATCACCGGGCCAGGATTGCGCGGATGCCGAACGTCGTCGCTGCCATGTCGGCGTCGTTGGAGACGCTGAGCTGGTAGTCGCCCGGCGTCATTCGTTGCGAGTCGATGAAGATCGTGATGTACCCATCGCCGGCCGGTCGCAATCCTTCGAGGGTTGCGGCCGGTTCGACGTGACCATCATCTGCAAGCCGTTGCAGCGAAGCACGATAAGCCGTCGCTTGCGGTGTAGCCACGTCCGGCAATACACGCAGCTGAATCGCCTGGCGCGATGCCGGCAGCTCGATGATGGTGGTGCGTACACTGCCGCGCGCGTGGAATACGGCATAGGTATTGACCAGGTGCAGCGGGTTGCCACTGCTGTCCACCAATGCCGAAAGCTCTGCAGTCAGCATCGGTTTTGCATCGCCGGTCCAGCGCAATACGCCGATTCCGATCATCAGTGCCGCGACCGCTGCAGCCACACCGTACAGCCAACGCCCGGCCGGCGGTTGCTCCTGGACGAGATCTGCGAGCCGGCCATTTCTGCGCAGCTTCGCCAGGCCCAGCTTGAAGCGCGCGGTGGCCTCCAGCTCGCGCAGTGCCTGCGGATCGGTGAGGAGTCGTTCCTCGAACGCCGTGCGCTCATCCTCCGGCAGCTGGTTCGCAAGGTAGCGGCTGGCGAGCGTCGGATCGTCCGTGGCAAGGTGAGTGACTGACATGGCGACTCCTTGCTACAGCAGCCAGGAGAACACGTCGGACCGATCCAGTCCGTGCCGCTTGAGCAGTTCCTTCAGTCGCCGGCGTGCGCGATGCAGGATCGTCGCGAACTGCGCCGGCGTCAGGCGCAGGTCGCGGCAGATGATCTCCTTGTCCTCCTCGTCCAGGTAGAACCGGATCAGCAGGGTCCGGTCGCGCGCCGATTCCATGCTGCGGATGATGCGGATCACCTGGTCGGTGACGCGGCCATCCTGGTCGAAATCGTCCGCTGCATCCTCGGCGCCGAGCGTGTCGATGACGCTGGCGTTCGCCCGCAGATCCGCCCGTTCGCCGGCGCTGCGCCGACGATTGCGCAGATGGTTCATCGCGACCTGGAAGATATAGCCGCAGATCTGCTCGGGTCGCTCCAGGCGCCCTTCCCGGTACTTCTCCCAAGCCGTGCAGATGGCGTCATTGAGCAGGTCCGCGGCGGCCTGCGGGTCGCCGGTGCGCCGGAAGATCAACGTGCGCAGGCCGACGTAGTCGCGGCCGATGAGCGCCTCGACGTCGCTGCGCTGTAAGTCGCGTGCCGCGAAACTGTTCGAGCCGGTAACCGGTCGATCATGCGCGTGCGAATCGGCTCGGGGTGACGAGGACGATTCCAGCGTTGCATCGGTACCGGTCACGTGAGCGTCCGCCAGTGCCTGGATTGAGAGGAGGTGATGCACCGCCAGCCTCCGGGTTTTGGATTCAGCGCCTTCGTTGGGTGAATTGCAACAAGAGCGGTGTGACCGCTCCTGTTGCCAAGTCGACGCAACTCAAACGTTGCGGCGTGCGGTCTTCTCTTTGTGCATTGCACTCAGGATGCGGTTGTTGACTTTGCCGACGGCGTCGTCGATTGCACGTTCGCGGCACTGGCTCGCCAGGTACATGGCCTGCACCGAGCGCGATTCCGAGCCACCGCAAACCACCTTCGCGGCTGTCCGGATCCGTCGATACAGCGTCTGGATGCCTGCGGGGTTGGCCAGATTCAGATCGTCGTAGCGCACGACCACGCTGTTCTCCGGCAGCGGTGTGCCGGCTGTGGCGGCAAGCGCACCGCAGGAGAGAGCGGCGGTCACGCAGCAGTTCAACAGGGATTTCACGATGCGTCGATGAGCGTTCATGTCAGGTTCCTCCGTAGAAGGGTATCGAGCGGGTCCTCGATAGGTTTCTGTGGGCATGAGCGCTTCCATTGCAGCGACGTGCCCGAAAGTCGCGGGGCCGAGGGACTCGTTCCGAGCTGCAAGAGCCGGTGGTGCGTTGCAGTGCTCAGCAGGTAAGGGGGACCCTGAATTCGGTCCGGGGGGCTCAGAAAACGATCGCTCGCGCCGACAACCGGAAATGGAGGCATCAGGCGCGAGCGTTCGCGCCGCCTTTCGAGGAGTGTCGACGAATCATGAGAATGAATGGACCGGTCACCCAGGCGGAGTACGTGTTGCCCGATGACGAGGTCATCATCACGCACACGGATCCGAGCAGCCGCATCACTTACGCCAATCCCGCTTTCCTGAGCAGCAGCGAATTTTCGCTGGAGGAATGCCTGGGCCAGCCGCAGAACATCGTGCGGCATCCGGACATCCCGCGCGAAGTCTTCGCCGACCTGTGGGCCACCATCCGTGCCGGCCGCAGCTGGACCGGCATCGTGAAGAATCGCCGCAAGAACGGCGGCTTCTACTGGGTGCGCGCCAACATCACGCCGATGATGGATGGCGGCCGGATCGTCGGCTACATGTCGGTGCGGGTCAAACCCACGCGCGAGGAGATTCAGCAGTCGGAGCGCATCTATGCCGACATCCGCAACGGTCGGGCGCGCAATCTCAAGATCGAGGAAGGCAACATCGTCGACACCTCCATGCTCGGCGCCGTCAAGCGGATGCTGTCGCCGTCGCTGCGTGTCGGCACCTGGGTGGTGATCGGCTTGCTGGGCGCGCTGCTGGCCACCATGACGGCCATGAGTTTCGCCCAATCCGGCTTCAGCCTGATGAGCGTGCTCGGCCTGGTGGCGACCATCGTGGCGCTGTCGAACATGTTCTACGTGCAGAACAGTGTCGTGCAGCCTCTGCTGAAAATGCAGCGTGCGGCGTTCCAGCTGCTCAGCGGCGATACGCGCAGCCGCATTCCGATCGAGGGTGTGATATGCACCGTAGCCGTGGCGCGCACCTTGGAACAGCTGCGGGTCAAGCTCGACGGCGTGCTCAAGGACAATCTCGCTGCAGCCGGGCAAGTGCGCGATTCGGTCGGGGAGGTCGTGGTAGCCAATACGGAGCTGTCCAACCGCACCGGTGAGCATGCCGCCAGCCTGGAGGAGACGGCGGCTTCGCTCGAACAGCTGACGGCGACCGTCACGCGCAATACCGAGAATGCGCACCAGGCGACCGAGTTGGCGAATCAGTCATCGGTGGCGACGGCGCGCGGCCGCGAAGTCGTCAGCGAGGTTTATGCGACGATGGGAGCGATCACCGAATCCTCCAAGCGCATCAGCGACATCGTCGGCATCATCGACGGCATCGCGTTCCAGACCAACCTGCTGGCGCTGAATGCGGCAGTGGAAGCAGCCCGGGCCGGCGACCAGGGTCGTGGGTTCGCAGTCGTGGCGCAGGAAGTACGCAGCCTGGCGCAGCGCTCGGCAGCTTCGGCGAAGGAGATCAAGGAGCTGATCGCAGCCTCCGGGGACACCGTGGCGCGCGGCAGCGAACTGGCCAGCCAGGCCGAGCACTCGATGAAGCAGGTGGTGGATTCGGTGAAGCGGGTCACGAACGTGATCGCGGAGATCGAAACGGCCAGCCGCGAACAGTCCGCCGGCATCGAGCAGATCAACAAGGCCATGGCGCAGATGGACGAGATCACGCAGCGTGATGCGCAGATGGCAGCACAGCTGATCGAGACCGCCGAAGCTCTGCACGGCCAGTCGACGCAGATGCTGTCAGCGATCTCTTCCTTCTCCATGCAGGACGCAGGGCATACCGCGCCGGCGACCGAGCGGGGTGGGCATCGCGATACGAGTCACGATGATGCCGGGCGGCTGACACGGCAGGCGGCCTGATAGCGTCGCGGATCAAGCTGCTTCGACCTGCTCGAAGCACGCTCAATATCTACCCCTCGTCGCGCGATCTCTCCGTCACTCCCGCGCAGGCGGGATTCCATCCCGCCGACTCGGATGGATTCCCGCGCCCGCCTGCGCGGGGACAGGCTCCGCGCGGGAATGAGCAGATAACGAGCACATCAGGTTTTTCCTAAACGAGCTCGAATCCCGTCACACCGTGCAGCTTCCCGATCTCGTGATCGGCGATTGCCACGAATTCGCGCGCTGCCGGTGAGAGATGGCGCCAGTGCCGGAATGCCCAGCCGATCGATACCGGCGGCAGATCGGCGATGAGTATCGCTTTCACCGCGCCACCCTTCTCGAAGTTGTGCGCATGCACGGCCGGCACGATGGCCTGTCCCAGGCCGAGCTCGACGAAAATCCTGGCCGTGTCGAAATCATCGAAGACCACTTCGGCCTTGAGCTCGATGCCGCGTTCCAGCGCCGCCTGTTCGATGGCGCTGTGGTGAGTCGTGCCGCCGGCCAGTCCGAGATAGCGGATCGAGCCGAGATCCTCGAGCAGCAGTTTGCGCCGCTTCGCCAGCGGATCGTCCTTTGCCGTCAGCAGGAACAGGCGCTGCCGGGCGATGGTGCGCTCGTTGATGCCGCGTACCGGCTCGCCGGTGGTCACGAAGCCGAGATCGGCCTTGCTCAAACGCAGGATCTCGAAACAGCGCCGGGTCGAGCTGGCTGGCAGGAAGCGCAGGTTCACGCCCGGATGCTCCTTGCGGAAGCGGACCACGGCCTGCCTCATGAAATGCCGCACCGTGGTGCCGCCGGTGGTGATGGTGAGCGTGTCCGATTCGCCTTGCTGCAGGGCGCGGATGCGCTGCAGGCCCACCTCGATGGCATCGAGGCCCTCCAGCGCGAAGTCTTTAAGAATCTTGCCGGCGGCCGTCGGTGCGATGCCGCGCGCATGGCGTTCGAACAGGCGTACGCCGAGCTCGGCTTCGAGTCGCGCGATGTGCTGGCTGATCGAAGACTGCGTACGGCGCAGCTCGCGCGCCAGTGAGCTCATGTTGCCGGCTTCGCAGGCCGCGACCAGGATGCGCAGGTCTTCGAGAGTCATGCAGTCATATAAGCATCTACTTGGGTAATTGCAAAGAGCCTTAGCGTTGACTAATGGTGATGCCGATGGAATCGTTGCGCCGCCCGGCAATTCGGGGCAGGGGGCGCAACCACATGAAATCTCACCGGCTTTCGGTTCTCGACATCGTTGCCATGAAGCGTCGTGGCGAGCGCATCGCCGCGCTCACGGCTTACGACTACACGGCGGCACAAATGGTGGACGCCGCTGGCGTGCCTATCATCCTGATCGGCGACACCCTGGGGATGGTGGTGCAGGGGCAGGACACGACGCTGCCGGTCGGCCTCGATCAGATCATCTATCACGCGCAAATGGTGGCGCGCGGCGCACATCGCGCCTTGTTGATCGGCGACATGCCTTTCATGACCTATCAGGTTTCGGTGGAGGAGGCGATGCGCAACGCGGCACGCCTGATGACCGAAGGCAAGGTCGGAGCGGTCAAGATCGAAGGCGGACTGGAGATCGTGCCGACCATCGAGCGCCTGGTTCGCGCCGGCATTCCGGTCTGTGGACACCTTGGATTCACGCCGCAGTCGACGCACGCCATGGGCGGTCCGCGAGTCCAGGGGCGCGATCCTTCGGTAGCGGCTTCGCTAGTTTCCGCAGCTAAAGCGCTGGAGGCGGCGGGTGCTTTTGCCGTGGTGCTGGAGCTGGTGCCGGCGTCGGTCTCGCAGGAGATCTCGCGCCAGCTTGCCATTCCAACCATCGGTATCGGTGCCGGCCCGCACTGCGATGGCGAGATCCAGGTGTTTCACGATCTCTTCGGCCTGTATACGGATTTCCAGCCGCGGCACACGCGGCGTTATCTGAACGTCGCGCAGGATGTGGTGGCAGCGGCTCGCCAGTTCACGCGCGACGTGACGGCGGGAACATTCCCGGGCCCGGAGCAGACGTCGGATCTCGTGCCGGAGGCGAAAGAGCGCTTCCGCGCGTTGCTGCGTGCCTGAGCGGATCAGGGATCCAACGCTTGATGAATGAATCGCGCAGCCCGGCTTGAGCGCTGCTCAGCCCGACAAGGGTTTGTACGAGAATTTCTGTCCGCCCACCGAGGCTTCGTACATCGCGCCGCCTTTGACGATGGTGAAGATGGCCATGCCTTTGTAGTACCTGCCCGCCGTGGTCGCGTCCTTCTTGCCGCCGCTTGCGCCTGCGGTGGCGCCAGTGGTGCCGGCCTTCGCCGATGCGGCGGCCGTGATCGCCACCGCACCGATATCGGCGCCGAATTCGAAATTGCCGCGGGTGAATTCGTCGAACGCGCGCTTGTCCTCGAAGAACACGATCTGGCTGTAGGCCTGGCCGCCGGCCTGGAAGCCGATGCTCAGCTGGGTCATGGACGTGTCGCCGACGTATTTGCCGCGCTCGTACACGCGTCCATCTCCATGGGCGCCGCCAACGACCAATCCGCCTTTACCGACGGTCGGAAAGACTGCATAGCCGTAGCTGTCGTTGAAAAAAGCCGCGCTTTCGCCCGCGTTCTTGAACAGGGAGACAGTGTCGCTGTAGCTGTCGGCTGCGGCGGCCGCGCCCCATGTCATCAGCACCGCACCCAGCAGGGCAAAGATGGCTCGCCGCATGACGCTCCTCCAATGCGGACGAGGATGCCCGCGGCAGTGAGTGTTCGGGCTTCCCGAAGGGCTGAGAATACGTAGTTTGGGAACACGGCGTCGCGGCGCGTCGGGTGTTCGTGGCCGAACATGAGGCGAATCTTACAAACATGGCAAGTTAATTGAAGTGGACCGGCGGGCAGCGCGGCCGGTACGGTGCAGACATTGAAAGGAAGGAGGTCGGCATGGTCGGCGTTTCTCTGCTGGGTATCCCACACGACGCGAACTCGTCTTACCTGAGAGGAGCGGCCGAAGCGCCGCCGTTGATCCGTCGCGAGCTGCATTGCGATGCCCGGAGCATCTGGAGCGAGAGCGGCGTCGATCTGGGCGCGCCCGGCCGGCTCAGAGATCACGGCGACATCCAGTTCGATCCTGCCGAGGATCCCTGGCACACGATCGAGCGCAGCGTCGGACGTGCATTGGAGTCGGGCGATCCCTTGATCTGTCTGGGCGGCGATCATGCCATTACTCACCCGATCCTGCGGGCCGTGCGCCGGTGCCATCCGGCGTTGACGATCGTACATATAGACGCGCACCCGGACATCTACCACGCGTACCAGGACAATCCGCGCTCGCATGCTTCGCCTTTCGCGCGAATCATGGAAGAAGGGTTGGCGGACCGTCTGATCCAGATCGGGCTGCGCACGGTCAACGATCATCACCGTGAGCAGTTCCGGCGTTTCGGCGTCGAAGCCATCGAACCGTCGCGCTGGAGCGGGAACCTGCAGCTCGATCTGAAAACGCCCGTGTACGTGTCGCTGGACATCGACGCATTGGATCCGGCGTATGCGCCCGGCGTGTCGCACCGCGAGCCCGGCGGTCTCTCGCCGCGCCAGGTCATCGATCTGCTCCATCGCATCGATCAGCCCATCGTGGCCGCGGACATCGTCGAGTACAACCCGCGCTGCGACATCTCCGATCTGACGGTGCTGGTGGCAGCCAAGCTGTTGAAGGAGATTGGCGGCATGATGGTGCGGACCAACGAAAGCCGTGCCGTAGAGCAGTCCGCCACACTGCGCTAGAGCAGTATTTGCAGCAAGTGCCGTTACGCCGCGCGCGGATACGTGAACAGCAGGAAGTGGATCGTGTTCAGCGTGAAATGCGCCAGCATGGACATTTCCACCTTGTCGGTGACCCGGTAAACCAGCGCGTATGCAAAACCTGCCACAGTCGCCAGCAGGACGTAACTGGCGCCGCCCGCAAAATGCGCCATGCCGAAAGTCGTCGCGCTGATCGCGATGGCGAGCCAGGCGCCGTACGGCCGATGCTGCCATGCATGCTGCAGCTCGCGCTGTACCAAGCCGCGAAAGAAAGCCTCTTCGCTCAGGCAGGTGAGCAGCAGGTTCGAGGCCGCCCAGATCCAGAACAGCGCCGGCCACTTGGGGTCGTAACGCAAATAGTCCAGGGTGAAGGCCAGAATGGCGATGGCCGGGACCATGACGAGAATGATCGGCGCGGCCCGCTGCAGCGCCTGTCCGAGATCGCGTGCGGTATGGAGCAGCCCGCCGTAGACGATGCCCAGGATCAGAATGCCGACGAGGGTCTTGTCGAAGTTCAGGTACAGCGTGTACGGCTCGGCGCCGGGCGATAACACGATATCGCGAGCAATCAGCAGATTGTGAAAGCCAGGCAGGACGTGTGCAGCAAGTGCCACGCTCAGGAGCACAATGGCGATGGCAGCGAGGGCTTTGAGCGCTCTCGCCGAGGTGCTTGCACTGGGCCACTGTACGCGACGGTAGAGGACGCAGGCTGCGGCGAACAGGACGATCCACAACACCGCGACATTCGCCAGCACGCCAGCCACGTAGCCCGCGACGATCGCGAGCAGCAGCGCGCCGCTCCACATTGCTCGTCCCACCCACAGGCCGAGGATGGCAATGCCCAGCAACACGAATGTGATGACGACTGGAACCGGCGGCAGCGCTTGGATCATGGAATTGTCAGGGCAGGGACGGAAAGATGCGTGGCGGGCACTGCCGATGCTCGCGCCTTGCAGCCGACGCCGATCGGCGTCGATGCATCCGCATTGCCCAGGTTCAGTCCCCGCGGGCAGATCATCCAATGCGCCAGGCTCAGGTCGCAACAGTCGCTGGATTTTTCTCCGACCACACGCTGTCTCGCCGACCGCGCAGCGCACGAGTTCTGGAGATCCTGGCCAACCCGAGAAAGACGATGGCGCCTGCGACCGCCACCAGATCGATCAGCATGCCGCTGCCGCCGTGATTCCAGCCGGAGCCGAGCACCCCGGTGGCGCTGAGGACGCTGGTCAACGGAATGGCTGCGGTAGCGAGTGCTGCGGCAAGCAGTAGCTCGCTTGCGGCACGAGCCGCGCCGCGTGCAAATGCCCACGCAACGGCACCCAGGAATACCGCGTAGTAAATGCCAGTGTGCTAGGCGCCGACGTCGGCGACCCGGCCCGGCAGCCATTTTGCCGCGGCGATGGTGAGCGAGATGCCGGCCATGCAGCCCGCCGTGACACCAATCGTCAGGTTGGCCATCACATGGGTCGAGCGCTTCTGCACCACCGCGCCGCTGCGACGTTCGAGCTTGCGTCGCGATTCGATCCACAACAGATTGCCGGAATAGAACAGGAACGCGCCCGCCAGGCCGAGCAGGAAATAACCCCAGCGCACCGGGTTGCCGCCGAAGCTGCCGAAATGCAGCGTGAAGAAGCCGGTGAGGGTTGCTGACCAGTTGTCCTGCTGGCCCGGCAGGAAATCGCGCGCCACGATTTCTCCCGAGTAGGGATCGACGCTGGCGAAGCCGCTGGTCGGTGCGCGATGACCGTAACGAGGATCGGAGCCCGAAACACGCGCTTCCAGTGCACCCTCATGGTTCGAGAATGTCATGGCGGCGATTTCGAAGCCCGGGGCCTGCGACTGGATCCGGGCGACGAGCTCGGCCGGCGTGAGCGGCCTGGCGCCGTCCGGCGGCGCCGTGTGCGACGGCTCGCCAATGGCGAACATCTGATTCAATGCGCCGTGATAGCTCACTTCATTCTGCACGTCGTAGATCTGATCGTGGAAAGCGAAGATCACCGAAGTCAGCGCCATGATCAGATGGAACGGCAGGCTCAGCACGCCCAGCACGTTGTGCATGTCCAGCCACATGCGCTTGAGATTCTTGCCGAGCCGCAGTGCGAACAGATCCTGCACGAACGTCGGCAGCAGGATGATCACGCCCGAGACCAGCGCCAGCGCATACATGAGCGCAATTGCGCCCATGATCGGCATCGAGATCTCGTGCTCGAAAGGCAGCCCGATCTGCTGATGCAGCACGTCGATGAGCTGTGCCACCTGCGCCGGTTCCTGCTGCACCACTTGCAGCGAGCCGTCGGCGGCAAGGCTGGAAGCGTAGAGTCTTCCGCCGTTTCGCCCTTCGCCGGGCTTGCGCACGCGCCAGGTCATTCGCGCGGGTTGCTCCGGCCCGGTCGCAACCACGATCTGGTAGTTGTTGGCGGCTTCAGGATGCGCGGCCAGTGTCGCATCGATCAGCTGTTGGGTATCGGTGAGCGGTGGAGGCGGCGCCAGCGTGGTCGGCGCCGACGCCCAGCGTTCCAGCGGCGTTTCGAACATCGTGAGCGCGCCGGCATAGAAAGCGATGAACAGCGCCAGTCCGCTGATGATGCCGACCCAGGTGTGGACGTCCTTGTAGACGCGAACGATATCGGTGCGCATGGGAAGAAAGGTCAGGTAGCGAACCAGCGGCCGGCGAACAGCGCGCCGTAGCACACTGCATTGGCGAAGAGCAGCCAGCTCCAGGCGCGGGCGCCGGAGCGGAAGAGGAAGCAGACGCTCAGCACGGCAGCCCAGATCGGCGCGACCAGCCACATGTTGAGCTGCGCCTTGGCCGAGCTGTGCATGAGTCCGCCGGGCCCGAACCAGGCGAACAATCCGGTCAGCGCTATCGCGAGCGCGAAGCCGCAGATCAGGCCGGCACTTGCCTTGCCGAGCCAGTCCTCGCTGCGCAGTTGAGCGGGTGGCTTCATGACGCTTTGCGCTTGCGCAGCCAGGCGAACGCCAGCGGCAGCACCGTCCAGATCAGCATGACCGCCGTGAGCAGCACATAAACCGCGGTCGCCGGACCCGTCACCTGCAAGAACGACGTCAGGCTGACGATCAGCGCCGCAATGCCGAGCATGCAGCCGATGCGTGGCGCGATTCGCTGCGCAAGCATCTGTTGGTTGGGGGAGGCGAGATACAACGCACTCGCGCCGGTCACGGCGCAGATGAGGCCAAGGAGCGCGAACGCCGTACTCATCACAGCACCGCCACTCCTACCAGCGATACTGGGCGCGCAGCGACAGCGTGCGGCCGGACCCGTAGTAGCACGAGGCGACGCTGCCACAGGTGGCGACATACGTCTTGTTCGTCAGATTGCGCACGTTCGCGGAGAACGACATACCTTCGCTGCGACCGCGGCCGCCGTGGAAGTCGTAGCGTGCGAACAGATCGAACAAGGTGTAGTCGGGCATCCGCAGCGTGTTGGCGACGTCGCCGAAACTCTCGCCCACGTAACGCACGCCACCGCCCAGGCCCAATCCTGCAAGCGCGCCGCCCTGGAAGCGGTAATCGACGAACAGCGAGGCCATGGTGTCCGGTAGCTGCGACAGCGTGTTGCCTTGCTCGGCGGCGACGTTGCTTCGGGTCACTTCGCCATCGGAATGAGTTGCGGTCAGGATCACAGCCATGCCGGACGGCAGCGTGGCGCGGCCCTCGAACTCGATGCCGCGTACCCGTCCTTCGCCGGTCTGCACCTGGCAGCTGCCATCGCCGCAGACGTGAGCCGGGTCGGGGTCCGGCGTGGTGATGTTCTGCTGCGTGATCTGGTACGCGCCCAGGGTTACGAAGGTGCTCGATCCCGGCGGCTGAAAGCGGATGCCGGCTTCGATCTGCTGGCCGGTGGTCGGATCGAATGGACGGCCGTCGTAGAAGCTGCCGGTCGCCGGCTGGAAGGATTCGGAGTAGCTCAGGTACGGAGCGAAGCCGTTGTCGAACAGGTAGACGGTGCCCACGCGGCCGGTGAAGGCGTCCGCGTCGGTGATGGTCGTGGTCTGACTCACGGGATTGAAGGCATCGTCTTTCGCGGTGTCGTAGCGGCCGCCGAAAGTGACGCGCAGGTTTGCTGCTTCGAGCTGGTCCTGCAGGTAGAAACCGGTCTG
>DATMEZ010000053.1:0-24154 GCA_035556415.1 Povalibacter sp.
CGCGGTGCTGTTCCGGCAGGGGAAATGGAAGTCGCAGAAAGTGTAAGAAGCGGATACGGACCGATGTCCGCGAGCAGCATCAGGCGTTCTTCAGCTTCCAGCCGCCGTCGCAGTCGTGAATGCTACAGCGACAGTCCCGCCACATGCGCCTGCAGCTGCGGGAAAAATTCGGCGAAATCGTCGGTGAATTCGCGCTCGTGCCGCACCAGGTCGGACACGCTGCGCTCCAGGGCGAACGGCTTTCGCCAGCGTGAGCTCAGATACGTCGACAAGCGCCGCAAAGAATGCTCGACGCCCTCGACCCGCTGGTACTGCCCCAGCAGATCGCGCTTGGTGATGCGATCGAGCGTCGCACGTGCTGATTGGGGCAACTGCAGCGACGTGGCCTGAACGTCGGCATAGAAGTCGGCGGTGAACGCAGCGAGTGGCAACGATGAATACTGCGCCCAGGCGGTTGCCAGAAAGTAGTCGTAGAACACATCCACCAGCACGCCGCTGAAGCGCCGATGCTCGCTACTGATGCGCGAGCGGCTGCGCCGGACGATCGGATGCGCGTCGGTAAAGGCATCGATGGCTTTGTGGCACTGCGTACCACGCAGGAAGTCCACGCTCATCCCGACCCGTTCCTCGCCGCGCACCAGATCGGCGAGCAGGTTGCCGAGGCGGAATTCCACACTGGGTTCGGACAGAAACACATGCGCCAGCCAGTTCACTCGTCCTCCGATGGCGCGGCCGTCAGGCGAGCGCTTGCAAGTCGAATCGATTGCAAGATTACTCGGGTATGCGCCAGCAATAGCAACTTCGGCCACGGAGGATGCCCGGTCGCGGCGAGGAAATGGCCGCACGCTTGTCCGAATCCGTACGCTCGCTGGCGCCCGGCGCCGTTTCCGCCGTCCGCAACTTTGTTAAGGTGGGCTTGCTGAATCCAAGCCATCGAGGAGCCGCCATGAGCCAGCCGGAATCACCGCAGAAACGGGTGCAGTTCGATTTCGAGGTGGAGTTCCTCAACGGCGGCGCACTGAAGGGCGAAGGGTTCCGGCTCGACATTCACGGCGACGACATCGATGAGCGCGCGCTGGCCGACTACATCGTGCGCGACCTGCGGCTGCTGATGGTCGGCCAGGTCCACATCCGCAACAAGTCGATCATTGCCGAGCCGCACAAGCGCAGCATCGCGACCGACGTGGCGGCGGCACCCACATCGCGGCTCATCGACCTGAGCCATACCATCGAAGACGGCATGATCACTTACAAGGGACTGCCTGCGCCGTTGATCTGCGATCACTTGAGCCGCGAGCAGTCGCGTCAGTTGTACGCCGCCGGCACGGAGTTCCAGATCGGCAAGATCACGCTGGTGGCCAATACCGGCACCTACATCGACAGCCCGTTCCATCGCTATGCCGAGGGGCGCGACATTGCCGGGCTCGACCTGCAATCGCTGGCCGGACTCGACGCCATCGTCGTACGGGTGACCGGTTCATCGCGGCGCGCGATTCCGCGAGAAGTCTTCGCTGCGCACGACGTTGCCGGCAAAGCAGTGCTGGTTCACACCGGTTGGGATGCGCACTGGCGCACGGATCGCTACTTCGAAGGCCATCCGTTCCTGACCGTGGACGCCGCCGAATATCTGCAACGCTCGGGAGCGACGCTGGTGGGAATCGACTCGTACAACATCGACGACACCGGCGACGGGCGCCGGCCGGTTCACACGACGCTGCTCGGCGCCGGCATTCCCATCGTCGAGCACATGTGCGGCCTGGAACAGTTGCCCGCAGCGGGCTTCCGGTTCTCCGCAGTGCCGCCGAAGGTCAAAGGCATGGGAACTTTTCCGGTCAGGGCATACGCCACGCTCGACCCATCCTAGGTCGAAACGATCCGAGCCCGATCCGAAACCCAGCACGGGCGAGCAGCAAGGATCAGCGCCCCACGCTCATCGATTGCAGTCGAGCGCAATCATCGATGAGCCCGCGCAGCATCACCACAGCCCGCTCGAACTCCAGCGTGAGGCGATCCAGGTCGCCATGCCAATCGCCGGCGACGCCCGCCTTGGCCCGCGCTTCGATGTCGATTGCCAGCGCCGTCAGGCGCTGGATCTGCAGGTTGGCGCTCGCGCCTTTGAGCTTGTGGGCAGCCGCAGCCAGGGCCGCATGCTGGTCGCAAACCACGGCCTCGCGCATCTCCCGCAGAACGACCGTGCCGCTGACGATGAAGGTCTGCGCCAGGTCCGCCATGAACTCCGGATCGTCTCCGGCAATCGCTGCAAGGCGCGCGCGGATCGCATCCGCATCGGCAACAGTTTCCGGCACAGCCGGCGTCGCGGCCTCGACAATCTGCTTCTGCCCCATGAACCGGTCCAGCGCAGCCTGCAGGCGCGAGATGTCGAGCGGCTTCGTCAGGTAATCATCCATGCCGGATTCCAGGCAGCGCTCCAGCGTGCCCATCATGGCATCGGCCGTCAGCGCCACGATGGGCGTGCGCCGGCCATCGGCGCTCCTGCTTTCGATCTCGCGAATGCGCCGTGTGGCCTCCAGGCCATCCATGACGGGCATCTGCATGTCCATCAGGATGAAATCGAAGCTCATGTGCTGATACACCGCGACCGCCTGCGCGCCGTCATCGACCACCCGGACTTCGCAGCCCAGGCGCTCGAGGAATTTGCGGGCGACCCGCTGATTGATCGCATTGTCCTCGACCAGGAGCACGCGGCCGCAATAGCTGCGCCTGAGCTCACTGGCCACGAGCGAGCCGCGCGTGATGATCGGCTGACTGCGCAAATGCCACACCTCGACATCATGTGACAGCGCGCGTTGCAGGCATTCGAGCAGCTCACGCGTGCGGACCGGCTTGGTCAGGTAAGCACAGAAGCCGATGTCGGCGAAGCGCTGGATATCGCCGGAGCGATCCATCGACGTCAGCAACACCAACCGGGTCGCGGGAATGTCGCGCGATCGCATGATCCGCTCGCCCAACATGGCGCCATCCATGTCGGGCATCTGGTAATCCAGCAGGACCGCGTCGAACGGTGCCTGGCCAGGGGCATGCAGGATCTCCAGCGCCAGCTCCGCACTCGACGCGGTTTCCACGTCATAGCCTGCCTGGGCCATCTGCCCGGACAGCACTCGCCGGTTGGTTTCATTGTCATCGACCAGCAGCACGCGCCGCCCGAGCACCGGCCCTTCGCACAGGCGCTCCTCTTCGCTTGCCACAGTCGTACGCATCGGCAACGTGAACCAGAAGGTCGAGCCCTTGCCCTGCTCGCTCTGCGCACCGGCCTGGCCACCCATCATCTCCACCAGCTTGCGCACGATGGAGAGACCCAGGCCGGTGCCGCCGAACCGGCGGGTCGTCGAGGAGTCTGCCTGAGTGAACGGCTGGAACAACCTGTCGATCTGATCGCGCGCAACGCCGATGCCCGTGTCGCGCACTTCGAAGTGCACCAGCACTGCGCCAGCGTGCTCGCCGACCACGCTCACATCGATGACGACCTCGCCGCCCTGCGTGAACTTGATGGCGTTGCCGACCAGGTTCAACAGACACTGGCGGATGCGCTGCGGATCGCCGCACACGCGATGCGGCACGCCCGGACGCACATTGACGACCAGCTCCAGGTTCTTGGCTGCGGCCTGGAACGCCAGCATGGCGCCGACGTCTTCGACATGGGCGCACAGGTCCAGCTCGATGCTCTCGATGTCGAGCTTGCCGGCCTCGATCTTGGAGAAATCGAGAATGTCGTTGAGGATGGTGAGCAGCGATTCGGCGCTGGTGCGGATCGTCTCGGCATAGTCGCGCTGCATGCGGTCGAGCCGGGTATCCAGCAGCAGTCCGGTCATGCCGATGACGCCGTTCATGGGCGTGCGGATCTCGTGGCTCATGTTGGCCAGGAAATGGGACTTGGCCCGGGTGGCGTGCTCGGCATCCTCCTTGGCAATCTCCAGCGCGCGGGTCCGCTCGGCGATCAGCCCTTCCAGCCGCACCGCATTGTGCTTCAGCCGTCCGACGCGCAGACGATAGAACAGCACGGCGAGCGCAATGGCAGCCGCAGCGCACAGAGCCAGGAACCACGCGGTCTGATAGAAGTGCGGTAGCAACGTGAATTGCAGCGTCGCGCCCCGCTCATTCCACACACCGTCGTTGTTGCTGGCCTTGACGCGGAAGGTGTAGTCGCCCGGCGGCAATCCGGTGTAGAACGCGGTGCGCCGCGTGCCCGCATCGATCCAGCCCGAATCGTAGCCTTCCAGCCTGTACTTGAAATGGACCCGCTCGGGTGCGACCAGGCTCAGCGCGGTGTACTGGAATTCCCATTGCGTCGCACCGGCCGGCACCTGCACGCCGTCGGTCGCATCGATCTCGGCGCCATCGACGGCAGCATTCTCGACCTGCACCGGGGGCGGCACGTCGTTGATCGGGATCGCCGCCGGATCCACGTGTACCAGCCCACGAATCGACGGAAGCCAGAACGTACCGTCGGGCGCCATTGCGCCGGCCGCCGTGTTGCCGCCATCGAACTCCGGCGTCCGCAGGCCGTCGGCAATGCCATAGGCTTTGTAAGCCAGCGCACGACGCTGCGAATCGGCAAAGCGTTGCAGCTCGTCGCTCTCGACCGAGAACAGCCCGCGGTTGGAAGTGATCCAGAGGACGTGCCGATCATCCTCGAGAATGCGCAGCACGGTCTCCGTCTGCGGTCCGACACCGCGTGCCAGCGAGATAGCCTGTCCAGCACGGATACGGCCCATGCCTTCGGGTGTGCCGAGCCACAAAGTACCGTCAGCGGCTTCATGAATCGCCGTGACGCGATCGCCGGGCAAGCCGTCGACCCTGCCGTAGCGATGCAAGGCGCCGCTGGTATCGATGACATACAAACCCTGCGCATCGGTTGCGATCCACAGGTTCCCCGCGCGGTCCTCGTGGATCAGGCTGATGGTGATCGGGCCCAGCGCGCGAAGCGATGCTGGAGGCGGGCCGACCACGCCATCCTCGATCAGATCGATCCCCTTGTCGGTGCCGATCCAGATCCGGCCGCGGGCATCCTCGAACAGGGCCTTGATCGAATCGCCCGACAGGCCGTTGCGCTGATTGAAGCCGGTCAGCGCCTTGCCCTTCAGGCGAAAGACACCACGACCCTGGGTGCCGAACCAAAGAGCGCCGTGCTGATCGACCAAAGCCGTGCGCACGCGCACATTCTCGATCCCCAGGCGATCGGACAGATATTCGAAGCGGCCGTGCGAGTAATAGCTCAAGCCCGCGTCGGTGCCCACCCACAGGCTGCCGTCCGCATTCGGCGCCACCGTCCACGCAAGATTGCCGCGCAAGCCTTCCGGTGCGCCGAAGGGCGTGAACTTGCCGTCGCGCAAACGCAGCAAGCCGCCGCCGTAGCTGCCCACCCACAGATTCCCCTCGACGTCCTCGTGCAGGGCGCGAATATCGCCACTGGAAACCGCACCGGTATTCATCTCGGTGAATACACCCTGATGCCAACGCAGCAGGCCGCCACCCATGGTCGCGACCCACAGCAAGCGGTCACGATCGCGCAGGATGGCGCGGATACCACCGACGGATCTGCCGCCGGTCGATATCGGCTCGAACCGCAGTTCGGGCGTGGCAGCCCCGGCAATCGACTGTTTTGTCCGGAACAGTTGTGCCTCGTCGGTACCCACCCAGAGCGAGCCGTCCACGTCCTCGTAGAGAGCGCTCACGGTCGGCAACGTCGCGGCATCGCTCAGCACCTCCCGTTCCATGCGGTCGCCGACACGTCGATAGAGTCCGTTGGCTGTCGTGCCGATCCACAACGCTCCGGAGCGGTCCACGTGCAGGGTGCGCACGCTGAGCATGCGCGGACCGCCGTGCAATGAAACCTGCTGGACGCTGCGGCCGTCGGAGTGAAGCAGGCCTGCCTCGGCCCCAATCCAGATGCCGCCATCGCGATCCTCTGCAATGGCATACACGGGTGAGGAAACGACCTCGGGCACGCCTTCGAGCGCACGAAAATGCCCCTGCTCGAGCACGCTCGCACCGCCAGCAGTGCCCACCCAAAGCCGACCGCGCGCGTCGGCGTGCAGCGTCGTGATCAGGTTGCTGCGGATCTCCGGCGTATTACGTCGGTCGAAAACGACGAAGCGCGCGCCATCGAAGCGAGCCAGCCCTTCCTGGGTCCCGACCCAGAGATAGCCATCCCGGGTCTGCGCCAGCGCCAGTGCCGAGTTCTGCGGCAACCCTTCGGCGATCTGCCAGACGTTCAGCACGTATTGCGTCGTCGCGCGGGATGGATCGAGCGCCAGTGCGGCGGGCGGCGCAAGCAATGCGGCCGTCATCAGCAATCCAACTATTGATGCCGCAACAGATCGCAGGATCCCGGAGACCTCACGCCACCCCTGCGCTGCTCCAGGACCGCTCACTTCCGGACGGAAGCGGCTCGACCGCCGATTTGACCGGTCACGCGCCTGCATCTTCCTGATATCGGCGATGGGCGTGCGCCGCTTGATGCCTCAACTGAGCAGCAACTGATACGCAGTTCGCAATACTGACGGCCACTGCTGGTCCGCCTCGCAACCGACGAGGGGGATCCGCCCACCCACAGCGACGGCGGACACCCCAATGACGTCCTGCCGCAATGCAGCAGACTGCATCAGGGGCCCTCCATGGCCGCAGAGAAGAATCTCTCTGCTCGCCTGCCGGTCGTATCAGAAGTTGACGGTCACCGTGGCGAACAGCTCGCGCGGACGGTTGTAGACAACTTCAGCCACGGCAA
Source organism: Povalibacter sp. (assembly GCA_035556415.1). GTDB lineage: Bacteria > Pseudomonadota > Gammaproteobacteria > Steroidobacterales > Steroidobacteraceae > Steroidobacter. Next base: position 6,746 of record DATMEZ010000053.1, read on the forward strand.
AAGTGTCGCGAATCACATCGACCGCCGAAGTCTTGTGCACCTCGTCGGTGACGTTCTCCGCGTACAGCGTCACGCGCCAGCGATCATTCGGCGCAACATAGCCGACGGAGACGTTGCCGGAATTCCAGGCGCCCTGCATCGAGAGCGGATGGCCAGCCACGTCCGAGTACAGCGCTTGCCGGCCCATGAAGCTCCAGTCCGCCGCCAGTACGATGGCACCTACGGAGAGCGGAATGGTGTAGTTGGCGCTCAGATTGCCCTGGTAATCGGGCGTGCGTTGCAGCGGCGTGCGGGTGGAGAAGTACGGCGTCGGCAGATAGTCGAAATGGGTGTAGGTGGCATCCATCAGGCCAAGCGATGCACTCAGGCGCAGGTTCTGACCCAGCCGTGTCTGCAACTCGAACTCCGCGCCCTTGATCTGCGCCGCCGCGATGTTGCCGACGATGGTGTTGGCCGGATTGGCCGGCGGCGCGAAGTCGAGCTGGATGTCGTCGTACTTCATGTAGAAGAGCGCGACGTTGAAGCGGGCGCGACCGCCGAACAGATCCGACTTCAGCCCGGCTTCGTAACTGCTCACGTACTCCGGATCGGCCGTGGGCAGGCTCGGTCCCGCCAGGTTCGGAAACGGCAGGCGCGGCGAGAACGTGCCGCTCTTGAAGCCCTCCGAGTAGCTCACGTAACCCAGTACCTGCGGCGTGAAATTGAACGCCAGGCTGGCACTCGGCGTCACTTCGGTGAGCTTCTGCGACGAAGACAGGTAAGTCGGTGTCGGCGCCCCGGTGGCCGAGTCGACGAAGTTCGGCGCCTTGCCGACGCCCTCCTTCTTCTCATCGGTCCAGCGTGCGCCGGCCGTCAGGTGCAGCCGGTCGGTGAAGTGCCAGGTGAGATTCGCCAGCGCTGCCACCGAGCGGTTCTTGACGGTGAAGGTGTCGGCCAGGCGGCTGAACAGCGAGGTGATCAGGTCGTCGATCTCGATGCCGTCCTCCTTGAAGTAGTACAGGCCGGTGACCCAGTCGAGGCGTCCGTCGAAGGAATTGCCGGTGAGCTGGAACTCCTGCGAGTACTGCTCGGAGTCGAAGGTGCTGGTGTTGTTCTCGAACGTGACCAGCGGCGTCTGGCTGAGGCTGCGGGTGAAGCCGCTGTCGAGCTTGCGATAGGCGGAAATGGACTTGAACTGGCCGAAGCCGACGTCCGCCTCGACGCTCAGGCTGGCGCCGAAATTCTCCACCTCGCTGTACGGCTCGATCAGCCGGCCGCTCGCCACGTCGCGGAAGGTGTTGTTGGTGGCGAAGCGGTCCCGCGTCATCCACACCGGGCCGAAGCAGGTGGGGTTGGTGGTCTGGCCGGCAACCGTCTGGCAGCTGGGATCGCCGGTGAACAGGTTGGCGAAGCTCGCGAACAGATAGTTGAAAGTCGGATCGGGCCCCGGCGCCCTGATCTGCTCAGCGACCCAGGGCGCGCCGTGATCGTCCTGCTTGGTGTAGTCGGCCGCAACGGTTACGTCGACGCGGTCGTAATCGAAGCGCAGCTGGCCGCGGAAGGCTTTCACGTCTTCGTCGCCGAGCTGCACGTCGTGGTACTGCAAGGCATCGACATAGCCGCCGCGCTGCCTCACCAGTCCGCTCAAGCGCGCGTACACGTGATCGGAGAGCGGGAAGTTGATTCCGGCTTTCACGCCGTAGTGCTCGTTCTCGCCTGCCGTCACAGAGGTGTAGGCGGAAAAATCCGGCTCGGGCTGCTTGGAGAGAATGTTGATCGCGCCGCCGATGGTGTTGCGGCCGAACAGCGTCCCCTGCGGCCCACGCAGCACTTCCACGCGCTCCACTTCAGCCAGCTCCATCGAAGCCCCTACGGTGCGCGCGTAGTAAACGCCATCGATGTAGATACCGACGCCGGGATCGGAACTGACGATGAAGTCGCCCTGCCCCACGCCGCGAATGAAGATCGCTGCGGCGGCATTGCTGCCGGAAATGGCGCCGCCCTTGGTCAGCGAGAGATTGGGAACGAAGCGGCTGGCATCGCTCAGCTCGCGTACTGCCGCCGTCTCGAACATCACGCCGGTCATGGCGCTGATGGCTACCGGCGTCTGTTGCAGGCTTTCCGAGCGCTTGCGCGCTGTGACCACGATTTCTTCCAGCGTCGCTGACGCCTTGTCTTCCTGTTGCGCCTGTACCGGCGGAATCGTCAGCGCCGAGGCTACGATCGCCAGCGTGGACCCAAGCGCTCTCACCTTAAGCAATGATCTTCGCTTCATGGCGCTCCCCTGTCGCTTTCGCCCGATCAGGCATCGAGACTGCGAGCCGGATCGTCGGCGTGTTTTTATGTGATCCGCGCCGGGGGAGGCTACGGCGGCAGGCAGGGGAATGGATCCTCCTGAGGGAGGACCAGGGCTCCTCCTTCGGGAGGAGGAGCTCCTGGACGTCTACCGATGCTGAATCAACGACCGGCTACACGCACATGCAGACCGACTTGATCTCCGAGTACTGTTCGATGGCCGAGCGACCGTGCTCACGACCGAAGCCCGACTGCTTGAAGCCGCCGAACGGCATGTTGGGATCGACCATGTTGTGACAGTTCACCCAGACCGTGCCGGCGCGCAGCTTCGGCACCAGCCGCTGCACCGCCGACAGGTCGTTCGACCAGATGCTGGCCGACAGGCCATACGGAGAATCGTTGGCCAGCGCCGCCAGGTCGTCCAGATCGTCGAAGCGCTGCGCCACCACCACCGGCCCGAAGATCTCCTCGCGCACGACGCGCATGTCGGGGCGCACGTTGGCAAGAACCGTCGGCTTGACGAAGTAGCCGGGATGCGAAGGCGCTTCGCCGCCCGTCATGACAGCCGCACCCTCATTGCGACCGGATGCGATGTACGCAAGCACCCGCTCCTGCTGCTGGCGCGAAACCAGCGGCCCCATCTGCGTATCCACGTGGAGGCCCGGCCCAAGGCGCATCGACTGCGCCGCCGCGCTCACCCCTTCGACGACGCGATCGAAGATCTTGCGATGCACATACAGCCGCGAACCGGCGGTACACACCTGGCCGGCGTTGAAGAAGATGGCCTGCGCTGCTCCGCCGATCACGGTTTCCAGATCCGCATCGGGCAGCACCACCACCGGAGACTTGCCGCCGAGTTCCAGCGAGACGCGCTTGACGGTCTCGGTGGCGGAACGGTTGATCGCCTTGCCCACCGCGGTGGATCCGGTGAATGCGATCTTGTCGACGCCAGGATGCGCCACCAGTGCCGCGCCGGTCGCGGCGCCGGTTCCAGTCAGTATGTTGACCACACCCGGCGGAAACCCGGCTTCGGCAATCAGCTCGCCCAAACGCAGAGACGTCAATGACGTCTGCTCGGCCGGCTTGAGAATGCAGGTGCAACCCACCGCGAGTGCCGGCGCGATCTTCCACACCGCCATCAGCAGCGGAAAATTCCAGGGCACGATCTGCGCCACCACACCCACCGGCTCACGCGTACTGTAAGTGTGATAACGCCGGCCAGGCGGCCTGGGAATGGAGGTCTCGAAGGTGCTGCCTTCCACCTTCGTGGCCCAGCCGGCCATGTAGCGCAGGTAGTCACGCGTGGCGGGCACGTCGATCAATCCGGCCATGAAGCGCGTCTTGCCGTTGTCGATGCTTTCCAGCTCGGCCAGCTCGTCGGCGTGACGCTCCACCAGATCCGACAATCGCCACAACGATGCTTCGCGGGCCGCGGGCGACATTTCCGGCCAAGGCCCCTGCTCGAAAGCCCGGCGCGCTGCGGCGACTGCACGATCCACGTCGGCCTGATCGGCATTGGCGATGACCGAGATTTCCCGGCCGGTGGCCGGATCCGTGACCTGGAGCTGCCCCTTTCCCGGCTCGACCCATTCGCCGCCGATCAGCAGGCGCGGCGCACGTTCGAGGAATTTCGCCACGGCCTCGCTCGGCGCAGGCTGCTGGGCAATCGAGGCAACGGAGTTGATTGCGGTGTTCACGGGCTTTCCTGACAGAGATCTGGAATCTTGAACGTAAGGCGGCCGGCAAGACATTGCGCGACCGACAGCGAACTAAACAGGTTCTGCGTGCAATCCAGGCATCTTTGATCTACTCCGTTCGAGCGCCACGTTGAGAGCATCGGCGGCCGGGACTGTTTTCGGGAGCCTCAAAAACAGGGACGTTTTTGCGGCAGCCCTACAGGGACGTACTCGCGGGCGGTCCCGAAAACAGTCCCGGCCGGCGGTGCTCCACGCACGCTCAGGTAGCGAGACGCGAGACGCGGCGAAAGCAAAACAGACACTCCTCAATGCCAGAACATCTTGGCCAGCAGCGTCGAGCGCGAAGTCGTCCGCGTCTTGGCCAGGATGCTGCGCACGTGCGTCTTCACCGTCGGCACGCTGATGGCCAGGCGCCGCGCGATCACCTTGTTCGACAGGCCATCCTTCACCAACGCCAGGACGGTCCGCTCACGCTCGGTGAACGCGTACTCCTCGCCGGTGGTGCTGCTTTGCTCGTCTTCGGCGACCACGGTGCGCAGATAGCTCTCCATCAGCGGATGCGCATCCTGGATCAGCCGGATGTCCCGGCCGCTCAGCGGCGCATTGCGACCGCACTTGAGCAGCGAGATGCCGGCGATGATGCGTTCGTCGCGGCGGAAGAACACTTCGATGACTTCGTTGATGCTCTGCGGCACGATGAAACGGTGAAAGTACTCGCTGTTCTGGCGCACGCTCGGCGGCAGCGCATCGCTCAGCGTGATCACCCGGTTGTCGGGCGCGTGGAAATGCCGTGGATGCAGCGGGTCGAGCTGGTGCAGGCCGCGGATGTAGCGGCGATGAAACGACAGGTCGACGTTGTAGGTGAGGAACTGCGACTGGTTGCAGTCCTCGCCGACGCGATAGAACACGCCGGCACTGGCATTGATGGCCGAACACAGCCAGGTCAGCGTCTCGAACTTGAGCCGCTCGGCCACGACCGGGCCGCCATGAGCCTGTGGTTCCGACAGATCACCGTTGTGCATGACATTGCCCCCCAACGTATCGTCGTGTGCGTCCGCCGCCGCGCCGAAGGTAGAACCCGCGCCACGGCGCGTGCCTGACCGGCAGCGAACAAAAGATCCACTGCCGCTGCACCGCCGCCGTAGCGTCAGGGCAACGGGAAAATCGCGTTGATCTGCCCGGTGCCGGTGCTGGCGAAATAGTCGGTGACGACCTCCACCGGCTGGTCGTAACGATCCCAGCCGAGCACGCCCAGCAGCATGGCGGTGTCGTGCATCTTGCCCTCGCCGTGACACAGCTCGGCGTACTCCGGCAGCATGGCGGTGAATTCCTTGAAGCGGCCGGCCTTCCACAAGTTCACCACGTGGTGGTCGACCTGCTGGTAGAACTCGCGGCTGATGGTGAAGATGCCCGCCTCGGCGTCGCGGTTGTCGTGGAAGCGGTGCGACAGCGAGCCGGAGGCCAGCACCATCACGTTGCTGTCGCTTTGCTCGATGGCTTCGAGCACGGCTTCGCCGAACTGGCGGCTGTCGTCCAGGTCGTGCCACGGGCACCAGGCTGCCACCGAGACCACCTTGAAGCGCTTGTCCTGGTTCATGTAGCGCATCGGCACCAGCGTGCCGTACTCCAGCTCCAGGCTCTTGATCTCGTGCGCGCGCGTCTTGACGCCGCGGCGGTTGGCGCACTCGGCGATGGCGCGGCCCAAGGCCGGGTTGCCCTCGTAGGAGAACTCCATGTCCTTGATGAAGTGCGGCAGCTCGTTGCTGGTGTAGATGCCTTCGAAGCGGTCGTGGCAGTTGATGTGATAGCCGGAGTTCACCAGCCAGTGCACGTCGAACACCACCACGGTGTCGACGTTCAGAGCGCGGGCGCGCTCGGCGATGATGCGATGGCCGTTGATGGCGGCCTCGCGACAGCCGTGATGCTTGCCGGGCATTTCCGACAGATACATGGACGGCACGTGGGTGACCTTGGCCGCCAGTACGAGCTTACCCATTTGCGTTCTCCGCTGGTTGCGCGTCAGGCGCGGGCCTGACTCGCGAACGCGTCATCACCGATCAGGAAATTGGTCAGGCGCCCGATGCCATCCACTTCCGTGACGACTTCGTCGCCGGGCTGCACGTCCACCACACCTTCGGGCGTGCCGGTGAGGATGATGTCACCCGGTGCGAGCGTCATGAACTCGCTCAGGTATTCGATCAGGAACGGCACGTCGAAGATCATATCGCGCGTGCTGCCCTTCTGGGTCTGCTTGCCGTTGATGCTGGTGCGCAGATCCAGGTTCATCGGGTTCGGCACGTCGGCCGCGTCCACCAGCCACGGGCCCAGCAGCGTCGCACCATCGCGATTCTTCACGCGCAGGTTGGGACGATAGTAGTTTTCCAGGTAGTCGCGGATCGCGTAGTCGTTGGCGACCGTGTACCCAGCCACGTAGTCGTACGCCTGGTCGCGCGGAATCTTGCGACCGTACCGACCGATGACCACGGCCAGTTCGCATTCATAGTGCATGTACGCAGCATCGCCCGGACGCCAGGTCTTGGCGCGGTGGCCGGCAATCGTATTCGCACCCTTGAGGAAGACCAGCGGCGCCTTCTGTGCACCGAAGGCCAGCTCCTTGGCGTGATCGGCATAGTTCAGGCCGACTGCGAAAATGGTGCGTGGCTGAATCGGCGGCAGCCAGACCACCTGGCTTTCGTCGAGCACCCGTCCATCCGCCAGCCGTACCCGGCCTTCGAATTCCGTCGCGGCGTGCACCGCGCCTGCATAGGCTACGCGCGCCCGCTTCATCGCAACTCTCCAGCAATCACTTCCGCTTGGTTCACCAGCGGATTCTCCAGTCGACCCACGCCCGCCACTTCGATCGCCACCGTATCGCCAGCACTGGCCAGCGGACCGGTTTCCGACACGGCCGGCAGCAGCACGTCGCCTTCGGCCAGCGTCATGAATGCGGTGACGTCCGCGATCAGGCGCGGAATCGACCGCACCAGCTCGCCCAGACTCTTCTCGAGCTGCAGCTTGCCGTTGACGAGGGTGCGCACCGTCAGCGCTGCCGGGTCCTTGACGTGCTCGGCCGCCAGCACCCAGGGCCCGATCGGGCAGAAGCCGTCGCGGCATTTCTCACGGATCGCCGGACGATAGAAATTGTCGTGCGGCACGCTGACGTCGTTGACCACGGTGTAACCGCCGATGAAGCTCAGCGCCTGCGCTTCGCTCACGCGGCTGGCCGCACGGCCGATCACGATGCCCACCGTGCCGCCCATGCGCAACGCCGGCACGCCGGCCGGCACCGGGATCGCCGAGCCGTAACCGATCCAGGTATTGGCCGGCTTGACGTACAGCACCGGCGCCTTGGGCGGCGCGACATAGGGAGGCTCATGGATGGCATTGCCGAGCGCCTCGAGCGCACCGCGGAAATTGTGCAGCGTTCCGTAAACGCCGCCGCTGGTCGGCACGTCCCAGGCGATCTCGGCGCCGGCGCGCCACTGCCCGTCCAACTGGACCCGTCCAGCCGGGTCGATCTCTACCCGCCGCAGCGGCGCGCTGCCGCGTAACCGGGCCAATGCAATGCTCATCTTTTGGGGTCTACTACTGGTGACAGGATATTCTTTCACAGGTTAAGTATTAGCCCCAATGAAGTCAAATTGCGCCGATTGCAGCACTGTCCGCCGCGCAATCGCATGGACGCTGCGCTGCGCGCGATGGCAGAATCGCGCGCCTTCCGCCCCCTGACTGAGCAACGCCGTGCGGGCGGCCCTCAACCACCAACTCTCGCGATCCTTCGATGAAGCCCAACAAGAAGCAGTCAGCCGGCAACAGGCGCGCCAGCCGCCCGCAGGCGAATCCCGTGCCGGCGATTCACCTGCGCGACCTGTCGCGCTCGCTCCCGATGGCGCTGATGCGGGCGCGCGAGGCGGTGATGATGTATTTCCGCCCGCACCATCGCGAACACGGAATCACCGAGCAGCAATGGCGCGTGCTGCGCGTGTTGCATAAATCGGGAGAAATCGAGATCGCCGACCTGGCGCGCGAGACAGTGCTGCTAGCGCCGAGCCTGTCACGCATCCTGCGCGACCTGGTCGCGGCCAAAATGGTCAACCGCCGCCCGGTGGAACACGACCTGCGCCGCAGCCTGGTGTCGATCGGCCCGGCCGGCGTGACCCTGCTCGCCAAGGTCGCGCCGCTGTCGGAAGCCAGCTTCTCCACCATCGCCGAGCGTTTCGGCGCCCAGCGGCTGAACGAGTTGTTTGGATTGCTCAACGAGCTGGAAGAGGCACTCGATCGCAGCGAGCCCACCGCCTCGCGGCGCACCGCAGCGGCCTCGAAGCGCAACCGGGTCCGCAACGACCCGCAGGCGGACCGGGAATCGGCCTGATCGATCCCGGCATTCAGGAAGCGCCGGGGCTACGCCTCTTTCGTCATTCCCGCGCAAGCGGGAATCCATCTTCTGACTGCGGATGGACTCCCGTGTGCGCGGGAGTGACAGGGAAATTTACTGCGCAGCGGCCTGCTGCGTATCGGCCATCCCGGCCTCACGCAGCTTGCGAATGACCCGATCCTGCACCCACTTCGAGCTCCACCAGTCGATGGGCGTGATCGCGTTGCCGGCGAGCAGCATGGTGAAATGCAGGTGGTCGCCACCGGCCAGGCCGGTGGAGCCGCTGCGGCCCAGCACCGCGTTGGTATCGACCGTGTCGCCCACCTTCACCGTGATCGACGACAGGTGCGCATACAGCGATTGCAGCCCCATGCCGTGATCCACGATCACGCAGTTGCCGTAGATGCCGAGCCAGCCCGCGTGCAGTACCGTGCCGCGGTTCGCAGCCTGCACCGGCGCATTGGCGGTGGAAGCCAGGTCGAAGCCCAGATGAACCTGCTGATCCACGTCGTTGCCGCCGTAGATGTAGGTTCGCTGGTCCGCGAAGCCCGCCTCGACCGCCGTATTGAGCAGCTGCTTGAACGGGCCGTGCCACAGGATCTGCGGCGAGGTCTTGCTCGCCAGTGATGAGATCAGCGCGTTGTTGTCACGACGCAGGTCGCGGTTGATGCGCAGGAACGAGCCGAGCAGGTCTGACGGATTCTCCACTTGCAGCTCGGGCGTGTTCTGCAGGATGGCCGGCACGACCTTCGACAGGAAGCGGTCGTCGATCGTGATGCGGCTCTTGCGGAACGCCTTCGGGAAGACGCGGTACTCGAACGTCGCGTGGCTCTCGTTGCCGACGTCATCGCGGGCAAAGACCTGGATGGGCGTGTTCTGGTCCTGATTCCACAGCAGCGCGAAGAACGCCACGCGCAAGCCGGGATCAGCATTGGGAATGCCCGCGCCCGACGCGGGGAATCCCGGGTATTCCTGGTCGCCGACGCGCACGCCCGACATGGCATCGGCCGGCCTGACCTGATAGACCACCATCTCCGAGCCGCCGTAGTTGATGTAATGGTGGGTCGACTGGACCGCGATCTGCGGAGCCGTCAGCCGTACTTCGATATCGTGGCTGGCGGTGGACTGGACCTGGCGATATCCGAACAGCACCGGGCGCGCGGCCGTCACGACGATGCGCGCGGCACCGGCTTCGAGATCGGCAATCTCCCGCTTGCCGATGGAACGCTGCAGGCGCAGCCGGTCGCCTTCGCGGGTCAGTTGCCCATCGTTGCCGCCGGTCAGGCTGAAAAGCGGCGTCCGTCGGGCGCCCTGCTCCAGCACGGCGTCCAGCGCCACTAGCTTGCCCGCGGGCGCATCGACGTTCACGACCAGCTCGCCGGTCTGACCGATGTGCTTGAGCGGCTGGGCGATCTCGATGACCGGCCCCGGCGCCCGTCCAGCGAAGTACCAGGCAGTTCCGGCCGCAGCCACGAGGATCACGATCAAGGTAGTGAAAATGCGCATGCGGCGATTGTAGACAAGCTGGCCGCGGAATCGCGAGCGTTGCGGGCATTTCACATGCGCTCGAACACCATTCGCCGGGAACCCGGGCGCTCGATCGACCGTTGTGCTCACCTGAAACCGGGCGCAATGCGAACCGGCTGCAACGTCGCCAAAGCCAGACAGCCCGCTCGCAGCCTGGCTTACAGATCCGAGAACAGCATTGCCACGCGCCGAAGAACTCTTGCCCGCGGGGCCGCAGTCCGTACCTCTGACTGCAACCCGCAACGTACGCATTCTCGCCAAGCTCGCCCTGGGGACGCTCAGCCTCGGGATGGTTTATGCCGTGCTCATCAGCTGGCTCGACCCGGCGCTGCCCTGGCCGATGAGTTTCGCCAGCACCCAGCCATGGTGGCTGGCTGCGCTCAACGCGGTGCCGGTGCTCATTCTCACTGCGGCACTGACGATCGTGACGCGGCGGATCGTGCTGGCGAGCTGGCTGACGGCGCTGCTGCTGGGGGCGCTCTACGCCGTCAATACCATCAAGCTGTCGCAGCTGGCGACGCCGCTGCTGCCCGATGATTTCCACTTCCTGAGCGAGCTGCGGCTGAGCTACACCTTCTTCAGCAACTACCTGGCGATCGGGCGGCTGCAGGCATTGATCGCAATCGTGCTGCTGGCGGTGACGCTGCTACTGGCAAGAGCGCCGGTCCTGCCGCAGCTGAGCGGTCGACGGCGCGCCCTGGCGGGGCTGGTGATTCTCGGTGTCGGCACGAGCTTGCTGAATGGCGTGGGACCCTGGCTGCGCCTTTACGATCCAGGACGCCTACAGTTCGAGCCGTGGGCACCAGCGGACAGCGCAGGACGCACCGGTTTGATCACGAACCTGATCCTGCTGCATTGGGAGCTGCGACAGCCAACGGCCGCAGCTCCCGACGTCGCGGCGGCGGTGAGCCTGATTCGCAGCGCCGCGGAGATCCGCCGGGACCGGCCCGCCGCAGCGACCATGGCCGCCGGCGGCGCCGACGACTTGCCCGACATCGTGATCGTGCAGAGCGAATCGTTGTTCGATCCCTCGCGGCTGGAGGGCGCGGACGGCGACTACCTGCCGCATTGGCGGCGCCTGGCCAAGCGCGGATGGTCCGGCGACCTGAACGTACCCACGTTCGGCGGCGGCACGATCCGCACCGAATTCGAGCTGTTGACGGGCATGCCGCTCGACGCCCTGCCACAGGTGCGCTACCCGTACCTGCAGCTGCCGCGCAAGCAGATGCCGGGCCTGGTTCGCACGCTGGCACAGCGGGGCTATCGCACGACGGCGGTTCACCCCAATGGCGGCGCATTCTGGAATCGCAATCGCGCCTTTCGTGCACTCGGATTCGACCGCTTCATCGACGGACGCGAGTTCGCCGACAGTCCCCGCGAGGGTTGGTACGTGAGCGACGCCGCGCTTACGGATCGCGTGATGGCCGAGTTGCACGACGACGGCGCACCGCAACTGATCATGGCGATCAGCATCCAGAATCATGGCCCCTATGCTCATCCGGCGACGATGCGCACCGTCAGCGAAGTGGCGCAACCCGTGCCGGACGGATTGGATGCTGACGCACGCGAATCCTGGCAGACGTATGCCGCGCTGGTGGCCAAGACGGACGAAGAAGTCGGACGTCTGGCGAAGTACGTGCAGAAGCGCCAGCGGCGCACGCTGCTGCTGTTCTACGGCGATCACCTGCCGCCGCTCAACGATGTCTTTGCCCGCCTGCCCTTCGTCGACGGCCAGCCGGCGCAGCAACAGCCGGTCCCGTGGCTGCTGCTCGACAACCGGTCATCGCAGCAACGCACGGAAACCACGGCCTCCTGGCTGTTGCCGGCGTTGCTGCTGGCCCGAGCGGGAATCAGCGGCAGCGATGACTATCTCGAACTGCTCGAGACGCTGCGCGAGCACTGGGGCAGCGCGGAGTTGCAAAACGGCAGCCTGCACCCGGCGCTGGCCGCTGCGGCGCAGCTGCAGTATCAGGACCAGCTGCAGGTGATGCTGCGGCAGTGAATCCGCCGCTCGGAATCCCCGCTGCACTGGCTCGTGCAGCGGGGACCGCCCATTCCTTCACCGGCAGTGGCCGAACGACGGCCCCGTCGTTGACGGGCCGGGCGGTCAGGTGAAGTTCCGGGGAATCCGCCCGATGATCCACAGGCACAGCGCCACGCCGAAGCCGGGCGCTGCCGCCATCACGAAGATCTCCTGCACGCTCCAGCCCTGCGCCAACACCCATGCACCCGCAGCGGGACCGATGATGGAGCCCACGCGCCCAGCGCCAAGCGTGAAACCTGCGCCGGTCGCACGAATCGTCGTGGGATACAGCGACGCGAGCAGCGCGTAAATGGCTGGCTGGCCACCCATGATGCAGGTGCCGCCAAAGAACAGCGCCGGGATCAGCACGGCGGGATGCGCATAGCCGAAGCCCACCAGCAGCACGGCCGTGCCGGCGACCAGGCCGCCGATGGTCATGACGCGGAAGCCCTCGAAGCGGTCGATGAAGCGACCCAGCAGGATCGCCCCCACCACGCCACCGAGATTCGGCAGCACGGTGGACAGCAGCGCGCCGCGCTCCGACAGGCCCGCCAGGTTCATCACCGTCGGCAACCAGCTCAGCAGGAAGTACAGCATGAAGGTGTTGAAGGCGAGCACCAGCGTCATCAGCAGCGTCGGCGCAGTGCGGCCCGGTCCGAACAGGCGCGACAGCGAAACCTTGGCCTGCGAGTGCTCGGGCACCGTGAAGCGCACGCCGTCGCCGAAGTTCTCGCTGGGCGCGATCTTGCCGAGGATCGCCGCGATCTGTTGCCGGCGCCCGTCACTGGCCGCCATGAAGCGGATCGATTCCGGCAGGTGCACCACACACCAGGCGGCGATGGCCAGCGGAATGATGCCGCCGACATAGAACACCGAATGCCAGCCGTGCGTCGGAATCAGGTAGCTGGCGATCAATCCGCCCAGCATGGAGCCGAACGGAATGGCGGAGAACGACAGCGTGGTGAGCGAAGCGCGGGTACGTTGCGGCGCGTACTCCGACACCAGCGCAATCAAATTGGGCAGGATGCCGCCGGTGCCCAGTCCCATCAGGAAACGGAACACCGCCAGCACTTCCAGCGACGGCGCGAACGCGGTCAGCAGCGAGAACAGTCCGATCAGCGAAATGGCGATGATGGTGGGAATCTTGCGGCCCCAGCGGTCCGCAATCCGCCCCAGCAGCAGCGAACCGAACACCATGCCCAGCGGCGTCGCGGTGAACACCGGACCGAAGGATTTCGGCTCGATGCCCCATTCCGCAGCGATGGACGGCGCCGCCAGCGCCATCGATTGCAGGTCGTAGCCGTCCAGCGTGGCCACCGCCATGGCAGTGATGAAAATGCCCCACTGGTAGCCGCTGACCGGTCGCTCGTCGATGAAACGGGCAACGTCGATCGAGCCGCTGAGCGACCTCTCATCGATGGAACGGGCGAGGTTCGTCGTCATGCATCCCCCAAGTACTGTTGCTCGATGCAGCGCCTGCCCGGCCCGCCCTGTGCGGCAGCCGCGCGACGATGCGCTTGTTCTGTTTTGATTTACGCGGGCAGCGCCCAGTTCGACATCGAGCGCGGCGAAGACCACGCACGGTTGGCAATGGTCCGCGACTGCTGGCACGCGCTCAACACCTGGTTGCGGAACCACTGGTGCGCCGGATCGTGATGGCTGCGGGCATGCCACAGCACGCCGTAGTGGAACGTGTGCAGATCGAACGGCAGCGGCCGCCAGGTGACCGGGAACGCTCCGAGCAGCTGCTCGACGATGTGGCGCGGCATGGTGAGCAGGCAATCGCTGTGGCTGATCACGCTCAGTGCCGAGCCGAAGAACGGCACTTCCAGGCGCACTTCACGGCGATGACCGCGATCGGCCAGGTAGCGCTCGATGAAGCCGTGCTTGTCGCCGCCGTCGGAAATGTTCACGTGCGGCCAGGACAGGTAATCGTCCAGCGAGATCGACTTGTTGGCCAGCGGATGGCCGGTGCGCATCACGCACACGGCGTTGTCCTCGCCGATCTGGCGCGCATGCAGATCGGGCGGCACGCCATCGAGCACCGTCACCGCCAGGTCGAGCTTGCCGTCGGCCAGTTGGTCGTACTGGCCGGGCGGTCCCCAGATCTGGAACTTCACCGAGGCGCGTGGCGCGGTTTCGGCCATGCGCGCCATCAGTTGCGGAATGACCTGCATTGCGACGTAATCCGACGAGCCCAGCGTGAAGCTGCGGTCGCACTCCTCCGGCACGAACTGGACCGGGCTGAGCAGGGTGTCGAGCTGCGCCAGCAGCTGCTTCACCTGTCCCACCAGCGCCTGGGCGCGGGGCGTGAGCACGTATTCGCGCCCGTGCCGGGCCAGCAGCGGGTCGCCGAACTGCGTGCGCAGCTGGGCCAGCTGGCGGCTGAGCGCCGATTGGCTCTGGCCGAGCTGGCGGGCAGCGCGACTGAGGTTGCGGGTCTCGAGCAAAGTGTCGAGGGTATGCAGCAGTGTGAAGCTCAGGGTCGATGCCGACATGTTCTTGCCACCGTGGTATCCGGGCTGATACATAACACATTAACTAATTTCCCGGAAAGCCCTCCGGGCCATAAAACGAGGATTCGACACAAGTGCAGCCGCTCGAGATCGTCCTGTACGGCGTCCTGGTGCACGAGCTGGACACCACTTTGCGCCGCAAGCTGGCGGTGCCGGCGGATATTGTGAAATTCAAGGAAAATGCGCCGCGTGCGGCGCTGGCAGCGGCTTTTGCCGAGGCGAACGTGGTCATTGCGCTGAGCTATCGCGACATGCCTGCCGCACCGCGACTGCGCCTGCTGCAGGCCCCGGGCGCGGGCCTGGACCAGATTGCGCTCGACCAGGTGCCGCAGCAGGCCTTCGTGTGCAATGCGTACGGGCATCACGTCGCAGGCGCCGAGTACGCCGTGCTCGGCATGCTTGCCTGGTCGCACGATCTCATCGAAGCACATGAGTCCTTTCGCAGCGGCAGCTGGCGCATGAGCGGGCGTTGCGGCGCGCCGCTGCACCAGGAGCTGTCGGGCAAGACGGTCGGCATCCTCGGCTACGGGCCCATCGGCGAAAAAACCGCCGAACTGGCCAAGGCGTTCGGGACCCGCGTGATTGCCTGCAACCGCACGGTGCGCCCGTCAGCGCACGTCGATCGCATGTATCCGTTGACTCAGCTGCACGAATTTCTGGGCGAATGCGATTTCGTGGTGGTGAGCATTGCGCTGGCGCCGCAGACGGTCGATCTGATCGATGCCAAGGCGTTCGCTGCGATGAAACCCGGCGCGGTCATCGTCAATGTCGCGCGCGGCGCGGTAATCAACGAGGATGCGCTCTACCACGCACTCGCACAGCGCCGCATCGCCGGCGGTGTCATCGACGCCTGGTACCGGTATCCGACGCCGGACGATCTGACCGTGCCGCCCTCGAAGCATCCCTTCCACGAACTGCCGAACGTCATCATGACGCCGCATTCCTCGATCTGGACCCAGGGCATGATCGAGCGGCGCTGGGACGAGATCGCGCGCAACATCGAAGCCATCGCGCGTGGTGAGACACCGTCCAACATCGTGAGGCGCCCTGTTACGCAAGGCAGCAACCCTGCTGGCTAACAACGCTGAAGGCTTGCTCGTCACTCACGCGCAGAGCCTGCCCCGCGTAGGCGGGAGTCCACCTTGCGATTCGGATGGATTCCCGCATACGCGGGAATGACCAGGAAGGGAATCAATCGGGAATCATCGAGGCCCCAATCGAGTCCCTGACTGCCGCGCCACGGGTCGATCTACGACGTCGGGCATCAGGACCGCACGCCTGCGCTCTCGGAGCACCGCCCTAAAGGGGGGGAGGCGGCGCCGCGAGCGCAGGCGCGGGTGTCTGGGTCAGCTCATGAGCGCGGGCAGTACGGCGCCCGCGCTCATGGCGTTTTCTATTTCTTGTCGCCTGCGGCAGCCGCTTCCGGCTTCCACGGCTTGCCGGTCACCGGGTTCGGATAGTGGTACGGCGGCACGAAGTGTCCCGGGAACACGTCGTACTGGACCGACTGCGGGCTGTCCGGCGGGAACTCCTTGCTCGGACCGTTGTTCGGCATGGCCTTCTTGGCCCAGCCCTGGTCGTACGGCGTGTAGTAGGTGGCGAAGTAGTGCAGGTCCTTGAACTTCCAGACGCCGTTTTCCTTGACGTAGATGTTCTCGTAGGTGCCCTCGGCCCACATGCCGAACTGCTGGTAGGTGCCGATCTGGATGAAGGCGCGCCAGCGGCCGTAGGCGGTCTTGCCGTCCGGCGCCACGTCGACCACGCCCTGCAGGATCATGTGATTGAACAGTGCGCCCTGCGACAGGCCGATCTTGCCGCCGCCCATGACCTTGCGGAAGATCGTGTCGGCCCCTTCCCTGCCGCGGTACACGCCGCGACCGGCGATCTCCACGCGGCAATCGTCGGAGAACAGATCGACGATGTCGTTCCATTGCGCCTTGTCGACGTAGTAGCCGTAGGCGCGCGTCAGCTTGTTGATCGCGTCGATGTCCTCGGTCTTCTGCACGCGGGCCTCCAGAGCGCGCACCCGCTCTTCGAGATCCTTGTTGCTCGCCGCGTGAGCCGCAGTTGCAGCTGCCAGCACCATGGTCATTGCGAGTACCCCCTTGCGCCAGAGCTTCGCCGCGCCCCGATCATCGTGAAAACCAGCACCGGTCATGAGTTCGACTCCCGATCTTTTCGCTGTTGCGGATAGGTCGCCGCGCCGGCCGCCAGTTCCCCCTGGGCCGCACGCCGCGGTTTGCGTTAACACGTTAACGAATTATCCGGCGCGACACCAGAGCGCAGGGTGCAATCCGCATGCCCTGTTGCGCTCATAGCTGCCATTCGCGAAGCGCGGAGTCGCAGCTCACGGCTGCTACATGACTACAGCGGCCGTTGCCGGCAAACATCAGATGCCAGCCGGATCTTGCGGGCTCGTTTCGTCTGTCGGCGTCTGTGCGCAACGCCGGAAAGCAGACAGCCCCGCACGCATCGCGTGAACGGGGCTGCTGATGAGACTGCCAGTGAGGGTGCGAGGCTATTCGCCGCCCGACGGGAACGACATGTGCTGGTGCACGATCACCCAGTTGCCGTTCTCCTTGGTCCACACGTCGGTCTCGCGCGCATCCATGCCGTTGGCGTTGCCGTCCTTGCCGTAGAAATCGACGTGGAAGGTGAAGGCCGTGACCACCAGATCGCCGCTCTTGATGACGGTGAAATCATCGTTGATCCGGGTGACCGCGTGGCCGCCACCCATGCTGCCCAGGTTGGCCGAAGCGACGCGCTCGTACTCGGCCCAGCCGGTGAACTTCATCGGCGCGAAGTCGAAGTGGATGTTCTTGGGATCCTTGGAATAGAACGGCGCAGCGTCGGCGGGATTCAGGCGCTTGTTCCAGGCTTCCCACAACTTGACCTCCAGGGCCTTGAACTCCGCGACTTCCGCTGCGGTGGCCGGCGGCGGCGCAGCGTGGGCAGCGGTCACACCCAGGCCGGCGACCAGCAGGGCCGAAGCCATCA
>DATMEZ010000054.1:0-31602 GCA_035556415.1 Povalibacter sp.
CCAAGTCCGCCACCGAAAAAAACGATTAGAAATCCATACATCGAGATACCCTCCAACGCGTAAACGAAGGGTCGATGTCGGTTTCTTGAGGCGGACCCCCACCGCAAGAGGTGCATGACCCTCTGTGCAGTAGGAGCTATCAGCCTTAGCGGCAGTTATCGGGAAGCCCCATTCCCATCATTTTGCCCGGCGAGAATACATCATCCGGGAGACAAAGGCGGTAGCAATCCTCGATCGGCGGAATGTCGGGAGAGCTCGGGTGAAGATGAAGATCGCCGGCAGCGCAGATTCATAAGTCGATACGGCTACACCTTGCACATGCGTCATGCGGGACCCAGGGGCGGGTCCATTCGATCAGCAGTAGTAAATAAGTCTGTCCCCATTTCTTCATGGCCGCGCCGACCGATTATGTCTTTGACAGCGTGAGCAGGTTCGACCTGCATACATCCCAGCCTTCTGTCACCGGTATCTTCAAGGTGCGACGACTTCGATAGCCGTCAGCTGGGCCGATAGCACGAACGGCGACTATCGCTGCGCCGCGAACCGCTAGCCCGCTGGGGGAGCGTAGGCACAAACCTGCAGAAATCCGCGACGCGCGCTACCGCACGTATTACCCGTACGAAACCCCGCAGCCACCTATCCCACAATACCCATCCGGATTCTTCGCCAGATACTGCTGGTGATAATCCTCCGCATAATAGAACTGCGGCCCATCCACGATCTCAGTCGTAATGTTCGCGCCCCGCCCCGCCTTACTCAGTGCCTCCGCATAACGCTCACGACTCGCCTCCGCAGCCACGCGCTGCTCTGCGTCGTACACATAGATCCCCGACCGATACTGCGTACCCACATCATTGCCCTGCCGCATTCCTTGCGTCGGATCATGTGACTCCCAGAACGTCTTAAGCAAAGTCTCGTAGCTCACCTGGTTCGGGTCGTACACCACCTGCACGACCTCGTTGTGCCCGGTGTAGCCGCTGCACACTTCTTTATATGTGGGATTGGGCGTCGAGCCGGCGGCATAGCCCGCGGCGGTGCTGTACACGCCGGGCAGTTGCCAGAACTTCTTCTCCGCGCCCCAGAAACAGCCGAGGCCAAACAGCGCGAGCCGCATTCCTTCCGGGAAGGGCGCGACGATGCGGTTGCCGCTGACGAAGTGCTTCTCGGGAACAGCCATCGGCTCGTCACGACCGGGCAGGATGTTGGCAGGAGCCGGCATGACGGCTTTCTCGCGGAACGAAAACATGGGGCACCTCGAAAACGGCTGGATTGCAGTCAGCCTACGAACAGGAAGGATGCCGGGCAATCGTTTCGGCCAATGACCGACCGGCGGAGCATCATAGATGTGGCCGGCCACGCAAAAATCCAGCGAGCGGGATGCCGGCCTATGCCGTGAAGTGGCTTCTGGATGGGCAGCGGTGGGCGCCGACGCGGAAATTGCGGATTGCGGGCGGCTACGAGAAGCTGAAGCAGGAACGCAGCGAACGGCTTGAGCCGTGAGTCACAGGAAAGTCACGACTCGAACAACTCAGAGGGCGCCGATGGCCACCGGGGTTGCCGCTGCGTCTTCGCCCTGCCAGTGGCCGGCACGTACGGCGCCCAGGAACGCCGGCGCCTCGGCGGCGAGCCGACATTCGCGTGGCGTCAGGCCATGGAACCGACGCAGTGCCCGGAACAGCGTCGAGCGTGAATCGAAGCCGACTGCCTTGACGATCTCCTCCACCTGCATGCCCGTGTTTCGCAGCAGGCGCGCGGCAACCGACGTGCGTTTGCGTTGCAGGTACTCGTGCGGCGTAACATCGTGAATGTGCTTGAACAGCCGCAGGAAATGATGACGCGACAGAAACGCCGCGCCGGCCATGTCGCTCAGCATCAGCGGCTTGGAATAATTGCTGTGGATGTAATCGGTCGCCAGCGAAATGCGCCGTACGATCTCTCGACGGGTTGCCGCGCGGCGCACCGGAACGAGCTTGGCACGCGACACCACGTGACGATGCCGCATCAGCAGCCGTTCCAGCAGGAACGCCAGCTGCTCTTCGTACCACAACGGATCTTCCAGCCCCATTTCGCAATGGCGGCGGATGAACAGCAGCACCGGCGTGACGCTGCGATCATGCGTCTGCAGATGCGGCGCGAACGGGATCGCGGGAGTGGCGACGATTTCGCCGTCTTCCAGCATCCGGTCCTCCGGCGTGATCAACGCACCCAGCACTTCTTCGGGCATTCCGGGGCGGAACAGGATCGTCAGCGCATGCACATTGTGCGACGCGCGAATGCGGACGTTGGCCGGGCCCGCCGGGACGATCAGCCAGGTGTCGTCATCCACCAGGATGCGGCGGCCTTCCACGGAAACGTCCTGGCAGCCGTTCCAGGCGCACAGCAGCGCGAAGCGCCGCGCATCGATCGCATAATCGGCAGCCTGCGTGTGCAGGTCCAGAATGAGGGCGCCGTTCTCGGGCCGGCCGGACAGTTCGCCAGCCTGAATCTCGTGAGTCCTACGGACGATCATCCGCACGCCGCTCCCCTTTTCATGTACTTGCCGGATTGAATTTCCGGCTCCAGCTTGCGGTATACAAGCGAGTTACGATCATGAGATACGTGGTTGCGACGAAAGGTTTCATCGACCGGCGTCGCGGAGGTTTTCGATACAGAAAAAAGCGACCGATGACACGCTGCGGAAACCGGGCCCGCAACGGCATCGAACCCGTGAAGGGATCCGCGAGATGACCCCTCGATGTAGGCGGACACCGCGGCTGCCGCTATCATGTGCGCGCAACGCAGCAAGCACTCATCGTTTTCCCTATGCCTATCTGTCACGAACACAATCTCGCCGCACCGCTCCCGAACAAATGCCCGTTCGGTATCCGGGTCAAGCTGCGCTCTACCGACCCGTTCCGGAACCTGGTCGGCGAGGACTGGACCCGCGAGCACTGGTTTGCGACGCGCGACGAGCGCGACGAGGCCCTGACCCAGATGAGCGGGCGCTACGTGTATTTCCGCCCGGGCGACCGGCCGGCGCTGGAGTTCGAGAAAGTCGAACGCTGAGGCGTTGATCCGCGATGTTTGTCGCGCCGTTCGTCTACGTGGCCGGTGATTTGTAACGACGAAGCCCGCCATCGAGGCTCTCGCGGGGTGCAAAGACTGCCTCGACTGGGCTTTTCCAGATGGATTCCCCGCTTTCGCGGGGAAGACGGAAGAACGCAGATCCAGCTGGTACGGGCTTAGAGCATCCGGTTCGGGAACAGACAGGATCTAGAACGTCCGGCCCAGGAACAGATAGAACGCCTTGCTGCCGCCCTGGTCGTAGCCGCCGGCCAGATACACCGGCCCGAGCGGCGTGTCCACACCGAAGAACAGGCTCGCGTCCTTGCGCAGGTCGCTGAAACTCATGTCGTTGCGGTCCATCCAGGCGTTGCCCGCCTCCAGCGAAATGCCGGCGTAGGCTGGCAGGTCCAGCACGCCCGAGCCGCCCCGCCCCACCTTGCGGTAGTAGATGAGCCGGCCGATGCCGTAGTGCGGGCCGGACAGCGCATTCGGCGACAGTCCGGACAGATTGAAGAAGCCACCCAGGTTGAAGAAATTCTCCGGCGTCGGACTGGCGTCCACGGTGGTGCCGCCCTCGAGCCAGAAAATGAAGGTGTTGCGCCCCACCGAGCGCGCGATCAGCCAGTTCATCTCGTACGAATCGAAGTCGTCGTCGGCGCCGAGGCTGTGGCGCTCGCCCCGCCACTCCATCTCGAACTGCTGGCCGCGGCGCGGGAAGTAGATGCTGTCGAGCTTGTCGTAGGAGAAACGCGCGAAGACGCCGCCGCGCCTGAAATTGTCCGTGGGCAACGCCGGATCGCCGACCAGCACATGCGAGCGCCCCTCGCCGCGGCGCAGGCCCACGCGCATTTCGCCCCAATTGGACAGCTCGCGCCCGAAGTCCAGTCCGCCTTCGTAGTTGCGGATGCGATATTCGGCGATGCGGTCCTCGTCGCGCAGTGCAAACACGCTGCGCTCCTCGAAATCGAAGTGCGGCGCCACGAAGTAGCGGCTCGCCAGCGACAGCGGTTGATAGAACTCGCTGAAGATCTTCGGGTTCTCGCCGATCTGCAGGTCCGTCAGCCATTCCGCGCCCAGGTCGTTGAGCTCGGTCATGATGAAGCGCATGGCGGCGTTGTAGCGGCTGTTGCCCTCGAAATCGTCTTCCAGGTTCAGGCCGAAGCGCACGTAGTTCGGCCCCCAGCTCTTGCGGCGCAGGCTCATCTCCAGGCCGCTGCGGCCGTCCTGCTCGACCAGCGAATAATCGATGGATTCGAACAGGTCGAGTGCGTACAGCGACGACAACTGGTGCTGCATCAGTGCCGGATCGAGCGGTTTGCCGATGACGTCGTTCATGGTGGCGTCGATCAGCCGCGAATATTCGCCCGAGCTGGCGTCCGCATGCACGAAGTCGATCATCGGTGCCGTCGTGGTGCGCGGGTTGCGGGCTGCGAGATAGTGCGCGTAGTCGTCTTCGCTCAGCGAAAGCGCAGCCAATGCCGCACGAGCACCGTCGGCCGCCGATTCGCCCGCACGCAATGCCTGCGGCACGCGAGTGAAATCGGCCGAAGCCGCACGCCCCAGCGGCGGATCGATCACGATATCGGTGGACTTCAGCTTGGCGCGCTGCTCCAGTGTGCGGCTGCGGATCATGATGGCGAACGCCTGGTTGGTGACGTCCAGCGGCGTCGCCAGCTCATCGCGCGAGTACAGCGGAAAACTCACGTCCACCACGATCAGCACGTCGACGCCCATGGCGCGTGCCGCGTCGATCGGCAGATTCTCGACCAATCCCCCATCCACCAGCAGGCGGCCGTTGCGCTGCGCCGGCGAGAATACGCCTGGCGCGGAAATGCTCGCTCGCAGCGCCGTGACCAGATCGCCCGAACGCATCATCACCGCCTCGCCGGTCTCCAGATCGGTGGCCATGGCACGAAACGGAATCGGCAAGCGGTCGAAGTCCTGCACGTCCGCCACCGGCAGCGCTGCTTTGCGCAGCACCTGTTCGAGCTTCTGTCCCTGCACCAATCCACGCGGCAGCACGAAGCCGTCTTCACGCACGCCGAGTGCATAGCGGACCAGGAAGTTGCGATCGTCCTGCTTGCGGCGATAGCCAAGCTCGGCACGCGGCGGACGGTCCTGGAACGCATCCTGCCAATTGACCGAGCTGATCAGCGTCTCGATCTCCTTGCCTGTCATGCCCGAGGCGTACAGACCGCCGACCACCGCGCCCATGCTGGTGCCCGCGATCGCATCGACCGGCACGCGCATTTCATCGAGCACCTTGAGCACTCCGACGTGCGCCACACCTCGGGCACCGCCGCCGCTCAACACCAGTCCGACGCGCGGACGCGCGGACTCAGCGGCCCAGGCGCTGGTTTGCGCAAACAAGGAGCACAGGAGCGACGACAGGACAGCCAGTGCGCCGAGTGACAGGGTGCGCCGTTTCATCTTCTGTTCACGCCTGCGTAAAAGCTCGTGGAAAACGCCTCAATAGTAACAGCCCGCACTCGTACCGCCGTAGCTCCCGGGGTATCGTCCGCCGCCGGCAATGAGTAGGCTTCGATCCCCATGACACATCGCCCGAAGCTGCGGATCGGCGGGTGGCCGACCGGAAGTTTTTTGCTGGCCCTGATGCTCGCGTTGCCATCGCTCGCCGCGCCGCCGGGCAGGCAGGCCGACGATCCCGACGACTGGAGCCGGTATGGCGGCGATCCTGGCGGCAGCCGCTATTCGCAGGCACGGCAGATCAACCGCGACAACGTCGAGAACCTGCAGCTTGCCTGGACCTATCGCACCGGCGAACTGGGAGCAGGCTTCGCCAGCGCCGACAGCCTGACGTTCGAGGCGACGCCGATCCTGGTCGGCGACAGCCTGTATCTCAGCACCGCCACCAACATCGTCATCGCCATCGATCCGGCGAGCGGGCACGAGCGCTGGCGCTACGACCCCAAAACGCCACGCGATACGCACTATTCAGAGGCGACCTCGCGCGGGGTCTCATCGTGGATCGACCCGCTGGCGGACTCGACGGCTGCCTGCGCCCAGCGCATTTTTGTCGGCACGCTCGATGCTCGGCTGATCGCGATCGATGGACGCACCGGCCAGCCCTGCGCCGATTTTGGCGTCGCTGGCGTGGTCGATCTGACTGCCGGCGCACGTGTCACCCAACGCGGCAGCTATCTGGTCACCTCGCCGCCGGCAATCTACTGCGACCTGGTCATCACTGGTTCCGCCATCGGCGATAACCGCGCCGTCGAGCTCGAGCGAGGGATCGTGCGCGCCTTCGATGCGCGCACCGGTGAATTGCGCTGGTCGTGGGATCCGATCCCGTCGGACGACGCGAGCGCGCAGGCAAATGGCTGGACTGCGCAGAGCGCAAAACGCACGGGCGCAGCGAATGCCTGGTCGATCCTTTCGGTCGATGCCGGCCGCGGCCTGGTGTTCGTTCCCACCGGCTCGGCCAGCCCCGATTACTTCGGCGGCGAGCGCACCGGCAATGACGAGTACGCCAACTCGCTGGTCGCGCTGCGCGCCGACAGCGGTGAGGTGGTCTGGCATCGACAGCTGGTTCATCACGACCTGTGGGACTACGATCTGGCCGCCCAGCCGATGCTGATCGATTTCGAGCGCGACGGGAAACTGATTCCCGCCGTGGTGCAGGCCACCAAGACCGGCATGCTGTTCATCTTCGATCGCGAAACCGGCGAGCCGGTGTTCGACGTCATCGAGCGGCCGGTTCCGGCAAGCGACGTCGCGGGCGAGTCGGCATCGCCGACGCAACCTTTTCCCGCAACACCGGCGCTGGTCTCGCACGCCGCGGTCACTCCCGACGATGCCTGGGGACTCACTTTCTATGATCGCGGCAAGTGCCGCGATCTCATCAGCCAGTACCGCTCCGAAGGCATCTTCACGCCGCCCAGCCTGCGCGGCACCATCATTGCGCCGGGCTACGCCGGCGGCGTCAACTGGGGCAGCCTGGCGTTCGACAACGAGCGCCAACTGGTGATCGCAGCGGTCAATCATCTGCCGATGGTCGCGACGCTGATTCCGCGCGAGCGCTTCGATCCCAAGCAATTGTCGGTGACCCACCCGGATTCCGATTTCGGTCGACAGCAAGGCACCCCGTACGGCGTACGCCGCGAGCCGCTGCTTTCGCCGCTAGGGTTGCCGTGCGTCGCTCCGCCGTGGGGAACACTGGTCGCAGTCGACTTGCGACGCAACACCATCCGCTGGCAAGTGATGCTGGGCTCGACGCGCGACCAGACACCGTGGTTCGTGCCGTCGAGCACGCTGGGGATGCCGAACATGGGAGGCCCCATCGTGACCGCCGGCGCTCTGGCGTTCGTCGCTGCCGCCACCGACGATTACCTGAGAGCGTTCGACGTGGAAACCGGACGCGAACTATGGAAAGGACGCCTGCCCGCGGGCGGACAGGCCACACCCATGACGTACGAGCGCGACGGCCGACAATTCGTAGTCATTGCGGCCGGCGGTCACGGCAAGCTCGGCACCCGGCCGGGCGACTATGTGGTCGCTTTTGCACTGCCCGGACCGACCGGGAAATAGCGGGTATCGCCGGCAGCGGCATATCACAAATGCGGTATTGTGATCGCAGCGTGGTGATCCAGTTTGTATGATCGTGCCCCCGTCGCCGCCGTGCTCACGAACAGGACTGCCCCACGATGTCCGCCGCTGCCCCGATCCCAGAAAGAACCGACTGCATCGTTGCCGCAATCCGCTCCAAAGCCGCCTGCGCCTTGTCGCTGGTTCTCGCGACCGGCTGGTCGATCGGCGCGGTAGCTGCGGAGAAATCCGACGCGCGCGACCCGCTCGACGAGATCATCGTTACGGCGACGCGACAAGCGGAACGCCTGCGCGAATATCCGGGCAGCATCTCGGTGATGAGCAACAGCGACGTTGCGATGGTCGGCTCGACGCATCACAGCGAGATCATCAATCGCGCCGCTGGTGCGATGATCCAGCGCAACAGCGGCCAGGAAAGCCTCACGGCCATCCGCTCGCCGGTGCTCTCCGGCCCCGGCTCCTGCGGCACGTTCCTGTTCCTGGAGAACAGCATTCCGATCCGCCCGGTCGGCTTCTGCAACGTCAACGAGCTGTTCGAGGTCAACACCGAAGAGGCGCACTCGATCGAAGTGCTGCGCGGCCCTGCTGGCGTCGTCTATGGCTCAGGTGCGATGCACGGTGCGATCAACGTGCTGCCGGCAACGCCGAGCGAGTTGCCCACTTACGGCTTCGGCCTGGAAACCGGACCCGACGAGTACTATCGCGGCCGGCTGGCGCTCAGCCATGTCGGTGCGATGACCGACTTCGGCGTCGTGGCACTGGCAACACATGACGGCGGCTGGCGCGCCTCCTCCGGCATCGACGAACAGAAACTGAACGCCAGCGCAGTGCATCGACTGGACGACGGCGTGATGGGCGTGAACCTGGCCGCCACCAATCTGAATCAGCAGACCGCGGGATTCATCCAGGGCCAGGACGCTTATCGCGACGAGGCCATCGCCAAGTCCAACCCCAATCCCGAGGCTTATCGCAATGCATACGCGCTGCGCCTCACGGGGCAATACCAGAAAAAACTCAGCGACAGCCTGCAGCTGGACGTGCGGCCGTACGTGCGCCATTCACGCATGAATTTCCTGCAGCACTTCCTGATCGGCAAGCCGGTCGAGGAAAACGGCCAGGACTCGATCGGCGTATTGAGCGCGCTGCACATCGATGCATTCACCAACACGCGGCTGCTGGCAGGTCTCGACGTCGAATTCGCCGATGGCTTCCTGAAGGAGACGCAGGCGGGTCCATCCACCGACGGCGCTCCGGCCGCCAACGCGATCCGCCCCGCAGGCAAGCACTACGACTACGACGTGCACAGCTCGGTGGGCGCCATCTACGGCCAGATCGAGCAGCCGTTCGCGCAGCGCTGGAAATTCACCGGCGGCGTGCGACTCGAGTACGTCGATTATCGCTACGACAACCGCATGCTGGCCGGCAACACCCGCGACGACGGCACGACCTGCGGTGCGGCGGGCTGCCTCTACAACCGGCCGGCCGACCGCAGCAATGACTTCACCAACCTCACCTCGAAAGCGGGACTGTCCTACGACATCAGTGATCGGCACACGTTGTATGCGACCGCGGCACGCGGCTATCGCGCACCGGACACGAGCGAGCTGTATCGATTGCAGCGCCAGCAGACCATCGCCGACCTGGATTCGGAGAAGATCGACAGCGTCGAGCTCGGCGCCCGCGGCGCCTTCGGTCCGTTGCGGTATTCGCTGGCCGGGTTCGCCATGACCAAGGACCATGTCATCTTCCGCGACTCGAATGCGTTCAACGTCAGCGACGGCCGGACCAAGCATCGCGGCGTGGAATACGAATTCAGCTGGTCGTTGCTGGATTCGCTGCTGCTGTCGGCGGCTGGCACCTACGCCAAGCACACCTACGATTTCGATCGCACCGTCGAGCAGGGCGAGACCATCGTTGCCGGCCGCGACGTCGACACCGCGCCGCGGCATGTCAATACGGCACGGCTGAACTGGCGTCCGCTGCCCGCCGTCGACACCGAGCTGGAATGGATCTCGGTCGGTCGCTACTGGCTGGACGCGATCAACGCGCATGAGTACGAAGGCCACGATCTGCTGAACCTGCGCCTGTCGTGGAACGTGACGCCGCAGTGGAACACAGCCCTGCGTGTGGTCAATCTCACCGATCGCGAATACGCGGATCGCGCCGACTTCGCTTTCGGCAACTATCGTTACTTCCCCGGTCGCGGTCGCACCGTGTTCGCCGAAATCCGCTACCAGGTGCAGTAAAGAAAAAGGCCCGGACGAACCCGGGCCTTGCAACTCCACCACTCACCCTCGCAGAAAGTCGATCGACTGCGTGAAGGTGTCGCGCGCACCTTCACACGATGGGCTGGAACGCCACCAATCCGTCCAGCGCCGAGCGCGGCCCCAGCGCATTGCCGAACTTGCCGATGAAATCGTCGGTCTCGCCGTGCAGGGCCATGTAATTGAGCAGCACCGTCTGCACCAGCAGGTTGACGTTGTTGGCGGCCGGGCTGCTGGCGGTCTCGACATCGCCGTCCGGACGGAAATAACCGAGCTGCTGACTGGTCGGGCTCATCAGCGTGGGCCGGGCGATCGGGTTGTAGACCAGGAAGAACGAAGCGGCGGTCTGCTGGTTGTCGCTGGTCCACACGCCCTTGCCGCGACCCCCGGCCGAGCTGTCCACCATGCCGTTGGATGACACCGAGCCATCGCTGAACACGTAGAGCATCAACGGC
This sequence comes from Povalibacter sp., assembly GCA_035556415.1. Taxonomy (GTDB): domain Bacteria; phylum Pseudomonadota; class Gammaproteobacteria; order Steroidobacterales; family Steroidobacteraceae; genus Steroidobacter. The sequence goes on from DATMEZ010000054.1 coordinate 10,331, forward strand.
TTGCCACGCCGCGCGGCGTACTCCAGGCAGGCACCTATGCACTGGCCGATACGGAAATCGCGTTCCTCGCCGGCGGAACGGTCGCCGGTGTGATAGTCGAAACCGCCGGAGCTGATCGTGCCAGCGCCGGCATAGCCTGGAATCACCAGTTTCATGACCGCGGCGGTTTTCTCGAATTCGCGGTCGCCGCCGAAACCAGCGCCGAAAATGCTGGTGATCTCCGGATCCTGGGCCGGATCGAGCTCGCCCGGCGTGCCGAATGTGTTCACGGTGTCAGCCGTCTTCACGTAGCCGCACAGCATGCGTTTGCGCAGCTCGGCGTCTTCGGTCGAGGCCAGGCCTGTCGACACCGTACCGGTCTCGTCGTACGCCGAGCCGGTATCCAGGCCGATCTTCGACTTGCTGATGCGCGCCATGGTCTCCAGCACCTTGACCGTATCTTCCGGGTCCAGAATGGTCGCCACCTCGCCCGTATCCACCAGTCCGGTGACGTCGCCGGCGCGGTCCACCTTGGTGGGGCGGTTGGCCGGATCCATCAGCGTGGCCGGCGAGAGGGAATTGCCGCCGGAATCGGAATTCTGCGAGCCGATCAGCGTCAGCAGCTCGCCCTTGGCACCGGCCCTGGCGATGCCGTACATGGGATTGTGCGGGTTGTTGCCTGTGTCGTTTTCGGAGCGGGCCGGAATGACGGCGCCATTCACCCCGGCGCGCGTGGCCACGGAAGTGCGAGCGAGCATGCCGCGCAGGAAAGCGCTGTCGGAGTGGAACGCCAGGCCGAACTGCGTGTCGATGAAATTGGTGGTGGCGTTGTTCGGCAGCATGTCGCCCGGCAGGCCGAGCTTGGAGTAGCCCTGCGTGGTCAGGAAATCCAGCTGGCCACCTTTCTTGCCGACCAGCACGTTGGAGCCGGCGATATTGGCGCCGCCGGCCAGGTCGAAGCAGATGAAGGGAATCTTGCCCGCGCCGCCGCTGATGTCGCAGATCGCTTTCGCCTTCAGCCCCTCGATGTCCGACGACAAAGCTCCCGCCGCGGCTGCACTGCGCGCATTCAAAAGCGTGCCGAGAATGGACGGTGCGACGACGGTTGCTGCGCCCGTCAGAAAGCCCTGCGCCAGGAAGTCGCGGCGGGTCACCGGTTTCTTGTGCGAGCCGTGCCGCAACGGCTCATCCAGGCCGAGCCGCCGCCGCTTGCTGCGAGACTTGATGATGAATGACATGACCGCCTCTTACTGAATCACCGTCGTGGCGCTGCCCAGCGCCGCACCGCAGACCGCCTTGGCCACGTCGAACGTGCGCTGACCGCCGCAGGCACGAGCAGTGCACAGGTCGGTCATCAGCTGGTCGAGCTTGGGCTGAATGGTCGCCGCGGCGGGCTGCGTGGCCACCGTACCGACCATCTTTGCGATCAGCGGATCGATGATGAGATTGCGCTGGGTGCTCGTGGCCAGGCTGGACGAAAACGCAGCGCTCGCGCCGGAACCGAAGAACGCCGCCCGTGCGCCGTCATCATCGATCAGCGCGCTGCAATACTGCAGCGCCAGCTGCGCAATCGATGTCTGGTGCGAGGACAAGAACGCACCCAGATCCGTGACTGCCGGCAGTGACTGCCGCACGCTATCGTAGGTCGCCTTCACCTTGTTGTTGTTCGGGCTCACGCCCGTGACTGCAGCCATCGTCGCGTTGATCGAATCGAAGGTGCGCACGCCGATGTCCGAGGGCCGCGCGGTGTTGGCCGCCGTGGCCGGCTCGACCTCGGCGAACTGCGAGCACACGTCGGTGCGCTCACCCAGCCGATCGAAACACAGGTAGAACTCGTCGAACTCCGGCCCGCGCTCCAGGCCGATGACGGTGCCGACGTTGGCGATCGGCGCACCCATGCCAGGCACGTAATCCGAATCCGTGAGCGTCTCATCGAGCAGGCGATAGGCCTGGCCGACGGTCGGCTCGGCGGCATTCACACCGATGCGCATCCCCTTGATGGTCACCGTGCCCGGCCGCGCGTTGGGGTCGAGGCTGACGAGCCGCGGATTGGTGAACAGGTAGCTCGAGCTGTCGTACTGCGCCGCTTCGAACAGCACGTACGATTTGGGCATGTCGATCAGGTGCTCGATGCCGAACAGCAGGAAGAATTTCTCGCCGACGCCAGCCGCGAAATTCTGCTTCACCTGCTCCGGCGTCAGCGCGCGGCTGTGGACCGCGACCAGGCGAATCACGCCGCTCCATTGCCGGTCGTTGCTCACCTCGTTGCCGAGCACGAAGGCGAAGCTGTTGTCCCAGTCGTTCAGCGTGCCGCCGGCGGCCGGGTCCAGGTCGCCGGTGAATTCGCCGTTCACATAGATGCGCCGGCCGTTCACCGGATCGAAGGTCATCACCACGTGCTGCAGCGAAGCCTGCAGGCGCTGGTCGGCATCGGCCGTGGAGAGCCGCGGCGCGCCGTTGGCGTCGGTCTGGGTGCTGCGCCCGTAGAAGTCGTAGTTGTACAGCGTCTGGCCCAGCGTGAAGTTGCGGGCGGTGCGGCTGCCCGAGTAACTCACGATGCGTGTGTCTTCCTGCGTGACGTTGCCCGGCACCACCCAGGCCTCGACCGAGTATTCGCCGGTAGTGCCGATGAACTGCTGGAACTTGCGGCTGGCGGTGGTCGAAGCCTGCGCCTTGGAAGCGCCGTTCATGACCGGCTTGATGTTGATGCCCCAGCCGCCGACCCAGGTCACATCGCCGGAAAGCGTCAGGTCCGCGGCCGGATCGACACCGCTGGTGTCGAACGCCACCGAACCCTTGCCGGACTTGAACTCGTAGAGCGCGATCAGGTTGTTCTCGTAACGGCTGCCGCCCGCGGCCACCGTGCCGTCGTACAGGGTCAGCGCCTTGCTGACCACCGTGTTGCTGACCGGATCGGCCGTGATCGCCGCCGCCATGGTGGCGATCGCCTCGCGCATCTCCTCGGCATCGGCGGCGCAGGTGTTCTTGCAGTTGTGGAACTCGGTGCCCAGGCGGAGCACGAAGCGGGAGCTCTCCGGCTTGTCCAGGTTCATCTTCGGGATGGCGGCTTTGTAGGACTCCTCGATGTTGTCGACCGCGAAGAACGGCGACTGCGGCGTGGCCGAAGCCGGCGTGTGACAGCGATTGCAGTCGTACGCGATCAGCAGGTCGTGCACCCTGGTGAAGCCGGAGGGCGCATTGACAGGAAAGCGTTTGCTCGTGCCGGGGTCTTTCACCTTCGGCGCCACCAGTTCGATCTGTCGACCACCGACACCGGAAGCGCCGACCCAGTCAGTGATCCAGCGCGTCAGAATGCTGGCGCACGCGCCGGCGTCGGAGAGCCAGCAGTTGTGGCCGCCGCCAACCTTGAGCACCAGCGGCGATTGCGACGGATTCTCGCGATTGATGACCGGATTGGCCTGCTCATACGCCGCGTTCACGTCATCCGAGCGCGCGAAGGTCGGCGCCTGTCCACCCGTCTTGTGACAGTTGCCGCAGCGATTGCCGCCGCGGATGTTCTCCCAGAAATTGACGCGGAATGCCTGGACGTCGGGCGTCAGCGGCGCCGGGCCGACATAGTCGGAACCACCGCCGTCTTGTCCGCCCGCAGCGGGATTCTGCGTGGTGCTCGCTCCGCCGCTGCAGCCTGACAGCACGATCAGTCCGAGGGCGATTGCGGCGGCCAGCCGTGCAACGCCGAAATTGATTGCGCGCTTCATGCTCATTGATCCTTGGCGCAATAAGCGGCGGTTTCGGCGAAGACCTGTTTCAGGTTGCCGTTGGTCTTGAAGCCGGTCGCGATCGGTCCGACCTGGCTGTGATCGGCCGCGTCGCTGGGCGAGCGCAGGCAGACGGTGCGAAATACTTTCTCCACCTGGCATTGGGCGAAGGCGTCGGTGTTGGCCAGCTCCTGGCCGAGGGACTTCGCTCCGGCGCCCTTGCCGGGCAGGCTGGAGGACCAGCCGATGGCCTTGTTGAGGCCCGGCAGACGCCAGCGGTTCTCCCACTCATCGTTCGGCGTCACGTAGCCCGGCTTGAAATTGTCCGAGTTGATCAGGTACTTCGGCTGCACCTGGCCGGGTGTGTAGACCAGTCGCCCGAGATTCTCGTCGAAATCGTAGTAGGCGAAGGCCTGCGCCATCGGATCCATGCCGTTGTGGCAGCCGATGCAGTTGTTCAGGAATACGCTGCTGTCGCCGCCGGGGCTGCGGGTCACGTCCTGGCGAATGCGGTCCGGCGGACGGGTGGTGTCGTGGACCTGCTCCATGTCGCGGCACAAGTGGTTGAGCAGCGTGAAGCGGAACATGGCGCGATTGGTGCCGTCGATGAAGAACGCCTGCGCCGCGGCACGCGAAGTAATGACGCCCGCAGTGGCTCCCGACGGCAGGCCGTTGAGCGACGATTGCGTGCGCTCGACCAGCACGGCACGCAGATCCATGTTGCCGCTTTCCAGCGCCTCGTAGTGGCGGTTGTCGGTGTTCGAATAGGCCGGCGAGCCGATGTTGCCCACGTACAGGATGTCGTCCCACAGCACGCGACGGAAGTCCTTGTTGTCGCGCACCATGCCGATGACGGTGGCGGTGTAATCGTTCAGCGGCGCAAATACGTCGCGGTCGCGATTGGTCCAGGGCGTGGCGAAATTCTTGAGCGTGACGCTGTAGAAATTGCTGGAACGCGGGTCGGCCGTGTTGTCGATGATGTACAAGGCGGTGTCGACCGCGTCGTGAGTGTTGCGGTACTGCTCCAGGGTCGTGAGCATCTCCGGCGACGGCGATGTGCCGGTGAGCCGGTCGTACATGCGCTTGACCTGCTCGCGATTGCCCGCCGCCGCCTCGTGTTGCATGAACGCAAAGGTGGTCAGCGCCACGGTCACTGCGATCGTCTTGCGCAGCAAACCACTCGGCCGCCTCGCCGCGTGCAGGCCCGTTTCGGCGCCACACTCAGGGATCTTGATCATCGTGCCAGTCCTGCGTCGATCGATTGCTTGGTCATTTTGGCGCTCCACCCGGCAGCCGCCTGGGGGATAGTCCCGCCCAGCCGTCATGCACGTCGGCCGTCCCCCGACAGTGCGCCCTGACTATACGCAGCGGTAAATACCCGACGTAACTGTCTCAGCCACAAGACGTCGCGGCGCGACGACAGTACCGTGGCCCATGCGCCCGCGTGTAGTCTCGCCGCCACGATGTCGCGGTTTTCAATCCGCGCGATGACCCGGCGAATGTGAGTGGCGTCACGCAACCAACACTGGCAAGACACGGCTGGCGCTAATTCAACATCTGGCGCGGTTTGCATCTGTGACTGGATTAACGGATCGCGGAATATGTCGCGTCGAAGATGGCGCGCCGCTGCACCAAGCAGCGCCCACAATGCAAGCCGGCTGCCGCCGTACGAGATCGAGCGAGGAATCTGGATGAGCCCAACCAGCCATGAGGCGAGCATCGGCGCTGCCTGCGCGAACCGGCGGACACGATGGGCCGCGCCCGTGCTGGCCGGTGTCGTCATAGCGCTGCTCACGGCCTGCAGCGGCGGCCAAGGCGGCAAGGACGTGACCATCGGCAGCGGCCAGGACGCCGATCCGGTGACCGTGGACTTTCCGGTGTTCTACGTGAAGCGTCCGGTGCCGGACGATACGAACCTCATGGAGGCGGACACCCGCGAGCTGCTGCGCTTCGACATCGGCGCGGACCTGTTCATGCGCGATCGCGCCTCGCCCTCCACTACCGAAATCAATCTGACCGCGGCGCTGACCGAAGGGCTCGGCGACGTCCGCGACGTGAACGTCAATTTCGACGGCACCAAGGTGGTGTTCGCCATGCGCGCCAAGTTCATCGAAGGCGCGGACGAGGCAGATCAGCCGACCTGGAACATCTGGGAGTACGACACCCAGGCCAAGGCATTGCGCCGGGTGATCGCCTCCGACACCACGGCCGAGGAAGGCCACGACATCATGCCGCACTACCTGCCGGACGGCCGCATCGTGTTCACCTCGACCCGGCAGCGCCAGGCGCGCGCCATCCTGCTGGATGAGAACAAGCCGCAGTACGCGGCGCAGGTCGAAGGCAGCGGCGGCAATCCCAATCCGGCGTTCGTGTTGCACGTGATGGACCCGGACGGCGGCAACATCCACCAGATCTCGTTCAACCAGAGTCACGACCTGGATCCGGCAGTGCTCGCCGACGGCCGGATCGTCTACACGCGCTGGGAGCATGCGCTGGATGACAATCAGATGGATCTGTACACGGTGCGCCCGGACGGCACCGATCTTCGGCTGCTCTATGGCGCCAACAGCCACCAGACCGGCACGGTGGATCCGCTCGACGGCCAGGCGTCGACCATTCAGTTCCTCAAAGCCCGCCCCATGCCCGATGGGCGCACGCTGGCGCTGATCCTGCCGTTCACCGGCACCGGCGAAGGCGGCGACCTGGTTCTGATCGACACCGCCAACTATGTCGACAACACGCGTGGCGGCAGCGTCGCCAACGCAGGACTCACCGGCCCGGCGCAGTCACGAGCATTGCCGACCGACGTGCGCACCATTGAAGGCCCCTCGCCCGGTGGGCGTTATCGATCGGCCGCACCGCTGTTCGATGGCACCAACCGGCTGCTGGTGAGCTGGTCGCAATGCCGGTTGATGGAAGCCGGCCGCATCGTTCCGTGTACTGCCGATCGTCTGAACGACACCGCCACGCCACCGGTGGAAGCGCCGCCGCTGTATGGCGTCTATATATATGACGTGCGCGACAACACCCAGAAGCCCATCGTCGCGCCGCAGGAAGGATTCATTTACACCGAGGTCGTGGCAGGCGCGCCGCAACCGGTGCCGACGGTGATCCTGGATCGCATGCCCGGCGCCGATTTTCCGGGAGAGCTGCTGACGGAAAGCGTGGGCATCCTGCATATCCGCAGCGTGTACGACGTCGACGGCGTCGACACGGCGCCCGGCGGCGGCATTGCCGCTGTGCGCGACCCGGCCAATCCTGCTTATGCCAATCGCCCGGCCCGCTTCCTGCGGATCGAGAAAGCGGTGTCGCAGCCGGACCGGAACACGCACGACACCCGCAATTCGGCCTTCGGACCGAACGGCCGACTTTTCGGCATGCGCGACATCCTGGGATATGCGCCGATCGAGCCGGACGGCTCGGTCAAGGTCAAGGTGCCGGCCAACGTGCCGTTGGCGATCAGCGTGCTCGATGGCCAGGGCCGCCGCTTGAGCGGCCTGCTCGGCAATCGTCATACGAACTGGCTGCAGGTGATGCCGGGCGAAACGCTGGAGTGCAACGGCTGCCACAACCCGAATGCCACGCCGCCCATCGCTCACGGGCGCGCCGGCCTGACGAACTCGGTAAACGCCGGCGCCACCGCCAACGGAACGGCCTTCCCCAACACGAACCCGCTGCTCGCGCCGCTGGATGTAGGCGAGACGATGGCGCAGGCGCGCGGTCGTGCGATGTGCGAAGGCGCTTGCGAGGCCAGCGTCGATATCGTGTTCGATGACTACTGGCCGGCCTCGGCCGCAGCCAGGCAGCCCAGTTACGACTTGTGCTACGCCGGTGGCGCGACGAATGTCCGCAACGATCCAGCCGACCTGACCAAGACGCATGTGTGCGAGGCGAAGAACAGCCTGCTGACCACCGTCATGCCCACGACCACAGCCTGCCGCATGCAGTGGAACGGGTTGTGTCGCATCACCATCAACTACGAACAGCACATTCACCCGCTGTGGAGCGTGGACCGTTTCGTCGACGCCGATGGCGATGGCGTGCCCGATGACGATGGCACCGGTCAGCCGCTCAACCACAAGTGCACCGCCTGCCATTCACCCACGGCGACCGACGGCACCGTGCAGATCCCCCAAGGTGACCTGGACCTGACCGATGGTGTCTCGGACGAAGAGCCCGACCAGTTCCGCTCCTACCGCGAGCTGCTGTTCGCCGACCGTGGACAGGTCCTCAACATGGGAGCACCGGAAGACGAGTGCATCCAGACCCAGGTCGACCCGGACACCGGCGTGGTGACCTGCATCGCCTATCGCAACGTGCCCGCCTCGATGAGCGCGGCCGGCGCGGCGGCCTCGACCCGCTTCTTCCAGAAGTTTGACGCCGGCGGCGGCGGCGTGGATCATCGCGGCTATCTGACCCCGGCCGAGCTCAAGATGCTGGCGGAATGGCTCGATATCGGCGCCCAGTACTACAACAATCCGTTTGCCGCTCCGGAGAATTGATGCGCCGCGCGTCCTCGCTGTGGCTGCTGCTGATCGTTGTTCTCGCAGCGAGCGCACAGGCCGAAGAGAAACTGCAGAAGATCCTGATCGCCGACCCGTTCATCGAACTGCACACGGGCCCGGGACGCGGCTATCCCGTCTTTTACGTGATCGAGCGCGGCCAGGAAGTGACCCTCGTCAAGCGCCGCACCGACTGGTTCCAGGTGCGCACCGACCGCGACATCGAAGGTTGGGTGGCGCGCGAGCAGATGCTCGCCACTCTGGAGCCCACCGGCGAGCGGCTCGACTTGCAGGAACCCTCGCGCGGGAACTATCTGAGCCGGCGCTGGCAGGCCGGCGTGATGGCCGGCGACTTCGGCGGCGCCAGCCTGATCTCGATGTTCGGCGGCTACGCGTTCAGCGACAACCTGTCGATCGAGCTGACCGTCAATCACATGCTCGGCGACATCTCCAACGGCTACAGCGCCACCCTCGGCCTGATGCACCTGTTCGTGCCGGAATGGCGCCTGTCGCCCTATTTCACGCTCGGCACCGGAGTCATCTACATCGACCCGAAGTCGACGCTGGTACGGGCCGAGGACCGCACCGACCAGATCGGCTACGTCGGTGGCGGCCTGCAGTTCTATCTCACGCGCCGTTTCATGCTGCGCTCGGAATACCGACACAACATCGTGTTTACGAGCCGCAACGACAACGAGGAAGTGGACGAATGGAAGTATCTCGGTTTCGCCTTCTTTTTCTGATGCTGCTCGCCGCCTCGGTGCTGCCGGGCTGCGCCATGTTCAGCCGCAATCGCGACGCTGCGCCGGAAACGGCCGCGTCCGCGCAGCCGCCAGCGGACGATGCGGGCAAGTCCATCATCGAGCCGCAGGTCGAGCGCCGCGAGATCAAGCGCCCCAAGATCGAAGCCAGCGACTTCGAAGTCGGCGTGTATGGCGGCATCCTGAGCATCGAGGACTTCGAGAGCAACGCCGTCTACGGCGCGCGCCTCGCCTACAACCTGACCGAAGATTTCTTCCTCGAAGCCTCGCTCGGCCGCTCGCGCGCCGGACGCACCAGCTACGAGAATCTGTCCGGTTCGGCCGAGATCCTCACCGACAGCGAACGCGACTACACCTACTACGCCCTGTCGGCAGGATGGAACGCTTTGCCCGGCGAGGTGTTCGTCGGCAAGAATCGGGCGTACAACACCGCTTTCTACCTGGTGACGGGAATCGGCAGCACGCGCTTCGGCGGTGATGACCTGTTCACGGTCAACGCCGGCTTCGGCTACCGGATCCTGCCCTCCGACTGGATCGCGGTGCATTTCGACGTGCGCGATTACATTTTCGACACCGACCTGCTGGGCAAGAAGAAGATCGTCAATAACCTGGAAGCGCATCTCGGTTTGTCGGTTTATTTCTGAGCGAGGATGGACAGGTAAAGATGGCAAAGGTTGACCCAGCGATGCGCTCTTCCTCATTGACCCGGTTGCTGCGCGTAACGGCTTTCGCGGCACTCGCCACGGTGTGCTCGCTGGTCGGCGCCAGCACCACGGTCGCTCCCGGCTTCACCCTGCCGTCGCGAAGCGGCGACAGCATCTCGCTCGAACAGCTCAAGGGCCAGGTGGTGATGCTCAACTTCTGGGCCAGCTGGTGCGGCCCGTGCCGCCAGGAGATGCCGCTGCTCGACCAGATGCACAAGCGATACAGCTCGCTCGGCTTCACCCTGCTGGGCGTGAACGTGGAGGAAGACTCCGCGGCGGCGGAGAAATGGCTGGCGCAGACGCCGGTGACGTTCCCGGTGCTGTATGACAAGGACAACAAGGTGAGCCAGCTCTACCAGGTCGATTCTATGCCCAGCACCGTGTTCATCGATCGCAAGGGCAACGTGCGTTACCTGCACCGCGGCTACAAGCCCGGCGATGAAGGCGAGTATCTGAACCAGATCCGGGCGCTGTTGAAGGAATGACGAGGCCGACGATGGACACGACAGGCATCTCGCAGCAGTCTCTCCCGTCGTCGTCCTCACGGCAGGAAGTCACGTTTGTTTCATCCCCGCTGCCCTCGTGGCAGAGAACCAGGGCGAGCGGCCTCGTCCGCTGCGGCGCCGCGGCGCTTGCGCTCTTCGCCCTGAGCGCCTGCGGCAACATCGAGCCCTGGGTCAAGCCGTACGAGCGCCAGGCGCTGGCCGATCCGATCATGTCCTTCGACCCGAACCCGGTTTCCAGCGCTTACATCGATCACGTGTACGAAGCGCGCGAAGGTGCACGCGGCGCGCTGGGCAGCAGCGGCGGCGGCTGCGGGTGCAATTGAGATGAACGACGGACGATCGGCCTGCATACACGATGCTTCGGTCTCAGGCGCCAATCACTTCCGGGCTGCGACCCTGGCCCTGCTGTCGCTGCTGGCGATGACGTTGCTGCCGCTCGTTTCGGATGCAGGCGTCCTGCCCGAAGATCGAGCCGACCTGCTCTACCATCGCTACGACGGCGGCGGCGTGACCATTCACGGCCCGTCGCTGCTGGTGCGCAAGACCATGGCCGAGAAATACTCGGTCAGCGCCAACTACTACATGGACATGGTGACCAGCGCCTCCATCGACGTGCAGGTGAGCGGCGCCAGCGAATACAAGGAAGAGCGCAACCAGTACAGCCTGGGCTTCGACTACCTGCGCGGCAAGACCACCTACAGCGTCGGCTTCACCCACAGCGACGAAGACGATTACAAGGCGAAGACGGCCAGCTTCAACATCAGCCAGGACCTGTTCGGCGACCTGACCACGGTGACCATGGGCTTCTCCCGGGGCTCGGACACAGTGCGTCGCCGCGACACGATCACCGATCGCATCGACAACAATTTCAGCGAGCCGGTTGAGCGCTGGAGCTATCGCGTCGGCGTCTCTCAGATCCTGACGCGCAGCACGATCATGTCGCTGGGCCTGGAAGTGATCACGGACCAGGGCTACCTGAACAATCCCTATCGTTCGTTCCGCTACGTCGACCCAGAGAACGACACGCAATACAAACTCGCCACGGAAATCTATCCGCATACGCGCACCAGCAATGCAGTGTCGCTGAATGCACGCTACTTCCTGCCGTATCGCGCCGCGATTCACGGCGGCTATCGATTCTTCACCGACACCTGGGGCATCGGCGCGAACACGTTCGAGGTCGGCTACGTGCATCCGCTCAAGGCCACGCCCTGGACCTTCGAAGCCAGCTTCCGTTACTACGATCAGAGCCGCGCCGATTTCTATTCGGACCTGTTCCCCAGCATCGACTACCAGAACTTCATGGGGCGCGACAAAGAGCTGTCGACGTTCACCAGCAAGTCGCTGCACCTGGGCGCCTCATACGAGTTCGCGAAAACCGGCTGGCGCTTCGTGAAGCGCGGCACGGTGAACCTGTATTACGACCGCATGCAGTTCGATTACGACGACTTCCGCGACGCGCGCAACCGCTCGCTGGCCGCAGGCACTGAACCGCTGTATTCGTTCGGCGCGAACGTATTCCAGTGCTTCGTGTCGGTCTGGTTCTAAGGACTGATACTCGTCAGTGGTCATTCCTGCGCAGAGCGGAAATCCATCCGAATCAGCCAGACGGACTCCCGCAGGCACGGGAGTGAGAACAAACCAGCTCGCTCCTGAAGATCTGCTTTCCTCTCTCTGTTGCACGAGAGAACGACGCTTATGTATCGAATCCTTTTACCGGTCATGGCGCTTTCGGGATTCGTCGCCACGGCTGCCCATGCATCTCCCCTCCCCACTCGCGACCAGAATCCTCTGCTTGCCGGCTACGGAATTCCGATGCCCATGCCGGCGCGGCTCGCCGCCGCCGGTCAATGGCGGCTCGCGGTTGATCTGAACTGGAGCAGCACGGCGGTCGAACAGACCAGCGCGACCGAGTCGCTGCTGGTGGACGCTGAAACACGCGAGCTGCGCGTAACGCTGGGTCGCGGCTTCGCCGATCGATGGATGCTGCAATTGCAGCTTCCCTATCGATACACCGATGGCGGCAACCTGGACAGCTTCATCGACGGCTGGCATGACTTCTTCGGTCTGCCTGACGGCGCGCGCAATGCAATGCCTCGCGATCGCGTACACATCGCCTACGTACGAGATGGCAGAGCGATCTTCGACCAACGCTCCTCCAGCCACGGTTTCGCCGACATGTCGGCGGCTATCGGCTATCAACTGCTGGCGAACGCAAACACCTCGCTGTCGGCGTGGCTGGATGTCAAGCTGCCGACGGGCGATGCAAACAGGCTCACCGGCAGCGGTGCCACGGATGTCTCTGCGCTGGTCGCGGGCGAGCATCGTTTCGGCGAGCGTTGGTCAACTTATGGCCAGCTCGGTATCACGTGGTTGGGCAAGGGCGATCTGTTTACCTCTGCTCAGCGCAGCATCCTGTGGAGCGCGCTGGCAGGCATCGATGTGAACCTCTGGCGCGGGCTCGACGCTAAACTGCAGATCGACACGCATAGCGCGGTGCTCGACGACTCAGCCCTCGATTTTCTCGGCGACGCCGTGGTTCTCACGATCGGCGGCGCGTACCGGTTCGAGTCCGGCTGGACCGTGGACGCGGGTGTCAGCGAGGACATCCTGGTGGACGCCTCGCCGGACGTGGTGTTCGTGCTCGGGCTGCGGCAGCAGTTCTAGGGATTCATCTGCCTGACGATGCTGCAAGCCGATGTCGGCTCGCGCCTTGCCGCAGCGTCCTTCGAGCACCACATTTGGAAACGACGGAGAACCAACATGAAACTGTACGGATTCGGTGCGACACGCTCGCTGCGCACTCTATGGGCCCTGCGGGAACTCGATGTGCCCTTCGAGTTCGTGCCGGTCAACGTCCTGACCGGCGAAGGCCAACACCCCGACTTCCTGCGCCTGAATCCGGCCGGGAAAATTCCGGTGCTGATCGACGGCGACCTGGTGCTGACGGAGTCCGCCGCCATCGTCATGTATCTGGCGGAGAAATACGCCGACAAGGGCCTGATGCCCAGCGGCCTCCAGGAGCGGGCACAGGTGTATCGCTGGACCCTGTTTGCCGTTACCGAGCTCGAACAGCCGCTGTGGCGGATCGCCAAGCACACGTTCCTGTATCCCGAGAACAAACGCCTGCCGCAGGACATTCCCCTGGCCAGACGGGACTTCATGCGAATGGCGGCCGTTCTCGAGCGTCACATGGACGGGCGCGAGTTCATCGTCGGCGATCGCATCAGCGTCGCCGATTGCGTCACCGCTTACGTTCTGGACTGGGGCGACACGGAGAAGCTGATCGACGCCTGCCCGAATCTCAATGCCTATCTCGAACGGATGTACGCACGTCCCAAGGCGCCGCAGCGGATCGCCGAAGTCCTCGCCGCCACTGACTAGGCAGGCATCCCCGGGGGCCTGCTAACCCAGCGCCCTCTCGATCGCTTCGCAGACCGTGCGCAATACTTTCAGACGTGCGTATTTCTTGTCGTCCGCCTCGATGACGGTCCACGGCGCGTAGTCGGTATGTGTGCGCTGGATCATCTGCCGCGCCGCCGTGGCATAGCCGTCGAAGAAGCGCCGGTTGGCCCAATCCTCCGGATCGACCTTGAAGCGCTTGAGCTTGTCCTCGTCGCGCTCCTTGAAGCGGCTCAGCTGCTCCTGCTTGCTCACGGCCAGCCAGAACTTGTGCACGACGATGCGGTGCTCGGCCAACTGCAACTCGAATTCCTTGATCTCGTCGTAGGCGCGCTGCCAGTCCGCCTCGGCGGTGAGATCGCGAACCCGCTCCACCAGCACGCGCCCGTACCACGAGCGATCAAAGATGGCGATCTCGCCGCGGTCCGGCACATGGCGCCAGAAGCGCCATAGGTACGGATGAGCGAGCTCGTCTGGATTGGGCGCCGAGACGGGGATCACGTTGTACTGGCGCGCATCGAGCGCAGCAGTCAGTCGACGGATGGCACCGCCCTTGCCTGCCGCATCCATGCCTTCGAAGGCAAATACTGCGCCGCGCTTCTGGAACTCACTGCGACGCGTCAGCAGAGCGAACCGGCCTTGCAGGCGTTCCAGCTCGACCTTGTATGCATCGTCGTCGACTTCACCGGCCAGCGGCCGGGTCTGGAAGCTGGCCGCATCGGCAATGCCAGCGCGCCGCGAGTCGAGCTGCACGGCTGCGGATTGCCGGTCTTCGGGCCAGTGATGCCTGGCCGGCGCACGCGTCGCCGCCTTGAATCCCTGGTCGAGTTCGCCCAGCAGCAGATTGCCGGCGGCAAACGAGCGGCGCTGTGGATCGGTGCCGTCGACTACGTGCCAGGGATTGTCTTTGGTGTGCGTCGCTTTCAGGCAGCGCTTGGTCACCCTGGCGACTTCATCGTGATGTTTCACCAGCCAGCGATCCTCGCGGGTAACGCGCCAGCGCGTGAGCTTGCTCGAACGCAGACTGGTGATGCGCTGGCGCTGCGTTCGACTGCTCACCGTCAGGTGGAGCTTGAGAATGCGCACCCTGTCCGCCGGCAGCATCCGCTCCAGCTGCCTGATGCGCTCGATCACCCGTTGCTCGTGCTTGCCGGCCTTCTTCGGCGAGAACAATGCAGGGAGGATGAAATCCTCGTACCAGCCCATGAAGTAGATGGCGATCTCGCCGCGCGCCGGCAGCGTATTCCAGTAACGCCACATCGGCGGCCAGCTACGCGCCTGCTTGCGCATCTTCTCGAACGCGTGCACACGAATGTGCTTGGGATCGAGCCACTCCAGAAACTGGTTGACGATCTCGCTGCGACCCGCCGTCGGAAATCCGGTGACGATGACGGCCAGGGAGAAATCTTTGTCTTTCTGCAGCCGGGATTGCGCACTCAGCAGCGCATCGCGCAGCGACGGCAGCACCCGTTCGTACTGTTCCTTGCTCATGCGGCGAGTGCCGATCACCGGTAGAGCCATGCGCTTGTCCTATTTGCGGCTGCGCGCCGACGCTCGACGACCCAAGGGAACCTGCTGAGTGATGCAGTGGATGTTGCCGCCACCAAGCAGAATCTCGCGCGCCTGGACGCCGATCAGCCGACGCTCGGGGAACAGTCGCTGCAACTGCTTCGCAGCGAGTTTGTCGCGCTTCGGATCCAGCAACGGCATGACGATGACCGAAGTTCCGATGTAGAAATTGACGTAGGAACCCGCCAGTCTTTCGCTCGCCGGCCGCGGCGCAACGCCATCGACCGTATCCACGCCGACGGCTTCGGCGCGCGTGCGCAGCAACGGACCCGGTTGCGGCAATTTGTGAATCTTGAGCTTGCGGCCCTTCGCATCGCGCGCTGTCGTCAGGCGCTCGTACGCATCCATCGATATCTCGTACTGCGGGTCACGCTTGTTGTCCGTCCATGTCAGCACCACTTCGCCGGGGCGCGCGAAGCAGCACAGATTGTCGACGTGCCCATCGGTCTCATCGTTGACCACGCCCTTGCCTAGCCAGATGACGCTGGTCACGCCCAGGTACTCGTGCAGCAGGATCTCGATCTGACCCTTGTCCAGGTGCGGATTGCGGTTCGGGTTCATCAGGCACTCTTCGGTGGTGATGAGCGTGCCCTCGCCGTCCACGTGGATCGATCCGCCTTCGAGGATCAGCGGCGCACGGTAGCGGTCGCGGCCCTCGATCTCGAGCACCTTGCGCGCCACCAGGTCGTCCTGGTCCCAGGGGAAGTACAATCCGCCGTTCAACCCGCCCCAGGCGTTGAAGACCCAATCCACGCCACGCACTTCGCCGCGGCGATTCACGACGAAGGTCGGCCCGACGTCGCGCATCCACGAATCGTTGCTCGACAGCTCCACCACGCGAATGGCATCCGGCAACATCGAGCGCGCCTGCACGAACTGCGATGCCGACACCCCGACCGTAACCGGCTCACTGGTTGCAATCGCCGTGGCGACTGCAGCGAACGCCTGCTGGGCCGGCTTGGCGCCCATGCGCCAGTTGCTGGTTCGCTCCGGCCACAGCAGCCAGCAGCCCGAGTGCGGTTCGAATTCACCTGGCATCCGGAAGCCGTCGGCCGCCGGGGTCGTATCCCATGTTTTTGTCATGCCGCAATGGTAGACGGGTTGTGCGGCATTCGACCAGCCAGATGCGTTGTACCAGCGCACACATTCAATGCAATGCCGCCCGCGGCTACCAAACGCTGCGGTCAGGGCACCTCTGACGTTCGCAGAAATCTGCGGCGATAGGCAACGGGCGACGCTCCCATGAGCAGACGGAAGTGGCGGCGGAAGGATTCCTGCGAGCCGAAGCCGGCGCGATCGGAAATTTTGCCGATCGGCACCCGCCCGGATTCCAGCATCTCGCGCGCGGCTGCAATGCGCTCGCGCACCAGCCATTCGCCGGGCGCCATCCCCGTTGCCTCCTTGAACCGACGCAGCAGCGTGCGCGGGCTCATGCTTGCCCGCTTCGATAGCGATGCGACCGAGTGCCTGACGCTCAGATTTGCGCGAACCCAGTCGAGCAGCCGCGACAGGCGCCCAGCCTCGTCGCCCGCTACCGGTCGCGGCACGAATTGCGCCTGATCGCCATCTCGATGCGGCGGAATCACCAGTCGCTGCGCCACCATGTTTGCGACCTTCGGACCGTGATCGCGACGAACCAGGTGGATCAGCATGTCCAGCCCCGCCGCCGAGCCCGCCGAGGTCACGATCCGCCCTTGGTCGACATAGAGTGCATTCGGCTCGACCCGCAAGGCCGGATATCGCTTCTGCAGGCGCTGTGCGTAACGCCAGTGTGTCGTTACTGTTTTGCCGTCGAGCACACCGGCCGCAGCCAGCACGAAGACACCGGAACATATCGAGCACACTCTCGCTCCGCGTTCGTACGCAGCGCGAATCTTTTTCAGCAGCTCGACTGGCGGCGGCTCATCGGCATCGCGCCAACCTGGAATGATGATCGTGTCAGCACGATCGAGGATCTTCAGCGAATGAGGCGCGGACACAGTGATGCCGCCTGCGGCACGCAGCGACCGGCCTTCCGCCGAACACACGGCGAAGCGGTACCACGGCACGTCCAGCTCCGGCCGCGGCAAGGCGAACAGTTCGACCACGCAGCCGAATTCAAACGTGCAGAGCCGGTCGTAGGCGACGGCGACGACGAGATGGGGCCGGGGTGTCGTACGACTCATCTTTGTCTGCGCACTCCGCAGCCCAGCCTCGAACATCCGGTCGGGGTACTGGTCGACTCTGGAATCGTCATGGCGCGATATTACCGAAACCTGTCTTTTACGCCATCACCGTCCGGCACCGTCCCACCGTATCCTTTCAGTCCATCAGCCGCATCGGAGACCGTCATGCCCTCTCCCGTCAGCCAGATTGCCGCCGCCGACAGTGCCAGCGCCTTGCAACATTTCGAAACGGCGTTGCGCTTCGAAACCGATTGCTGGGACGTGCACGAATCGATGGCCTCGGACCGCCCGGATTTCGTACTGCTGGACGTGCGCAGTCACGAGCTGTTCGCGCAGGGCCATGTGCCCGGCGCTGTCAGTCTGCCGCATCGAAAGATCATCGAGTCGACGCTGAACGCGTACCCGCCGCAGACTCTGTTCGTCGTCTACTGCGCCGGCCCGCATTGCAATGGCGCACACCGGGGCGCGGCGCGCCTGGCGAAGCTCGGCCGACCGGTGAAACTGATGATCGGCGGCATCACCGGGTGGAAGGACGAAGGATTCGAGCTGCAAACCGGCGCGTAGTGGCCCCGGGCTCGCTGAATGGCACGTCATCTGCGCCGCTGCTGGACCTCGTTGTAACGAGTCCAACCATGCCTCACGTCTCGGCGTGTGGATCCGATGAGGGTCGCATCCGATAGTCGACGCCCGATCGCTGATTGGGTTGCCCGAGCTGGGGCGCTGGCGTGCTCTGCCGCTCCTTGCGGCACGATCAGCTCGGCGGCCAACGACGGCGGCGTTGACCCTGCCAATAGCGGATCAGCACGAAGCCCGTCGCCATACCACCGAGATGCGCGAAGTGCGCTACGCCCTGCGCCGTCTGTGTCATTCCCAAGTACAGCTCCAGCGCACCGTACAAGGTCACGAACAGCCACGCCGGCATCGGAATCGGCGGGAACAGCAGCATGATCATGCGCCGTGGATAAGCCATGCCGAACGCCAGCAGCAGGCCGAACACACCGCCGGAAGCGCCGACCGTGGGCAGCGGCGGCATGTTCGCCGCCGTGACGACGATCAGGTGCATGGCGGCCGCGCCGACCACGCAGACCAGGTAATAAATGAGATAGCGCTTCGGCCCGAACAGCCGCTCGATGTCCGAGCCGAACATGAAGAGCGCGAACATGTTGAAGAACAGGTGCGTGAAGCCGCCGTGCATGAAGCCGTAGGTCAGCAGCTGCCACACCTGGAAGTGCGGATAGCCGTACTGCGCCGCCTGCGGCGGCCACAGCGCGAAATGAATGTCCAGGAACCCGCCGAGCAGATACTGCAGCCCGAAAACGACCAGGTTGGCGAGGATCAGCGCTTTGTTGATGGGAGTGATGCGGTCGAGCATGGGACCGCAGTATGCAGGCGCTCGCCGTCAATTCAAACCGCTGTGCGCACTCGCGCCTGCGTGGCCACGTTACAACTTCGTACCTTGGCGGACATCAACTGCCGGCCAGATGCGACCAGGATCGGCGCCAGAGGAGGTGTGTGGTGATCTCCACGGGCGGAATACGCGGAGAGTGATCCCCATGTAATTCCAGCCGCAAAAAAGAGCCCGCTCACAGCGGGCTAGTGGGGATCACACAGAGACTACGGATGCAAGGAGCTCGACAGGCCGGTCAGGCAGCATGCGCCGACGCGGACGAATACGGTCGATAAGGCAGGTTGAGATCGCGCGCCACCGCCTCGTGCGTGATCGCACCATCGAATACATTCAGGCCACGCGCCAGATGCGAATCGCGCTCCAGCGCCTTTTCCGTACCGAGCGAGGCCAGCGCCTTGACGTAGGGCAGCGTTGCGTTGGTGAGTGCGAATGTCGACGTACGCGGCACCGCGCCGGGCATGTTGGTCACGCAGTAATGCACGACACCATCGACGACGAAGGTTGGATCCGCGTGGGTGGTTGGCCGGCTGGTCTCGAAACAGCCGCCCTGGTCGATGGAGATATCCACCATCACGGCGCCGGGCTTCATCTTGCCGACCATGGCGCGCGTTACCAGCTTGGGAGCGGCAGCGCCGGCAACCAGCACCGCGCCGATCACCAGGTCGGCCTGTATCACCAGCGATTCGATCGCCTCGGTGGTCGAGGCCATCGTCTTGAGACGACCGCCGAAGATCTCATCGAGTAGGCGCAGGCGTTGGAGAGACTTGTCCACGATGGTGACGTCGGCACGCAGGCCCGTCGCCATCTCGGCAGCGCAGGCGCCGGAAACACCGCCGCCGAGAATCACCACCTTGGCCGGCGCAACGCCCGGCACGCCGCCCAGCAACACGCCGAGGCCGCCGTTCGCCTTTTGCAGTTGTGTCGCGGCAACCTGCACCGACATGCGGCCCGCAACTTCGCTCATCGGCGTCAGCAACGGCAGCGAGCCGTCCGGAGCCGTCACGGTTTCGTAGGCGATGGCCGTTGCGCCGCAGGCCATCAACGCTTTGGCCTGCGCGGCATCGGCCGCCAGGTGCAGGTACGTGAACAGGGTCTGTCCGCGACGCAGCATCCTGCACTCGGCCAGCTGCGGCTCCTTGACCTTCACGACCAGATCCGCCGCTGCAAAAACATCGGCGGCGGCGGCGATGACCTTGGCGCCGGCTGCCTGATACGCGGCATCGTCGACGCCGATGCCGGCCCCGGCGGCGCTCTGCACCAGCACTTCGTGGCCGTCCCTGACCAACTCGCGCACGCCGGCAGGGACCAATCCCACACGATATTCGTGATTCTTGATCTCTTTCGGAACGCCGATGCGCATGCAACCGCTCGCTTGAAGAGGCCTCCGGGGTGGACCCTACTGTAGAGGGCCGGCCTCGCAGCAGATTGCATTATTCAGGCTAAACCTCAACAAACGTGGCAGAATCCTCCGGATTTCGCCGCCCGCCCAGAGGATTCTTGCGCCCATGAAACTCGATCGCTTCGATCGCGCCATCCTGCAGGCGCTGCAGCTCGATGGCCGGATCGCCAACAGCACGCTGGCCGAGCGCGTCAACCTGTCGGAGTCCGCCTGTTTGCGCCGGGTGCGTGCGCTGGAGGAATCCGGACTGATCGAGGGCTACACCGCCACCATCAATCAGCAGCGCGCCGGCTGCCCGGTGAACGTATTCGTCAACATCACGCTGGACCGCCAGGACGAAGTCGACCTGCGCCGCTTCGAGGACGCGGTGCGCAAGATCCCGGAAGTCATGGAGTGCTACCTGATGACGGGTGACTACGACTACTCGGTCCGCGTGGTCGTCGCCGATACCGCGGATTTCGAGCGCCTGCACAGCAAATACCTGACGCGGCTGCCCGGCGTGGCCCGGGTCCATTCCAGCTTCGCATTGCGAACGGTGCAGAAGTCCAGGGAACTGCCGATCCGGTAGCTCGGCAACAAACGGTGGTTGCTGGCGCTGCGTCAGCAACTGGTGACTTCGAAAGGGGTCCGCAAAGACGACCGGGCCGGAGCGCCTTGCGCCGGTCGCTCAATTCAATCGGCAGCGCGCGGCGCGGGAAATGCGTGACCGCGAATCGAAACGGCTTTGACCAGCACCCAGATCGGCATGCCCGGTCGTAGCGCGAGCGACTGAAGCGCGGCTCGTGTAACTCGCGACAGCACGGTCGCACCGCCCACATCGACGCTCACCAGATCAGTATCTGCATCGTCGTCCGAGATGGCGGCGATGGTACCCGCCAGCATGTTACGTACGCTCAGCCCCTCCGGCCGATACGTGGCAAGAATCACGTCGCGCGCCAGCAATTGAACTCGCACAAGTGCGCCGGGGCGCGCATCTCTCATGGTCGCATTCAGTGTGCCGTTGCCGACGCTGATGGCCGCAAGGCCGGTCTGCGGATCGGCTGCGGCAACGACTCCCGTCACCACCGAACCCACGGCATCCGGCCCGACGATCGCACGCAGTTCGGGGTGCAGACTCACCAGCTCGATCCCGCCCTGGGTCACGACCCGCCCCTGATC
>DATMEZ010000055.1:0-8226 GCA_035556415.1 Povalibacter sp.
TCGGCCTGGAGCGCTATCAGAGATTGGAGCCGTTCGTCACCGCCCTGCCCGCCAACACGCCCATCAATCTGTGCACGGCGCCGCCGGAAGTGCTCGATTCGCTGACCACCGGGCAGCGCGAGTTCACGCCGGCCAAGGACAACACTGCCGAACTGCGCAAGCAGCGCTGCTATCCCAGCCTGCAGGAATTCGAAAGCCGCCTGACTCCCGAACAGAAGCAGCAGCTGGGCGGCAGCGGCGGCAGCAAGGTGTACGGCGAGGACAGTTCGTACTTCCGCGCCACCATCTGGGTCACTATTGGCACTACCCAGTTCACCCTGTACAGTCTGTTGTATCGCGCGAACGGCTCCAATCTCGTGCGTCCCATTCTAAGAAGCTTCGGAAGCGCCTGATGACGCAAGCTCTGGTCATCCGATTCAAGTCCGCGTCCACGCCGGCCGCGGCGACGGATCAAAACCCAGGTGCGTCGGACACCGTCATGCACGAAGCCGAGTGGCTCGTCATGGACGGCAACGGCGCACGGCAAGGCAATTTGCAGTCCGGTCCCTTGGCGAATGTTGCTGCGCTGGCCGGCGGACGCAAGATCGTAGTGTTCGTTCCCGGCACTGATGTGTACCTGGCCGAGCCGGTGCTGCCGCTCAAGAGCGGTGCCAAGCTGTTGCAGGTCGTGCCGTTCGCGCTCGAAGAGCAGATGGCCACCGACGTCGAAGAATTGCACTTCGCCGTAGGTCGTCGCGAGGGTCGCCCGGGCACGCCGGTCGCCGCGGTCTCCCACGAACTGATGACGCGCTGGCAAACGACATTGCGTGAAGCCGGTCTGTACGCGGAAGCCATTTACGCCGAAACCTCCGCATTGCCGATTACACCGAACGGCGTGACGCTGCTGATCGACGGCGCGCGCGTCTACGTCCGACGCGAAAACTCTCCCGGCGCCGTGCTCGATGTCGAACCGCTGATCGAGGCGCTGCAACTGGCACTGGCTGATGGCGACGATGCGCGTGAGCACGTCACCATCTACCTGACCGAAGATGTCTATGAGCGCGACCGCGACTTGTTCGAAGGCCTGCGCGAATTCACTGCCAGCCTGCAACTGAAGTTACTGCCGGACGGACCGCTGGCGCTGCTGGCAGCGAATGCACTGCAAAGCCCGCCCATCAACCTGCTGCAGGGACGTTACGCCGCCAAGACCCGGCTCAACATCTCCTTCCTACCCTGGCGCTACGCCGCCCTGCTCGCGGTAGCCTTCCTGCTGCTGCACGCCGGGCTCAAGGTGTTCCAGTACTTCGATCTGCAGCGCACCGAGGCCCGGCTCGACGGTGAGATCACCCAGTTGTTTCAGCAGGCCATGCCAGGCGCGCCGGTGCCCGCCCCGGGCAGCGCACGCAAGCAGGTTGAAATGCGACTCAACGCACTGCGCGGCGGTGGCCCCACGGACGGTGTGATCGCAACGCTGGGTGCATTGGGAGAAGCCCTTGCACAAGCGCCCGGCACCAACATCGAAGCACTCTCCTATCGTGACAAGACCACCGACCTGCGGGTGCTGGCACCCTCGGTCGATGCGCTGGACAAGATTCAACACGTGGCCAGCGAGCGCGGCTATACCACCGAGATCCAGTCGGCCAATCCGCGCGACTCGAAGATCGAAGGCCGGCTGAAGCTCAAGCAATCGGGAGCCTGAGCATGGACGCGCTGCTGCAGAATCTGAAGAGCTGGTTCTTCTCCCTCAATCCTCGCGAACGCGTGCTGGTCGCCGTCGGCAGCGTGCTGGTCGTGCTGGTCGCGATCTATACGCTGGCGCTCGGTCCGTTCTACAAGGCGCTGAACGACAGCAGCGAGCGTGTCGCGCGCAAGCAAGCGGATCTCGCGTGGCTGCGCAGCGTCGTTGGCGAAGTGCAGACACTCGGTGCGAACCAACCACTATCCACGGCGCCCGCCGGCGAATCGCTGGTCGTGCTGGTCGACCGCACGGCGCGCGAATGCGGCCTGGGCACCTCACTGACCGGCCAGACGCCGAACGGCGAAACCGGTATTCGCGTGCGCCTGGAAGCGGCGTCCTTCGATGTCCTGGTGAAATGCCTCGGCAACCTGCAGCAGACGCACTCGGTCAGCATCGAATCAGCCACCATCGACCGCACCGGGCAACCGGGTCTGGTGAATGCCAGCCTGGTCCTGAATCGCGCCAGCAGCTGACGCAAGGGCTGCAACGATCAATGAAACGTATCTGGCCGCTGGCCGTGTTGGGCATCCTCGCCTACGTGGTGTTCGCGCTGGCAACCTTGCCGGCAACCGTGCTCGTGTCGCGCCTTGCACCTGCCATCAGTGCTGCGGGCGTCGAAGGCACCGTGTGGCGCGGCAGCGCGCAGCTCCTGCAGGCAGGCAACATTTCACTGGGTAGCGCACGCTGGAATCTGCACGTGCTGCCGCTGTTTATCGCGCGCGTCAAAGCGGATGTGGAGATGAAGCGCAGCGACGGTTTCGCGCAGACCACCGTCACGCTGACTTCGGGCCGCATCCGTCTCGAGCAGGTCACGGCTTCACTCCCCCTCTCTGCGTTACCCCCGGCAGCAGCTCCTGGCGGCTGGAGCGGCACGATCAATCTCAAATTGGCGTCCCTGACGCTCGAAAAGGGCTGGCCCACCCAGGCCGAAGGCACGCTCGAGACCCTCGATCTGACCGGACCGGCGCGCCGGCCGGCGAACCTGGGCAGCTACACGGCGAGCTTCGACGGCGAGCAGACCGAGGGCGAAGTGGTCGGCATGCTGTCCGATCTCGGCGGGCCGCTGGAGATCGTCGGAGCGGTACGGCTGAAGCCGGATCGCAGCTACGTGATCGAGGGCGTCGTGGCAACGCGGCCCGATGCGCCGAAGTCGATCAGCGACACGCTGCAGTATCTCGGACCGGCCGACGAACAGGGACGGCGGCCGTTCTCGATCGCCGGCACGATGTAAGCCGCGTTCATTGGGGCGGCGTTTCGGACGCCGGCTCGGAAGACGGTGTTTCGGAAGCGGCAGGCACACCCGGATCGGACTCGCCGCTGCCGCCGGCCGGGGGACTTTTCTCGAATATCGGCATGAGCGTCTCCACGACGGCCTGTGGCGTGGTGTGCCCAATCTGATCGTGATCGCAGCTGGTGCTGCGAACCACACGCATGTTCAGCTTCCGGAAGACACCCGAGGACATCTGCTCCAGCAACTCGCATTCCTGGGGTTCGAGCTTGAGCGTGCGATTCGACAGCGTGACCAGCCGGCGCTGCGCCGGGAACAGGATCGGGTCATTGAGACTGGCGGCCGGATTGCGGGTCACTCTCGATATCAGCTCGCGCCGCGACTTGTCTCTTCTTATCTCCTCCAGCACCTCCGGCGTCACTTCGATCGGCAGCATGACGCGGATGCGTACGTGAGTGGACTGCTCACGGCGAGGATTGCGGCCGCGCATGGCATCGGACGGGGTCTGCCATCGATCCGAGGAGGTGCCCCATCGACCCGGGCCGCCGATCTGCCACGGATCGGAGTCGGATCGCGTCATGCGCGCATCCAGCGGCTCGTCCGGTAACACCACGGTCTCGCAGCCGGTCGCACTGACGTTGACGTCGTCTCTCGCGCCGAGCGCCATCATGATGGTCGCGACGCGACGCTCCACGTCGCTGCAGGACAATGCCGCTACGCGGCTGCGATAGAAAAAACTGAACTCCTGTATTTTCAGGACGGCCGCTTTGCGTTCCGACGCCGCAGTCTGTTGCTGTGCCGTGGCCTGGGAACCCAGGAGCAGCGAGGCCAGCATCAGCCCGGCAACGACCGGTCGTACCCGATCGCAGGCCGCACCCGACAGGTCCGAGGAGATCGTGTTCATGGCGCCATTCCCCGCTACGAAAAACGTAACGCAATTCCGGCAACGTGCCGCCTGGCTTCATGGTCTGGGACGCTGACAAGCTGCCAGCACCGCTGCCGCTTAGCAAGCGTGGAGTGTCCCGTCAGTCCCGTCGTACGAAACGTAGTAGCGGGTGCAACGCACCGCGGAACGTTCGTTTGGTCGGCGGGCGGCGAAAGCGCCCATCGGCCGTGGATGAAAGACCGGGATCTCGGGCGGAATCAGCAGCTTATCGATCGCCTCCAGGCGCTCCCTGGCGGTCTCGGCCTTCAGTACACTGGCCGCCGTATACAACCATCCGGTAGATGCTGCAGCAGCGACGCTGCAATGTCGCGGTCGTCTCAAAAGAATCAGGGAGCATCCAAGTGGCAAGCAAGCGCGCGCCGGTACGAAGAAAAAAAGCAACCTCGAAAACCGCCTCGCAGCGGACCTCGCGCCGCGCGCCGCTTGCGGCTCGAAGCGTCGCCGCCTCGGACGTGGGCGCCGAAACAGCCGGCCGGGCGCGAACCATCGTTTACGTCCACGGCATCGGCAACAAGCCGACGGCCGAGACCCTCAAGTGCCAATGGGACGAGGCGCTGTTCGGCTTCAATCTCGGCGAGCGCAGCCGCCTCGCCTACTGGGTCAACCGCATCTTCTACCCGGAGCCGACCAAGGCCTCCTGCAAGATGGCGGACTCGACCCAGGACGGCAGCCGCACCGAAGAAGGCAGCCTGGCGATTCGTGCACTGGCGGATCCGGCCGAGGGCGTCGAGCCGTTGGTGCCGGCCAATGCATCCAAGCGTGAGCGGGAGGTGCTGGAGCGCATCGCCCGGCAAGCGTTGCCGCAGACCGATCGCGCCGACATCAGCGCAGCCGACTATCACACCCGCGTGCTGCCGCTGCCCAAGCCGCTGCGCGAATTCATCACCCGCCGCATCACCAAGGCCTTCCTGAAAGACGTGCACGAGTTCCTGTTCGTCAAGGAGCGGCGGGAACTGATGCGCGAAAGCGTGCTTACGCGACTGCGTACCGGCGGCGGTCCGTTCGTCGTCATCGCCCACAGCCAGGGTTCGATGATCGCCTACGACGCGCTGATGAGCCTGCCGGCCGACCAGTTCGAGATCGATCTGTTCGTGACCATCGGCTCGCCGCTCGGGCTCAAGGAAGTACAGGATCAGCTGAAGATCATCACCGGCCAGAAGAAAGGCCTGGCCGTGCCGCCGGTCGTGAAACGCTGGGTGAACGTCGCCGATCCGCTCGACCCGGTGTGCGCTGACAAACGGCTGGCCGGCGACTATGCAGCTATCAACGGCGTTGCCGTCGAAGACTTCGTGCAATGGAACACCGATTCGCCGCGCGATCCGCATTCGGGCAGCGGCTACCTGCGTTTATCGGAAGTGCGCGGCCCGGTGCGTGCCGCCATCGACCGCGAGCTATTCCAGCGCATCGCGCCATTCACGATTGCGCGCGACCTGGTCAGCAGCATGGAGAACAGCACCCAGGAGGATCGCCACCCCGTACTGATCGAGTTGCGCGATCAGTGGGATGGCACCCAGTCGCGCTCGGCCGACGAGGTCCGCTCGGAAGTCGTGGAATGGATCAATCACGCCATCCGTGATTCCAAGCCGCGACTGAGCGCCGACGACATCGATCTCGAAGCGCTGTCAGGCTACGTCTCCGCAAAACTGACGCGTTCGGAAGTCGAGCGTCTATCGAACGAACTGCACCTGGATGCCGTCTATCGCGTCTTCCAGAATGCACGCAAGCGCGCCCTGCTCGATCAGTCCATCGATGTCCTGCAGGCCGCCACGGCGCACCGCGGCTACCAGGCTCAGGGCCAGGGCATCACCTGGGCGGTGCTCGACTCCGGCATCGATCCATTGCACCCGCATTTCGGCTACGGCACCGCGCGTTCCAACATCGCCAATGTCTACGACTGCCTCAAGCCCGGCCCGGTCGTGGAATGGGATCCCAAGCAGCGTCCGAAGATCGGCGTGGATCGCAACGGCCACGGCACGCACGTCTGCGGCATCATCGCCGGCGGAATGCCGAACCTGGGCATTTCCGGCATCGCTCCCGACGTGAAGCTGCGCAGCTACAAGGTGCTGGACGACGATGGCCGCGGCAGCGACGCCAAGATCATCAAGGCGCTGGACCACATCTACGATCTCAATCGCAACGCCTCCTCGCTGGTGATCCACGGCGTCAACCTCAGCCTGGGCGGCGCCTTCGATCCCGAAACGTTCGGCTGCGGCGATACGCCGATCTGCAAGCAGCTGCGCAAGCTGTGGCGCCAGGGCGTGGTGGTGGTGCTGGCCGCCGGCAACGAGGGTTACCTGGAACTGCAACAGGGCGAGGACGCCGTCGGCCTGAACGTCGACCTGTCCATCGGCGATCCGGCCAACCTGGACGAATCCATCGCCGTAGGTTCGATCCACAAATCCAAGCCACACCTGTACGGCGTCTCGTACTTCAGCTCCCGCGGCCCGACCGCCGACGGCCGCTGCAAGCCTGACGTGGTGGCGCCCGGCGAACGCATCGTCTCGTGCCGCGCCGGTGCGAATCCGAAAGTCGTGCTGCGAAACAATCTCTACGTGGCCATGAGCGGCACCAGCATGGCTGCCCCGCACGTCGCCGGCGTGGTCGCCTGCTTCCTGTCGGTGCGCAAGGAATTCATCGGCTATCCCGACAAGGTCAAGGACATCCTGATGCACGCCTGCACCGACCTGAAGCGCGACCGGATGCATCAGGGCGCGGGAATGCCGAATCTGGTGAAGATGTTGCTGGAGAGCTAGCAACGCTTAAGGCTTGTTCGTCACTCCCGCCCACGCGCCGCGGGCGGGAGATCGACACAGTGGCTCAGGGCCATCACGTAACGCTTTCCCATGCCTTCTTTCCGAGGCACCCTTTCCGAGCGCCACCGAAGTATTCGGTTGCCGCGGTTGCGGTCGGGGTATCTCGTTTCGGGAGCCTCAAAAACAGGATGTTTTTGTGGCAGCCTCCAGGGACGGATTCACGGCGGTCCCGAAACGAGATACCCCGACCGCAACCGCACCGCCGTCGAACGAAGCTACTCTTACGAAGCCCTAGAAGCTCCTAGAGGCTCCGGAGCAGGCTCACACCTCGACTTCCCGCCACGCTCGCAGCAGCGGGAAATACAGCGCCGCCCTCACCGGCTCGGCGCTCCTGAACAAGCTCATCAGCCTGGCGTAACGAGCCAGCTGGTCGCGGTAGCGGTTGACCTCCTCGTCGAGGAAAGCTTCGAGTCCGCCGCCTTCGTGCGAGCTGGTCTTGTAGTCGACGATCCAGCGTGTGCCAGCCTCGTCCACGAAGGTGCGGTCGATGACACCCTGTACGATCCGGCCGTCGATTGCGCCGCTCAGTGCGAATTCGGATTGCGCTTCGCGGATATCACCGTCGATGCCGAGCACCCAGCGGCCGCGCCGGTCGCCGAGCGTGCGTTCCATCGCCACGATCACGCGGTCCGTAGCGGCTGCGCATCGATCCTGCGGAACGCCGAGTTCGGCCAGCTCGACGGACAGGCGCTCACGCGATGCCTGCAGTTCTTCGCTGGAGGGCTGTGCGCCGCGCCGGCACAGGCGGTCGAGTTCTCGATGCAGCAGTGTGCCGATATGTCGGCTGGTCTCGGTGGCCCAGTCGAACACCGGCCGCTGCATCTCCAGATCGACGATCGGTGTTGCCGTCGGTTGCAGCACGGCCGGCAAGTCCGGCGCAGTCCATGGCAAAGGCAGGCGGCGCAATTTCTGCGCAGCGACCGAAGGATAGGCCGTCGATGCGTCGACCTCGGGCGTTGCTGCATCGAAGGCCGGCTCCACCGCCTTCCACAACATCCGCAGCATCGAGCCTTTGCGCGGCTCCTGGATCGAAACTTCTCCGTCCCGTGTGGTCGCCTTCACCGTACCGAGCAGATGCAAATTGCGCTTGGCGCGCGTGACAGCCACGTACAGTAGACGAGCGCGCTCACGCAGCACGCGCTGGCGTTCCAGCAGCTCGATCCAGCGATAGATCGGATCTCCCTCGCTGCCTTCCGCCTTGACGGGAGCAAGCACCATCCCACCATCCGCGCCGGCAATGCGAGTCCATCGCAGCAGCTCCCGGTCTTCGGCGCGAGTATGGCGCTGCAGCCCGGGAAGAATCACGGTATCGAACTCGAGGCCCTTGGCGGCGTGGACAGTCATGAGCTCGACGCGCGGCTGTCCATGAATCTGCGAACTGGCGAACAGCCTCTGCAGCTGGTCCTCCAGTCGCGCGACATCTTCCAGGTCGCCCGTGGTCTCGATGTCTGCCAAACGATCGAAGAACGCTTCCGCGTCGTCGAGATCCTCGATGCGGGTGAGCGTCGCAGGTCCGCCGAGT
>DATMEZ010000056.1:0-14929 GCA_035556415.1 Povalibacter sp.
TCACCATGAACCCGGTCGATCACCCGCACGGCGGCGGCGAAGGCAAGTCCCCTCAAGGTAATCCGCATCCCGTCAGTCCGTGGGGTTGGAACACCAAGGGCAAGAAGACTCGCCGCAACAAGCGCACGGCCGGCATGATCCTGCGCCGCCGCAACTAATTGAGGAGCTGACAGTGCCTCGTTCGATTAAGAAGGGTCCGTTCGTCGATCTGCATCTCGCCAAGAAGGTGCGCGTTGCCGCGGAGAAGAATGACCGTCGTCCGATCAAGACCTGGTCGCGCCGTTCCATGGTTCTGCCGGACATGGTGGGCCTGACGATTGGCGTGCACAACGGCCGTCAGCACGTGCCGGTGCTGGTGTCGGAAAACATGGTCGGCCACAAGCTGGGTGAATTTGCGCCGACGCGCACGTTCAAGTCCCACTCGGGCGACAAGAAGGGAGGCTGATCGTGGAAGTTGCAGCCAAACTGAAGTACGCGCGGATTTCTCCGCAGAAGTGCCGGCTGATCGCCGACATGGTGCGCGGCCAGCCGGTGGGGCAGGCGCTCAACACGCTGCGCTTCACGCCCAAGAAGGGCGCCGAGCTGGTGCGCAAGGTGCTCGAGTCCGCCATCGCCAACGCCGAGAACAATCTCAGCGCCGATGTCGACGAGCTGAAGGTCCAGACGATCACCGTGGACGCCGCCCCCGTGCTGAAGCGCTTTGCCGCTCGCGCCAAGGGCCGCGGTACGCGGATCTGGAAGCGCAACAGTCACATCATCGTGACCGTTGGCGACGGCAAGAAGGATTAACGGTAGGCGACGAGCGGAAGCTACAGCGAGTCAATCATGGGTCAGAAAGTCAATCCGATCGGGTTTCGCCTCGGCATCACGCGCGACTGGAGCTCCAAGTGGTTTGCGTCCACGAAGAACTTCCCCGCGCATCTGTACGCCGATTTCCTGGTGCGCGAGTTCCTGAAGAAGAGGCTCGTCGAAGCATCGGTGAGCCGGGTGCAGATCGAACGCGCCGCGCGCAAGATCAACATCACGATCCACACGGCGCGTCCGGGCATCGTGATCGGCAAGAAGGGCGAGGATATCGAGAAGCTGCGCGGCCAGGTCGCGAAGATCATGAAGATGCCGGTCGCCGACGTGCGCCTGAACATCGCCGAGATCCGCAAGCCCGAGCTCGATGCGCAGTTGGTCGCTGACGGCATCGCGCAGCAGCTCGAGCGCCGTGTGATGTTCCGTCGCGCCATGAAGCGTGCGGTGACGAACACGATGCGCATTGGTGCGCTCGGCATCAAGGTGCGCGCTTCGGGCCGTCTGAACGGTTCGGAAATCGCGCGTACGGAGTCGTATCGCGAAGGTCGTGTGCCGCTGCACACCCTGCGTGCCGAGATCGACTACGGTCTGGCGGAAGCCAAGACCACGTACGGCATCATCGGCGTGAAGGTCTGGATTTTCAAAGGTGAGGTCTTCAACCAGCCGGAAGCGCCGGCGGTGGAAGGCGCGGACGCCCAGGCAGCAACGCCGGCGGCGGAGGCGACGGCCTGAGAGCCGTTGGGCTCACGTCGTCCGGAGTAATTCATCATGATGCAACCTAAAAGAACCAAGTACCGCAAGGCGTTCAAGGGCCGCAACGGCGGTCTCGCGCAGGGCGGCAACTACGTCGCTTTCGGCGAGTTCGGCCTGAAGGCGACCAGCCGCGCGCGCATGACCTCGCGCGAGCTCGAAGCGGCACGTCGTGCGATGACTCGTTACGTGAAGCGCGGCGGCCAGATCTGGGTGCGCGTGTTCCCGGACGTGCCGATCACCAAGAAGCCGCTGGAAGTGCGTATGGGCAGCGGCAAGGGCAACGTCGAGTACTACGTGGCCAAGGTCAAGCCCGGCAAAGTGCTGTTCGAGATGGAAGGCGTGACCGAAGCGATCGCTCGCGAAGCGTTCCGCCTGGCGTCCTCGAAGTTGTCGGTGGATACACAGTTCGTCACGCGGCAGGTTCGCTAAATGAGCGCCAAAGAGTACCGCCAGAAGACGGCTGCGGACCTGCAGAAAGAGCTGCTGGATCTGCGCCGCGAGCAATTCAATCTCCGCATGGCCCGGGCGACCGGCCAGGCGGCGAAGCCCGACCAGTTCACCAAGGTCCGTCGCAACATCGCGCGCCTGAAGACTGTGCAGGCCGAGCAGCGTCGCGCGGCCCCGGCCGCTGCGGCAAAGGGTAAGTGAGCATGAGCAAGCAAGCGAAACCGGCCGCGGCGGAAGCGTCGGCGAAGGCCGCCAAGACCCTGACGGGCAAGGTCGTCAGCAACAAGATGCAGAAGACCATCACCGTGGAAGTGGAGCGGTTCGTGCCGCACCCGGTGTATGGCAAGTACCTGCGTCGCAGCACCCGTTTCCTCGCCCACGACGAGAACGGCGAGAGCCGCGAGGGCGATGTGGTGACCATCGAGCAGTGCCGTCCGTTGTCGCGCCACAAGAGCTTCCGTCTGGTGCGCGTGGTCAGCCGTGCGATCCAGACCCAGGGGACCACGCCATGATCCAGATGCAGACGATGCTCAATGCCGCCGACAACAGCGGCGCCCGCAGCCTGGTGTGCATCAAGGTGCTGGGCGGCTCCAAGCGCCGCTACGCCACCGTCGGTGACGTCATCAAGGTCAGCGTGCGCGATGCGATTCCGCGCGGCAAGGTGAAGAAGGGTGAGGTGTACGACGCCGTAGTGGTGCGTACCAAGTTCGGCGTGCGCCGTCCGGACGGTTCGATGATCCGCTTCGACGGCAACGCCGCGGTGCTGCTGAACCCGAAGCTCGAGCCGATCGGCACCCGTATCTTCGGACCCGTGACGCGCGAGCTGCGTACGTCGCAGTTCATGAAGATCATTTCGCTCGCGCCAGAAGTGCTCTAAAGACAGCTATGAACAAGATTCGTAAAGGTGACGAAGTCGTCGTGATCGCCGGCCGCGACAAGGGCCGTCGAGGCACGGTCGTCAAAATGCTCGAAGGCCAGGTGATCGTGGAAAGCGTGAACATGGTCAAGCGCCACACCAAGCCGAACCCGCAGAAGAACGTGCAGGGCGGCATCATCGAGAAGGAAGCCGCGCTCGACCTGTCGAACGTGATGCTGTGGAACCCGGTGGCCAAGAAGGGCGACCGCGTGGGCATCCGCACGCTCGCCGACGGCCGCAAGGTGCGCTTCTTCAAGTCCAACAAGGAAGTCGTGGACGCCTAAGGTGAAATGACAATGGCAAGACTGGAACAGCATTACCGCGAGAAAGTCGTCCCCGAGCTGCGCAAGAGCCTGGGACTGGCGAACGTCATGCAGGTGCCGAAGATCACCAAGATCACGGTCAACATGGGCGTGGGCGAAGCGGTCGCCGACAAGAAGATCATGGACAACGCGGTGGCCGATCTGACCAAGATCACCGGCCAGAAGCCGCTGGTGACGCGTTCGCGCAAGTCGGTCGCGACTTTCAAATTGCGCGACGGCCTGGCGATCGGCTGCAAGGTCACGCTGCGCGGCGCCCGCATGTACGAATTCCTGGATCGGCTGGTGAACATCGCCATGCCGCGTATCCGTGACTTCCGCGGCGTGAGCGCGCGTTCCTTCGACGGCCAGGGCAACTACAACTTCGGCGTCAAGGAACAGATCATTTTCCCGGAGATCGCCTACGACCAGATCGATGCGATCCGGGGCATGGACATCACGATCACGACCACGGCGCCGGACGACAAGTCGGGCCGGGCGTTGCTCGAAGCATTCAATTTTCCGTTCCGCAAGTAACCCGGAAAGCTCAGGTTTAGTTATGGCCAAGACATCGATGCTGAATCGCGAAGCCAAGCGCGCCAAGCTGGTCAAGCGTTACGCTGTCAAGCGTGCGAAGCTGAAGGAAATCATCCGCAAGCCGACCAGCTCGCCCGCCGAGCGCGAAGCTGCGGTCGCCCAGCTGCAGTCAATGCCGCGCGACTCGAGCAAGATCCGCCAGCGCAACCGGTGCCAGATCACCGGGCGTTCGCGCGGCGTGTACCGCAAATTTGGTCTTGCCCGCCAGAAACTGCGTGAAGCCACCATGCGTGGCGAAATTCCGGGCCTCGGGATGGCCAGCTGGTAACAGCTGGTACCACTGGAGCACCACATGAGCATGACGGATCCGATCGCCGATTTCCTGACCCGCATTCGCAACGGCCAGTCCTCGGGCAAGCCCGAGATCGTGGCGCCGGCTTCCAAGGTGAAGCTGGCAATTGCGAAAGTCCTGAAGGATGAAGGCTACATCGAAGACTTTTCTTCGGCCGCGCAGGATGGCAAGCCCACCCTGGCCGTGCAGCTGAAGTATTACCAGGGCCGCCCGGTCATCGACCGCCTGGAGCGCGTGAGCCGTCCCGGCCTGCGTGTCTACAAGGGCAAGGATGAGCTGCCGACGATTCTCGGCGGTCTGGGTATTGCGATCGTCTCCACCTCGCGGGGTGTGATGACCGACGCCCAAGCACGCGCGGCCGGCCACGGCGGCGAAGTGCTCTGCATCGTTTCCTAACGGGTCAGATCACATGTCACGAGTAGCAAAGCAGCCGGTGCCCCTGCCGCAGGGCGTCACCGCCACCATCAGCGCCGAGGCGGTCACGGTGAAGGGTGCCAAGGGCACCTTGACGCTGGGCCTGAACAGCCGGCACGTCAAGATCGTGCAGGACGCCAACATCCTGACGATCGAGAAGGTGAGCGCAGAGCGCGAAGCCGACATGCTCGCGGGCACCACGCGGGCGCACCTGGCGAACATCGTGGAAGGCGTCAGCAAGGGCTACGAGCGCAAGCTCGAGCTGGTCGGCGTCGGCTACCGCGCACAGGCGCAGGGCAAGAACCTGAACCTGACGCTGGGTTTCTCGCATCCGGTCGTCTATGAGGCGCCGGAAGGCATCACCATCGAGACGCCGAGCCAGACCGAGATCCTGGTGAAGGGCGTGGACGTGCAGCGCGTCGGCCAGGTAGCAGCGGACATCCGCGCTTTCCGTCCGCCGGAGCCTTACAAGGGCAAGGGCGTGCGCTACGGCGGCGAGAAGATCGAGCTGAAGGAAGCGAAGAAGAAGTGATCGGGGTCGCGGCCAGGGCCGCGCTGAAGACCGCTCACTGCTTTCATTGAACGTATTAGGTAACGAGTGATGAACAAGAACGTCCAGAGGCTGCGTCGCGCAGCGCGCGCACGCGCCAAGATTCGCGAGCTGAAGGCGTTGCGCCTGTCGGTGCATCGCACGTCGCAGCACATCTATGCGCAGATCTTCGACACGCAGTCGAAGGTGCTGGCTGCGGCTTCGACGCTGCAGAAAGACGTGCGCGCCGATCTCAAGGGCACCAGCAACGTCGCCGCTGCCGCGGCGGTCGGCAAGGCGATCGCCGAGAAGGCGAAGGCGGCCGGCATCAAGCAGGTCGCGTTCGATCGCTCGGGTTTCAAATATCACGGTCGCATCAAGGCCTTGGCCGATGCGGCGCGCGAACACGGGCTTGAGTTCTAAGAACTCTCGAGGAAAAGCTAAATGGCCAGAGTTGAAAAAGCTGCGGCGACCGACGAGTACATCGAGAAGCTCGTAGCCGTGAATCGCGTTGCCAAAGTCGTGAAGGGCGGTCGCCAGTTCGGCTTCACCGCGCTCACCGTCGTGGGCGACGGCCGCGGCAAGGTCGGATTCGGATATGGCAAGGCGCGCGAAGTGCCGGTTGCTATCCAGAAGGCGATGCAGGCAGCCCGCAAGAATCTCGCCAACGTCGCGCTCAAGAACGCGACGCTGCACTACGCGCTCAAGGGTGCCCACGGCACGACCCGCGTGTACATGCAGCCGGCTGCTGACGGTACCGGCCTGATCGCCGGTGGCGGCATGCGCGCCGTGTTCGAGTGCGCCGGCGTGCGCAACGTGCTTGCCAAGAGCTACGGTTCGCGCAACCCGATCAACGTGGTGCGGGCGACCTTCAAGGCACTGACCAGCATTCAGTCGCCGGAAGAGATCGCGGCCAAGCGTGGCAAGCGCATCGAAGAGATCCTCGGATCGTAAGATTTACGCAGCGGGATGAAGTCATGGCGAACGCCAAAGCGAAAAACCTGAAAGTCACCCTCGTGAAGAGCGTGTTCGGCCAGTTGAAGCGCCACCAGGCCACCGTGCGTGGACTCGGTCTGCGCCGTATCCGCGATACCGCGACTCTGGTGGATACGCCGGAAGTGCGCGGCATGATTCGCGCGTCGGGCCACCTGCTGAAGGTGGAAGAGCTGGGCTGATTGCCCACGGTCGATGGGAATTGAATTTATGAAGCTGAACACCATTTCTCCCGCTCCAGGCAGCAAGAAGCCCCGGTTGCGCGTCGGTCGCGGTGCCTCGGCCGGCCAGGGCAAGACCTGCGGCCGCGGCGTCAAGGGTCAGCGTGCCCGCAAGGGCGGCTACCACAAGGTCGGTTTCGAAGGCGGCCAGATGCCGCTGCAGCGCCGCCTGCCCAAGATCGGCTTTCGCTCCAAGGTGAAGGCGACGGTGGCGGAAGTGCGCCTGTCGGAGCTGGCGAAGATCGCCGGCGACGTGGTCGACCTGGCTGCGCTCAAGGCCGCGAACGTGATTCCGGCGCAGGCGCTGCGGGCCCGCATCGTGGCTTCGGGCGAATTCGCCAAGGCTGTGACGATCAAGGGTGTGCACCTGACCAAGGGTGCGCGCGCGGCGATCGAGGCGGCCGGCGGCAAGGTCGAAGCTGCCTGACGAGGGCGTTCCCCGTCAGTCAACTGAACTTACCCGGAAGACCCAGTGGCCACCAAATCCGCCACCGCTAACACGCTGTCCGCTTTCGGCGAAATGACCCGTTTCGCCGAGCTGCGTCAGCGCCTGTTCTTCCTGCTGGGCGCACTGATCGTCTATCGCATCGGCACCTTCATTCCGGTGCCGGGCGTGGATCCGGTGGCGCTGGCGCGGTTCTTCGAATCGCAGCAGGGCACGATCCTGAACATGGTGAACATGTTCTCGGGCGGTGCCATCGAACGCCTGTCGATCTTCGCGCTGGGTGTGATGCCGTACATCTCGGCCTCCATCATCATCCAGATGATGGCGGTGGTGATGCCGCAGCTGGCCGCGATCAAGAAAGAGGGCCAATCGGGCCAGCGCAAGCTGACCCAGTACACGCGCTACGGCACGGTGCTGCTGGCGGCTGTGCAGGCGGCCTCGGCGGCGATTGCGTTGCAGAACCAGGGCGTGGTGATCGCGCCGGGTCCGCAGTTCATCTTCATCGCCTCGGTGACGCTGGTGGCCGGCAGCATGTTCCTGATGTGGCTGGGCGAGCAGATCACCGAGCGCGGCCTGGGTAACGGCATTTCGATGATCATTCTCGCGGGTATCGTCGCGGGGTTGCCGGCGGCGATCGCCGGTACACTGGAGCTGGTGCGCACCGGCGAGCTGAACCCGGCGCTGGCGCTGATCCTATTCGGCATGGTGATCGCGGTGACGGCGTTCGTGGTGTTCGTGGAACGCGGCCAGCGTCGCATCCAGGTGAACTATGCCAAGCGGCAGCAGGGCCGCCGGCTGTACGCCGGTCAGAGCACGCATCTGCCGTTCAAGCTGAACATGTCGGGCGTGATTCCGCCGATCTTCGCGTCCAGCCTGCTGCTGTTCCCGGCGACCATCGCCAGCTGGTCCGGCACGGCGGATGGTTTCAGCTGGTTGCAGAACATTTCCACGGGCCTGAGCCCGGGGCAGCCGCTGCACATGCTGCTGTACGGCGGCCTGATCATCTTCTTCTGCTTCTTCTACACCGCGCTGGTGTTCAACTCGCGCGAGACGGCGGACAACCTGAAGAAGTCGGGCGCCTTCATTCCGGGCATCCGCCCGGGGCAGCAGACCGGCGAGTACATCGACAAGGTGCTCACCCGGTTGACCGTGTGGGGTGCGCTGTACGTGACCGTGGTGTGTTTGCTGCCGGAGTTCCTGATCGCGCGCTTCAACGTGCCGTTCTACTTCGGCGGGACCTCGCTGCTGATCATGGTGGTCGTGGTCATGGATTTTCAGGCTCAGGTGGCGGCGCACCTGATGTCGCACCAGTACGAAGGCCTGATGAAGAAGGCCAACCTGCGCGGTTACGGCCGTCCGGGGCAGTCATAGGTTGAGCGCGGCGCCGGGCGCGGGCAGCTGGCCCGGGTCGGGTATTCGCATCGAGTGGAGAAAGTCATGAAGGTTCGTGCTTCCGTCAAGAAGATCTGCAAGAACTGCAAAAGCGTGCGCCGCCGGCGGGTGGTGTACGTGATCTGTTCCGATGCACGTCA
Source organism: Povalibacter sp. (assembly GCA_035556415.1). Lineage (GTDB taxonomy): Bacteria > Pseudomonadota > Gammaproteobacteria > Steroidobacterales > Steroidobacteraceae > Steroidobacter. Next base: position 8,240 of record DATMEZ010000056.1, read on the forward strand.
CAAGCAGCGCCAGGGCTGATGCCTTAAAGCGTTGAGTCACAGGGTTTTTTAGTTTAAAGTTCCGCGCTTTTCGTCGCGGGGAGAGAGACACGCAATGGCCCGCATCGCCGGTATCAACATACCGATGAACAAGCACGTGTGGGTGGGATTGACCCACATCTACGGCGTCGGCAGAACCCAGGCCAAGAAGGCCTGCGAGGCTGCGAACGTCAAGCCCACGACGCTGGTGAAGGACCTGACCGACGCCGAGGTTGCGGCCCTGCGCTCGCAGGTCGGCAAGCTGACGGTCGAAGGCGACCTGCGTCGTGAAGTCTCGATGAACATCAAGCGCCTGATGGACCTGGGTTGTTACCGGGGCATCCGGCATCGCCGCGGCCTGCCGCTGCGTGGCCAGCGCACTCGCACCAACGCCCGCACCCGCAAGGGTCCGCGCAAGGCGGCGATCAAGATGAATTCGGCTCCGGGCAAGTAGTACCGTGAGACGACATGACCGGCTTCGAGGTGAAGGCGGTCAGGACAGAATGAACTGACGAGGCAACATGGCTGAGCAGAAGCAACAGAGCGCGACAGGCCCGAAAGGCGGTCGCAAGAAGGTCAAGAAGCATGTGACCGACGGGATCGCGCACGTGCACGCTTCCTTCAACAACACGATCATCACGATCACGGACCGCCAGGGCAACGCCCTGTCGTGGGCCACGTCGGGTGGTTGTGGTTTCCGTGGTTCGCGCAAGAGCACGCCGTTCGCCGCGCAGGTCGCTGCGGAGAAGGCCGGCGTGGCCGCGCAGGAACACGGCCTGAAGACGGTCGAAGTGCGCGTCACGGGCCCCGGCCCGGGCCGCGAGTCCGCCGTGCGCGCCCTGAACGCCTGTGGTCTGAAGGTCACCAACATTTCTGACGTGACGCCGATCCCGCACAACGGGTGTCGTCCGCCGAAGAAGCGCCGCGTCTGATTGCCCGTTAAAGAACAGGGCGAGGAAGAGATTTCATGGCTCGTTATCTAGGTCCCAAGTGCAAGCTGTCGCGCCGCGAAGGCACGGACTTGTTTCTGAAGAGCGGGGTCAAGCCGCTCGAATCCAAGTGCAAGCTGGAAGTGCCGCCGGGCGGCATCAAGGGCGAGCGCAAGAGCCGTCTGTCGGACTACGGTCTGCAGCTGCGCGAGAAGCAGAAGCTGCGCCGCATGTACGGCGTGCTGGAGCGTCAGTTCCGCAACTACTACGTCAAGGCCACCGGCCGTCCCGGCGCCACCGGCTCGAACCTGCTGCAGATGCTGGAAGGCCGCCTGGACAACGTGGTCTATCGCATGGGCTTTGCCGCCACGCGCTCCGAAGCGCGCCAGCTGGTCAGCCACAAGGCGATCTCGGTGAACGGCGAAGTGGTCAGCATCGCCTCGTTCCAGTGCAAGGGCGGCGACGTGGTCGCGGTGCGCGAGAAGGCGCAGAAGCAGCTGCGCATCCAGTCGGCGCTGCAGATCAAGGCCCAGGTCGGTTTCCCGGAATGGGTCGAGGTCGACGAGAAGAAGTTCAGCGGCGTGTTCAAGCAGCTGCCGGACCGTGAAGACATTCTGCCCGAGATCAACGAAAACCTCGTGGTCGAGTTGTATTCGAAGTAATGGTTTGATGCCGGCGGCACGAGCCGCCGGCGGTCGATTCGTCGGGCGGCAGTGACGCCGCCGACAGGTTGATTGCTCCGGCGACACTGGTGCCGCCGGAGCCAAGATTTGGTTGCGCTCCTCGAGCGCGAATGCCGTAAGCGGCACACTAGCAGGTGAATCCTCCATGCAGGCATCCGTCGGCGAATTCCTGAAGCCTCGCGTCGTCAAAGTCACGCCCACCACCGCCCGCCAGGCGAAAGTGGTGATCGAGCCGTTCGAGCGTGGCTTCGGTCATACCCTCGGCAACGCGCTGCGCCGCGTGCTGCTGTCGTCCATGCCGGGCTGCGCGATCACCGAAGCGGAGATCGATGGCGTGCTGCACGAGTACACCAGCATCGAAGGCGTGCAGGAAGACGTGGTCGACATTCTGCTCAACCTGAAGCAGGTCGCCATCCGTCTGAACGCGCGCGAGAGCACCGAGCTGCGCCTGCACAAGAAGGGCCCGGGCCCGGTCACCGCCGGCGACATCCAGCTCGACCACGACGTGGAAGTGCTGAACGCCGACCTGGTGATCGCCAACCTGACCAAGGCCGGCGAGCTCAACATGATGCTCAAGGTCGAGCGCGGCCGCGGCTATCGCCCGGCGATCCAGCGTGCGACCTTCGAAGAGTCCTCCGGTCCGATCGGCCGGTTGCAGCTCGATGCCTCGTTCAGCCCGATCCGCCGCGTCACCTACACGGTCGAGAGCGCCCGTGTGGAACAGCGCACCAACCTGGACAAGCTGATTCTCGACATCGAGACCAACGGCACCATCGACGCCGAAGAGGCGATCCGCCGCGCCGGCTCCATCCTCAAGGATCAGCTGTCGGTGTTCGTGGATCTGCAGGGCCAGGACGAGGGCGCCGCCAAGACCGCCGAACAGCAGTTCGATCCGATCCTGCTGCGCCCGGTCGACGAGCTGGAGCTCACCGTCCGCAGCGCCAACTGCTTGAAGGCCGAGAACATCCATTACATCGGCGACCTGGTGCAGCGCACCGAGGTGGAGCTGCTGCGCACGCCGAACCTGGGCAAGAAGTCGCTCACCGAGATCAAGGAAGTGCTGGAGAGCCACGGTCTGTCGCTCGGCATGCGCCTGGACAACTGGCCCCCGGTCAGCCTCAAGCGCGACGACGACCGGGATGTGATCTGAAGACAAGACTGGCGGCGAGCGGATGGTTGAAGCCGTCCGCGCCACGAATCACGATTACGAGTCACTGAAGAACAATGCGTCACCAACTTTCCGGCCGGCAGCTCAGCCGCAACGCACCGCATCGCCAGGCGATGCTTCGCAACATGGCGGTTTCGTTGCTTCGGCACGAGACCATCCGCACCACCTTGCCGAAGGCCAAGGAGCTGCGGCGCGTGGTCGAGCCGCTGATCACCCTGGGCAAGAAGGACAGCGATGCGAACCGTCGCCGTGCATTTGCGCAGCTGCGCGATGCCGAAGTGGTGGTGAAGCTGTTCGAGAACCTGGGTCCCCGTTTCAAGACCCGTCCGGGCGGTTACACCCGCATCCTGCGGATGGATCCGCGCGCCGGCGATGCTGCGCCGATGGCGCTGATGCAGCTGCTCGATCAGCCTGAGGCTGTCGAAGCCGCTGCCGCCGAGGAAGGTGCCGAGCCGGCCAAGAAGAAGGCTGCCAAGGCTCCCGCCAAGAAGACTTCGCCGAAGAAGAAAGCGGTGAAGACGGACGCGGAAAAGGCCGAGAAGAAGGCGCGCGCCGAGAAGAAGGCCGAGGCCAAGACCCAGAAGGTCGAAGCTGCGAGCCAGAAGAAGGCTGCGGCTCCGAAGAAGAAAGCGGCAGCCAAGAAGAAGGCTGCGAAGTAATCCTTCGAGTAACAGCGTTACGAGAGAAAGCCGGGCAATGCCCGGCTTTTTCTTTTGCAGCCAAGAGTTGCTATTGCGACTCGCCCGGCGCCTCCAGTCCCTTCGTGTACAGCACCTGTCCGTCCGGCGTCACCAGTACGGCGTCGATGCCTTCGAGACGGTTGTAGATCTCCAGGGCGCGCTGCGCGCCCAGCACGAAGGCGGTCTTGGACAGGCCATCGGTGCGGGTGGCGGTCGGACCGATGATGGTGGCGCTGCGTACCTTGCGTGCCGACTGCCCCGAGTGCGGATCGATGATGTGGTGATAGCGCACGCCATTCTCGTCGAAGTAACGCTCGTAGTCGCCTGAGGTGGAGATCGCGGCATCTTCGAGCGGAATCCGCGCGATCACTTCGTCTTTGCGATCCGGATGGCGGATGCCGATGACCCACGGCTTGCCGAAGCGGTCGCCGATGATGCGGCTATCGCCGCCGGCAGTGACCAGCGCGTGCTGGATGCCGCGCGCCTGCAGGATCTTGATGCCCTGGTCGACCGCATGCCCCTTGCCGATGCCGCCCAGATCGATGCGCACGCCCGGCTGCGAGAACTGCACGGTGTGTTCCTTGGGATCGAGCAGGATGTGGCGATAGTCGATGGCCGGCAGCGCCTTTTCGATTTGCGCCTGGTCGGGACGGACATGGCGGCGGAAGTCGTACATGTAGCCGACGCTGGCGTAGGTGATGTCGAAGGCGCCGTCGGTGATGCGCGAGTATTCGAGTGCCTGGGTCAGCAGGTCGAACAGCTCGGCGCTGATCCTGAGCGGCGCCTTGGCGGCTTCGGCGTTGACCCTGGAGACCTCGCTGGTCGGCTTGTAGGTGCTCATGTCGCGATCGACGCGCCGCATCTCGTCCAGTACGGCTTCGACCGCCGCATCGCCCTGTGCGCGGCTGTCGGCCCACAGCTCGACCACGATGCGGGTACCCATGATTCCGTCCTCGACGCGCTCGATCCATTCGGCATGCGCGGCGCTCGCGAAGGCACAGGTCAGGGCGGCCAGGAGGGCCAGTCGTAGGGTTTGCATGTGAGCCATGTTAGCCAGCCCGGCCGGCGCCTACAAAAATCTCTGGGGGCGATCCTCGACGCGGACCAGCAAAAAGCCCGCGCATCCACCAATGCGCGGGCCGTGAGAGGCGAGCGAAGTCTCAATAGCGGACGCGGAATGTCGCGCCATACATCCGTGGCGCGGCGGGGAACGCGTTGAACGTATTGAGCGGGTTGCCCGGATCGGGAAACAGCGCCTGCAGCGGGCCGTCGAAGCCGACCTGCACGTACTCGGTGTCGGTGATGTTGGTGCCCCACAGTTCCAGCACCCACCGGTCGTCGGCGCGCCCGATACCGATCCGGGCGTTGGCCACCGTGTAGGAGCCCTGATGCTTCTCGACGTCGAGGTCGGAGCCGGTGTTGTAACTGCCCATGTACTTGGCGCCGACGTTGAAGCGGGCCACCAGGTTGCCGGTGAAGCTCCACTCGTAGGTCGCCGCCAGCGAGCCGGACCACTCCGGTGCGAACGGCATGGTGGCGCCAGGTAGCTTGTACAGCGCGCCGGAACTGCTCAGCGGCGTGCGTTCCACGAAGTCCGCTCCCGGGATGTGCTTGCCGAACTCGGTCTTGGCGTACATCAGGCCGCCTTGCAGCGTCAGTCCCCGCACGGCAGCCGGCTGCCACAGCAGCTCGGCATCGAGGCCCGAGGAGGTGACCTTCGGGATCGAGCGCACCACGAAGCTGGTGCCGAGGAAGCTGTTGAGCTGGAAGTCCTCGTACTCCTGGTGGAACGCGGTTGCGTTCAGCATCAGCCGGCCGCCGGCCAGGGTGTTCTTGATGCCCAGCTCGTAGCTGTCGACGAATTCGCCGGGGAACGAGGTGTCGCTGACCGGCGTGATGCCCGCGCCGCTGGCGGAATTCCCATCCGCGGACTGCACGCGGTCGAGGTTGAAGCCGCCGCCCTTGTAGCCGCGCGCGTATGAGGCATAGGTCATCACTTGTCCGTTCCAGCGGTAGGCCGCTTTCAGCGTGCCCGACCACTCCTTCTCCTTGCTGTCCTGGAGCGTGGTGCCGCGACCGCCGTGCAGCGCGTTGGCCCAAGGCAGGCACGTGTAGCCCGCGATCTGCGGACCGGCCGAGGCCATGATTGCGTTCTGCACCGGCGCCGGCAGGCCGGCGAATGCGCTGCTGCGCGAGCTGAGCGCAGTTCGCAGGAGGTCGTAGCGGTTCGGGTTGGCCGGATTCTGGTCGGTCAGTGTGCCGGTGCAGGCCAGGCTGCCGTTCGGGTTGCTGTAGGCCGACGTCAGGTCCTTGTCCTCGCGCGTGTAGCGCAGGCCCAGGGTGATGTCGAGCGCGTCGGTCGCGTGCCAGGTGTTGTTGGTGAACAGCGCCACGCTCTTTGCGTCCTGATCGTAGCGGTCGAGCGCGCCGAGGCCGCTGAAGCCAGTGCCGTATGGCGTGCCGCCCACCTGCGACAGGAACGCTGCCGGAGGCAGGCCCAGCGGGTTGTCCAGCGGTACGCCGCTCGCGGCAAGGCTCTGCCCGACGAGTTGGTAGACGAGCGTGGACACGTAGGGCTCGTAATGCGCACCGACGCGGTAGGTCTCATTGCGCTTCAAGTGCTCGTCGGAATAGAAGGCGCCGACCATCCAGTCGAAGCGCTCGCTGGTGCCGGTCAGCCGCAGTTCCTGGCTGAAGGTCTTGAAGCCGGTGAAGGACTCGTCCTGGTCCGCGTTGCGGTAGATCAGGTCGGCGGTGCTGAAGTCGTAATCGAGGCCGTTGATCGCCTGCCAGTCGCGCAGCGCGCTGATCGAGGTCAAGGTCATGGCGTCGGTGGCGTCCCAGTTGATCTCGGCCTGGATGCCCTTGTCCTTGATGGACTGCGTGGTTGCACGGTTGCTGTAGGCGACGCGCTCGAAGGGATCGTCGCCCGGCGCCGCAACCGCCTTGCCGCCGGCCAACGCATTGAGCAGTGCCGCGGTGGCGCCGACGGTGGTCTGCACCGCCGTACAGCAGTTTTCATCGCGGCTGGTATGGTCGGCGGAAATCAGGATGTCGAGGCTGTCGCCGGGCTCGAGCAGCAGCTTGAGCCGCTGCGTGTTGAAGTTCTGGTCGTAGTCCTTGTTGTCGGTGCGCGGGCCCTGGCCGGTGCGCACGTCCATCCAGCCGTCGCGCTGGCGTCGGGCGGCGAAGATGCTGAAGGCGGCTGCCTC
>DATMEZ010000057.1:0-22994 GCA_035556415.1 Povalibacter sp.
TTGTGCGAAGAAGCTCTGAAGATCGGCCGCGCCGTCAACTATCTCAATGCCGGCACGGTCGAGTTCCTGCAGGACGCCGACACCGGCAAGTTCTACTTCATCGAAGTCAATCCGCGCGTGCAGGTCGAGCATACGGTCACCGAGGCGGTGACCGGCATCGACATCGTGCGCGCACAAATCCGCATCGCCGAAGGCGCGGCCATCGGCGATGTGGACAGTGGCGTGCCGAAGCAGGAGGACATCCACCTCAACGGCTACGCCATGCAGTGCCGCGTGACGACCGAGGACCCGGAGAACAATTTCACTCCTGACTACGGCAGGATCACCGCTTACCGCAGTCCCGCCGGCTTCGGCATCCGCCTGGATGCGGGCACGGCGTATTCGGGCGCGATCATCACGCGTTCCTACGATTCGCTCCTGGTGAAGGTCACCGCCTGGTCGCCGACGCCGGAGGAGACCATCGCGCGCATGCATCGGGCGCTGTGGGAGTTCCGGGTGCGCGGCGTGGTCACGAACCTGCGCTTCCTCGATCAGCTGATCATGCATCCGCAGTTCGCCTCGGCGCAGTACACCACCAAGTTCATCGACGAGACGCCGGAGCTGTTCCACTTCCCGCGCAAGCGCGATCGCGCGACGCGGCTGCTCAACTTCGTCGGCGACGTGGTGGTGAACGGCAACCCGGAAACCAAGAATCGCCCGCGGCCGGCGCGTCTGGTCAACCCCAGGCTGCCGAAAGTGGCGTTGCCGCCGCCGCAGCCGGGCACCAAGCAGAAGCTGGATGAGCTCGGTCCGGAGAAGTTTGCCGCCTGGATGCTCGAGCAGAAGCAGGTGCTGCTGACCGATACGACCATGCGCGATGCGCATCAATCGTTGCTCGCGACGCGGTTCCGCACATATGACATGCTGGCCATCGCGCCGCACTACGCAAGCTTGCTGCCGAACTTGTTCTCGGTCGAATGCTGGGGCGGCGCGACGTTCGACGTCGCGATGCGCTTCCTGAGCGAATGTCCGTGGGAGCGGCTGCAGGAGTTCCGCGCTGCCATGCCGAACCTGCTGCTCCAGATGCTGCTGCGTTCGGCGAATGCGGTGGGCTACACCAACTATCCCGACAATGTGGTGCAGTACTTCGTGAAACAGGCGGCGCACAATGGCATCGACCTGTTTCGCGTGTTCGATTCGCTCAACTGGGTGCCGAACATGCGGGTCGCGATGGACGCGGTGCGCGATGCCGGCAAGCTGTGCGAAGCAGCCATCTGCTACACCGGCAATCTGACGGACCCGAAACAGACCAAGTACGACCTCAAGTACTACATCGGTCTGGCGCGCGAGCTGAAGGCGGGTGGTGCGCACATCCTCGGCATCAAGGACATGGCCGGCCTGTGTCAGCCGCGAGCTGCGTACACGCTGGTCAAGGCGCTGAAGGAAGAGATCGGCTTGCCGATCCATTTCCATACGCATGACACCAGTGGCATTGCCGCCGCCAGCGTGCTTGCCGCCATCGACGCCGGCGCGGATGCGGTCGACGGCGCCATGGACTCGATGAGCGGGCTCACCTCGCAGCCCAATCTCGGCTCGATCGCCGAGGCACTGCGCCACGGGCCGCGCGATTCCGGCATCGACGTGGATCACGTGCGCATTCTTTCTGGCTACTGGGAGCAGGTGCGTCACTGCTACGCGGCGTTCGAAAGCGACCTGCGTTCGGGCGCCTCCGAGGTGTATGTGCATGGCATGCCCGGCGGCCAGTTCACCAACTTGCGCGAGCAGGCGCGTTCGCTCGGCATCGACGAGGTTCGCTGGCCGGAAGTGGCGCGCGCCTACGCCCAGGTCAACGAGATGTTCGGTGACATCGTCAAGGTCACGCCCACCTCCAAGGTGGTCGGCGACATGGCGCTGATGATGGTGAGCAGCGGGCTGAGCGCCGCACAGGTGCTCGACCCCGACACCGAGATTGCCTTCCCGGAGTCGGTGGTTTCGCTGTTCCGCGGCGATCTCGGCCAGCCGGCCGGTGGCTTTCCGCCCGCGTTGCAGAAGAAAGTGCTCAAGGGCGTCAAGCCGCTGACCGTGCGGCCGGGCGAGGCGCTGCCGCCCATCGACCTGGAAAAGGCGCGTGCCGAGGCGACTGCCAAGACCTGGCGCGAGATCACCGACGAGGAATTCGCTTCCTATCTCATGTATCCGAAGGTCTTCCTCGATTACATGCAGGCGCGCCTGGAGTATGGACGTGTCAGTGTCGTGCCGACGGCGCTGTTCTTCTACGGCATGGAGTCGGGCGACGAGGTGACGGTGGACATCGAGCGCGGCAAGAGCCTGATCGTGCGCTTCGTGGCCGTCAGCGATGCGCATGAGGATGGCACGCGCACGGTGTTCTTCGAGCTCAACGGTCAGCCGCGCTCGGTCAAAGTGCCCGATCGCAGCCAGGTTGCCGTGAAGCCGCCGCGGCGCAAGGCGGACCTAGGCAACGCCAACCACGTTGCGGCGCCCATGCCTGGAACGGTTGCAACCGTGGCGGTGACGCAAGGCGCCAAAGTGGCGCGCGGCGAGGTGTTGCTGACCATCGAGGCGATGAAAATGGAAACGGCCGTGCGTGCGGATCGCGACGCTACGATCGCCGAGCTGGTCACCCGGCCGGGCGAAGCGGTGGATGCCAAGGATCTGCTGGTGGTGCTGGCTTGAAATGAAAGCGGGTGAGCGGCGCGGTGCTAACTGGTTGCCACCGCTTGCCCGATCTTTTCCAGCGGCCCGGGCGCGCCCACCGCAAAGCCTTGGGCATAGTCCACACCGATCTCGCGCAGTTTCTCCAGCACCGCGCGGCTCTCGACCGACTCCGCCACGACCTTCTTGCCCATGACGTGGCCGATATCGGTGATGGAGCGCACCATCTCGCAGTCGACCGGATCGCTGACGACGTTGCCGATGAACAGGCCGTCGATCTTCAGAAAATCGACCGCCAGCGCTTTTAAGTAGGCAAAAGACGACACGCCGCTGCCGAAATCGTCCAGACCGAACGAGCAACCGCTGGCGCGCAGACCGGAAATGAGCAGGTTGGCGCGCGTCAGGTTGCCGATGGCGGCGGTCTCGGTGATCTCGAAGCCGAGCTTGTCCGGCGACACGTCCAGCTCATGCAGCAGGCCGCGGATGAAGTCCGGCAGCTGCGGATCGCCGACCGAATCGCCCGACAGATTCACGAACACGCGCTCGATGGTCAGGGTCTGCTCACGATGGGCGGCGAGCCAGCGCACGGCGTTCGTGATCACCCAACGGTCCAGCCGTTGCGACAGGTTGTAGCGCTCGACCGCCGGCAGGAAGGCGCCCGGCGGCACGATGCGGCCCGATTCATCGCGCATGCGCAGCAGTAGTTCGTAATTGCGCAGACCTGATCCAGGATCGCGGACTGATACCACCGGCTGTGCTTCCAGGAAGAAGCGATCTTCGGTCAGCGCGCGTTTCACGCGTGCCACCCATTGCATTTCGCCGTGCCGCTGCGCGACAAGGCTGTCGTCTTCCTGGTAGAGATGGATGCGGTTACGGCCCTGATCCTTGGCCGCATAGCACGCCGCGTCGGCGGCTTGCAGCACCTGGGTGAGGCGGCGAAACGCCGGACCCAGCGGCACCAACCCGATACTGGCGCCGACCGAATACGAGTTGTTGCCCCATACGAACTGGTACTGTTCGATGGTCCGCAGCAAGCCGCGCGCAACGCTCATCGCGTCGTCGGCCGTACAGTTATGCAGCAGCAGGCCGAACTCATCGCCACCGAGCCGCGCCAGTGTGTCGTTGCTGCGCACGCAGCTCTGCAGGGCCTGTGCGAGCTGGCGCAGCAACTCATCGCCGGCCACGTGGCCACAAGTGTCATTGATGATCTTGAACTGATCGAGGTCGAGATAGCACATCGCGTGCGTTGCACTGCTGGCCTGCACTGAGTCCAGTGCGCGCTGCAGGCGCAGCTCGAACTCGCGCCGGTTGATCAGGCCGGTGAGCGCGTCATGGCTCGCCTCGTAGGAAAGCTGTCGCGACAGCTCGTGCGCCTCGGTGATGTCGGTGAGCGTGCCTTCGTAGTAGATGATCTGACCGTGCTCGTCGCGCACCGCGCGGGAATTCTCCAGCGCCACGATGCGGCGACCGTCCTTGCGTTTGAGCACCATCTCGGCGTTGCGGATCTCGCCGGCCGTGGCCATGCTGCGCATCCAGTTGGAGCGCTCTTCCGGATACATGTACAGATCATGCGCGATGCTCAGCTCCAGCAGCTCGTCTTCGGAGTCGTAACCGAGCAGCCGCACCAGCGCCGGGTTGGCGGCCATGAACTTGCCGTCCGGCGTGGTCTGGAACACGCCGGCTACCACGTTCTCGTACAACTCGCGATAGCGTGTTTCCGAAGCCTTGAGCGCGAGCAGGGTGTGCGTGCGCTCGGTGGCGTAGCGCAGTGCTTTGGCAAGCAGCGTGCTGACCATCTGCTGTTTGATGAGATAGTCGAGCGCGCCGCGCTCGACCGCTTCGACGCCGAGTTCCTCGTCGGCCTGTCCGGCCAGCACGATGATGGGGCGATCGCCGGCCTTGGGCTGCAGCCGCAGGAAGGTGGTGAGCCCCAGGCTGTCGGGCAGGTTCAGATCGACCAGGATGACGTCGATGGTCGCCTGCCGCAGACAGGTCAGCCCATCGGCGAGGCTGCGCGCCACCTCCAGGACGTACGAGCAGTCGCGGATCTGGGCCAGCTCCTCTTGCAGGAGCTGCTCATCCTCCGGATGCGCGTCGATCAGCAGAACGGTTGCTGAGTCCATTGGATCGCAGAGTACCTTGAAACGGGCGATCGGCAACAGCACAGGCGCCGAGCGCTCGCGCAGGACATCGGCAGGTGCTGGTGCCCCGGGCGCTGCCGTGCGGACCGTGCCGGATGAGCTGCGGAATCCGGCCGGCGCGGGGCTTACGAATGTTCAGTGCTTTCATCCGCCCGTAGCTTGTGGCGGCTTGCCGTGATTAGAATCGGCCCATGACCTTATTTCGTGTGGCCGAGCCGCAGGAAGAACGCGCGCAACGTCTGGAGCGTGAGTTCCAGGCGGTGCTCGATGCGGCGGTGGACGCGGTGGTGCTGTTCGACCACGAGGGCCGCATCGAGCTGCTGAACCATGCCGGCGAGCGCATGTTCGGCTACAACGAGGAGGATGTGATCGGCCTGAAGGTCAACATCCTGCTGCCCGAGCCCTACCGTTCGCAGCACGACGACTACCTGCGCCAGTACATCGAGGCCGGCGAGCCGCGCATCATCGGCATCGGTCGCGAGCTGCTGGCGAAGCGGCGCGACGGCAGCGAGTTCTCGGCCGAGCTGGCGATTGGCCGGGTGCAGGGAACCGATCCGCCGCGCTTCGTCGGCTTCATCCGCGACGTCACCGTGCGGCGCAATGCCGAGGAGGCCCTGCGACGCAGCGAGGCCCAGCTGACGATCGCGCAGGAGATCGCCAATCTCGGCAACTACGTGGTGCACTTGGACGGCAAGTTCGAGGACTACTGGTCGCCACATCTGTACAAGGTGCTGGGCCGGCGCTATGGCGAGCACTATGTCGGCGTCTACGACTACCTCGAGCCCATGGTCCATCCGGCCGATCGCGTGCGCTGGCAGCAGGCGCGCGCCGACCTGAACGAGGGCACGCGCTCGACCGACATCGAATACCGCATCGTTCATCCCGACGGCTCGCTGCGTTACGTGCATCACATTGCCCAGATCACGCGTAGCCCGGAAGGGCGTGCGTTGCGGCAGGTGGGCACGCTGCACGACATCACCGACCGTCGCCGTGCCGAGGACGAGGCGCGCCAGATGCAGGATCGCATCGCGCACTTCGGCCGCATCTCGACCATGGGCGAGATGGCGGCTGGCATCGCTCACGAGGTGAATCAGCCGCTCACCGCCATTGCCACGTATGCTCAAGCCTGCCAGCGCCTGATCGCCAGCGGCGCGGCCGAGGAGGGCGACATCAGGGCGGCGCTGGAACAAATCAGCGCACAGGCGCTGCGTGCGGGCGAAGTCATTCGCAGGTTGCGCGGCTTCGTGAAGAACCGCGAAGTCCGACGCGAACTGGTCGAAGCCAATCGATTGCTCGAAGACGTGCAGACACTGGCGCAGACGGACGCCCGACATCACGGCGTGCGTTTCATCCTGGTGCCGGCGCCGTCACTCCCGCCCGTGCAGGCCGATGCGGTGCAGATCCAGCAGGTCATCCTCAACCTGGTGCGCAACAGCATCGACGCCATGCAGGAGACACCGGAGCCGCTGCGCGAGATCGTGTTGCGTACCCAGCTCGATCCGGAAGGCGACATCGAGTTCATGGTCGCCGATCGCGGACCCGGCATGGACGAGTCCATTGCCGAGGAGCTGTTCAATCCTTTCTTCACGACCAAGCCCGGCGGCACGGGCCTGGGTCTGTCGATCAGCCGCTCGATCGTGCGCGCGCACGGCGGCCGGCTGTGGTGCGGCGCCAATCCCGGGGGCGGCGCCCGATTCTTTTTCACACTGCCGGCGGTGCCGGCACCAGCAGGGAGTTGAGCATGCGAGGCAATTCTAACAATTCGCGTCCGACCATCTTCATCGTCGATGACGACGCAGCGGTGCGCGATGCATTGAAGCTGCTGCTGCGCTCGGTGGGGCAGGCGGTGGAGACTTTCGGCTCGGGCCAGGAATTCCTCGACGCCTACTCCGAGGACCGCGCCGGCTGCCTGGTGCTCGACATCCGCATGCCGGGCATGTCCGGCCTGGAGCTGCAGCAGAAGCTCAACGAGCGGCATTCCATCCTGCCGATCATTTTCATCACCGGTCATGGCGACGTGCCGATGGCGGTGGAAGCGATGCAGGCGGGTGCGGTGGATTTCATCCAGAAGCCGTTTCGCGATCAGGATCTGATCGACCGCATCAATCAGGCACTGGAGAAGGACAACAACAATCGCGCCGCGCTCGGCGAACGCAACGACATTCGTCGCCGCCTGGAGACGCTCACGCCGCGCGAGCGCGAAGTGCTCGATCTGGTCGTGCACGGCAAAGCGAACAAGGTGATCGCCGGCGATCTGAAACTCAGTCAGCGCACCGTGGAAATTCATCGAGCGCGCGTAATGGAAAAGATGCAAGCATCATCGCTCGCGCATCTGGTGCGCATGGTGCTCGAAGTCGGACAGGCATGAGATTTTTGATGCGTTGCGCGTGAGGGCTTCGCTGACGCGCGTATCAATGTCGCGTTGCACTTGCGTAGCGCGCAGCGCGCGCTGCGTTTTGACTTTCTGTTTTAGGTACAAGTGCGAATTTCTAGCGCAAGGCCGGGCACGAACTATATCTGCCATGCGACCACGGCCCTCAAGCGATTCCACCGCCCCCAATCCTCCCTGCGGCTCGGATGTCTCTTGGACAGTGGCCGTGGCCGCCTTTTTCAATGCTCCCAGTTTCTGTGCCCACACGTCCCATCATCGCAGTGATCGAAGCTGACGCGGCCGATCGCCGCATGCTTTGCTCGCTGCTTAGCCCACTGAATGCTGAGATCAGAGATTTCGACAGCGCCGAGAGCTATCTGGCGGCTCGCAACGGTGCGCCCGGTTGCCTGATTACCGAAGTCGCGCTGCCTGGAATGTCGGGACTCGATCTGTTGCGACTGCTGCGTGCGGCGGGCATGACGCCGCCGATCATTCTGCTGGGTGAGGAAGCGGACGTGCATGCGGCCGTCACGGCGATGCGTGAAGGCGCGGTCGATTTCATCGAGAAGCCGCACGTCGACGTCGCCATCCTGCGGCGCGTGGCGTACTTGCTGGATCACGCCGTGGCGGAAGTCCGGCACTAGGAAACCCCGATTTACCTTCGGTTGCGCCTCGCGCGTCTGTATTCGAAAGCTCGCGCAGCTACTTTCCGAGCTCGGCTCTTGGGTCGAACGGCAACTCCTTCTGCATCTGCTCGTACAGTTCGCGCGCCTGCGGCGTGTCCGCCGGTGGCAGCACGATCTTGAGCACCACATACTGATCGCCCGGCGTCCCACCGGGCAGGCCGCGTCCTTTCAGCCGCAGCTTCTGTCCGGCCCTGGCATTGGCCGGAATGCGCAGCTCCACCGGGCCAGCCAGCGTCGGCGTTTCGATGGTTGCGCCCAGCGCGGCTTCCCACGGCGCCACCGGCAAGGTCAGCGTGATGTCGCGGCCTTCCACCTGGTACAGCCGGTGCGGCTTGATGCCGATCTCCAGGTACAGGTCGCCTGCCGGCGCGCCGCCGCTGCCGGGACTGCCCTGGCCGGCGAGGCGGATCTTCTGGCCCTCGATGACCCCGGCCGGAATGCTCACCTTGAGCATGCGTGGCTTGACCGTGACGCGGCCGTGCTCGTCGAGCTGCGGCGACTTCAGCTCGATGGTGTGAGCGCCGCCGTGAAAGGCGTCTTCCAGGTCGATCTGGATCTTCGCCGCCCGGTCTTCGCCGGCGGCGGCGAAGCCGCCGAAATTGCCGCCACCGCGCTGCTCCCGAAACGCACTGCGCGCCCCGAACAGCGAGGAGAAGAAGTCGCTGAAACCTGAATCCTCGCGGCCGCCGAAGGAAGTCGAGAACTCGAAATCCCGGCCCCAGTCCGGCGGCGGCGTGAACTGCTGGCCCTGGCGCCACTGGGTGCCGAGCTGGTCGTAGGCGGCGCGCTTCTCCGGGTCCTTGAGAACCTCGTAGGCCTCCTGCACTTCCTTGAATTTCTCCTCGGCGTTGGCCTCCTTGCTCACGTCCGGATGAAACTTGCGCGCGAGCTTGCGATAGACGCGCTTGATCTCGTCCTGGCTGGCGTCGCGGCCGACGCCCATGATCTTGTAGTAGTCCTTGTAGTCCATGACACCTTGAGAGGTCGGCGCAGATTACGGCCACGAACGCCGCACCGCGCGCTAGATAGGGAATTGACGGGACATTGAAGGCGCGCGCCGGGAATTTCAAGGTGCAAATGCCGGCAGCGCCGGGGTCTGCCAGGCGTCAGTCAGCTGTTCTTCGCGGGGCGTGGACGGCGAGCCGGCGGATTACCAGCAGCGCGGCCGGTCCAGCCACGGACCCCTGTTGCCGGAGCCGCTGGCGTCGATTGCCGTCACTCGTTCCAGCCGCCGCCCAGCGCCTTGTACAGCGCCACCAGCTGTGTCGCGATCAGCGTATTGCTGTCGCTGTAGGCGCGTTCTGCCTGCAATAACGTGCGCTCGGCATCGAGTGCCACCAGGAAGTTCGTGAGCCCGTGTCGATAGCGCAGGCTGGCCAGCTCGTATGCGTCCTTGCTGGCCGCAACGCCCGCTGCCAGTTCCTGGTTGCGCTTCTGTTCGGCGGTGTAAGCGCTGAGTGCGTTGTCGATCTCGTGCCACGCCTGCAGCACCGTGCGCTGGTAGGCAATGGCGGCTTCCTGCTGCTGCAGTTTCCGCAGCTCCACGACAGCGTGCCGCCGGCCATTGAAGACCGGTAGGTACAGGCTCGGGCCCACGGTCCACTGCCGTGCGCCCCACTGCGTGAGATCCGCTGTTTCCAGCGATTGAAACGCGAAATTTCCGGTCAGGGTGATGCGCGGATACAGATCGGCGACGGCGACTCCGGTATCCGCCGTCGCTGCGTGCAGGCGAGCTTCGGCGCGTCGAATGTCCGGGCGGCGACGTGCGACTTCGGACGGTATGCCCAAGCCGACTTTCGCCGGAACGGTGGGCAGGGGCTGGGGCGTGGCAAGCAGGTCGCGCAGGGCTCCTGGCTGCTCGCCCAACAACAGCGCGAGGCCGTTGATCGCCTGAGTCTCTCGTTGCCGTAGCTGAGGCACTCGCGCTCGTGCGTCCGCCAGATGTGCCCGCTGACCGGCGACATCGAGCTGTGTGACCAGTCCGCCGGCGGCACGATCTTCGGTCAGCTGCAACAGCTCTTCGCCGGCGCGAATGTCATTGTCGGCGATGCCGATCTGTTCCTGGATGCCGCGCAGTTCGAGATAGCCGCGCGCCACTTCCGACAGCAACGAGAGTTGCGCGGCGTGCAGCTCTTCGACGCTCGCGGCCACGGAGGCATCGGCAGATTCGATGGCGTGACGGACCCGGCCCCACAGATCCAGCTCCCAGGAGGCGTCGAACCCTGCCTGGTAGACGTCGTGCTCTTCGCTCAGGACCTCGATGATGGCGTCGCGATTGCGTCCCGGCTCGCCAATGGCGTCGATCAGGCGGGTGCTGGTGCCGAATTCGCTGAGGCGCTCGCGCTGATACGAGGCGCTGGCGTTGAGGGTCGGCCAGCGATCGCCGGTGATTCCTTTGCGTTGGGCACGGCTTTGGGCGACGTGTACTGCCGCGATCCGCACATCGAAGTTCGCGCGCAGCGCGCGCTGCGCCAGGTCGTTCAGGGTCGCGTCGTTGAAAGACGTCCACCACTGGGGATCGATTTCTTGCGCTGCGAGCTGGCTCGCCACGTCTCTGGTCTGGGTGGTCTGCCATCGATCCGGCGCCGCGACCTGGGGGCGAGCGAATTGCGGTCCGACCGAGCAGGCCGATGTCAAAGCGGCGCTTGTCAGAAGCAGCAGGTGAGCGGGGCGCATGATGACCTCTTCACGAATTGCGGCGCTACACGAGTCGATGCCGGAACAGCCAGGCCGCCGCCGGCAGCGTCACGGCGGCGATCAGCCCCAGCGGCCACAGATCGTTGACGATCCAGGCGAAGCCGACGCCTTCCAGGTAAATGCGCTGCACCATCTCGATGGCATAGCGCAATGGATTGGCCAGGGTCAGGTACTGCATGGCCTCAGGCATGTTGCTGATCGGCGAAGTCAGGCCCGACAGCAGCATCATCGGCATCAGCAGCACGAAGGTGTACAGCATCGCCTGCTGCATGTTGGCCGAGAACGCCGAGATCGCCAGCCCGATGCCCACCGAGGCGATGGTGAACATGAGCAGGCTGGTGTACAGCGTCAGGAACGAGCCGGCGAACGGAATACGGAACCACAGCAGCGCGACCAGCAGGATGGCGCTGGCCTGCACCAGCCCGATGAAGATGGACGGCACGGCCTTGCCGACCATGATCTCGCGGGGACGCAGCGGGGTGACCAGCAGCTGATCGAAAGTCCCTTGTTCGCGTTCGCGCGCGACCGACAGCGCCGTGAGCATCAGTGTCTGCAGCATGCTCAGCGCCGCAATCAGGCTGGGGATCATGTTCCAGCGCGTTTCGAGATTCGGGTTGTACCAGGCGCGCATTTCCAGGCGCAGCGGCGCAGCACCCTGTCCATGCGATTGCTGCCAGCGTGCGTTGAAGCCTTCGACGATGGTGCTGATGTAGCCGCTTGCGGTGGCTGCCGTGTTCGAATTGCGTCCATCGAGCACCAGCTGCACGGCCGCACTGTCGCCAGCGGTCAGTGCCCGCTCGAACCCCTGACCGATGTGCAACACCAGCAGCGCCTGTTTTCGGTTGATCGCCGGCGCGATCTGCTGCGGAACCTGCAACTGCAGCACGCGCCGGAAAATGCCGGAGCCTTCGATCTGTGCGATCAGGTCGCGCGAGGCGGCGCTGTGGTCCTGGTCGAGCACGGCGTACGGCACCGTGTTCAGGTCGTAGGTCGCCGCATACCCGAAGATGAGCGACTGCAGGATGGCCGGCACGAACAGCACGATGCGGCTGCGCGGGTCCTTGAGGATGGCCAGCAGCTCCTTGCGGCACAGGATCAGGATGCGATGCAGGGAGTCGCGCATGCTAATCCAGCTCCTTGCGGGTATTGATGCGTGCCAACGTCAGCAGCACTGCCGCGAAGAACGCCAGCACCGCGCAGTCGCGCACGATCAGCACCCACACGTTGCCGGCCAGAAACAGGGTTTGCAGCAGCTCCACATAGTAAGTGGCCGGCAGCACGCGACTGATGCCCCGCACCGCCATCGGCAGGCTGCGCAGGTCGAAGATGAAACCCGACAGCATCAGCGCGGGCAGGAAGCCGGTGAGCAGCGCGATCTGGCTGGCCAGGAACTGGTTCTTCACCGCCGCCGAGATCAGCAGCCCGATCGCCAGCGACACCAGCAGGTACAGCATGGACGCCAGCAGGATCAGCAACAACGAGCCGCGCACCGGCACGGCGAACAACAGCTTGGCCGCCAGCATGCAGAGCGTCAGGCCGATCAATCCCAGGCCGAAGTAGGGCACGATCTTGCCGATCAGGATTTCCGTGGCGCGTACCGGAGTGACGAACAGGGCCTCCAGCGTGCCGCGTTCCCATTCCCGCGCCATGACCAGCGCCGTCAGCAGCGCGCCGATCAGCGTCATGATCAACACGATGAGCCCGGGGACCAGGAAATGGGTGCTGTTGTTGGCTTCGTTGAACCACAGCCGTTGTTCGATCGTCACGGCACCGGCTGGATTGGCCGCACCGGTGGAGGCGCGCTTTGCTGCCCATTGCGCCAGGGCGCCGCGGGCATAGCCTTGCATGATGCGTCCACGGTTTGCGTCGACTCCGTTGACCAGCAGTTGAATGCTGGCGTTTCCAGCTGCGAGCTGGCGCGAGAAATCCGTACGCAGGTAGAGAATGCCGTCGACCTTGCGCGCCAGCATCAATTGCTCGGCTTCGTGCAGCGATGCAAGCGTTATCGGCGTGAAGTAGGGCGAGAGATAGAAACCGGAAACGACGTCGTGCGCCGTGGGCGATGCGTCTTCCAGCACCACGGCCAGCGGCATGTTCTTGACGTCGAACGACAGGCCGTAGCCGAAGATCAGGATCAGGATCACCGGCAATGCGATGCCGACCAGGATGTTGCTCTGGTCGCGCAGCAGCTGACGCGCCTCCTTGCGGATCAATGCACGCAGTCGCTGCCATTGGGTGGCTGCGCTGGCAATGGCGACGCCGGATGCAGCGTTCATGTCGTCGACTCGCGCCCGGTCGATTTACGCGCTTTCTCGACGATGGCAATGAATGCTTCTTCCATCGTGTGCGCGTCGGTGCTTTCACCGGAGGTGTGGCTGCGTACCTCGTCGGGCGTGCCGATCGCCAGCGTCCTGCCGGCATCCTGGATCATGATGCGATCGCAGTACTCGGCCTCTTCCATGAAGTGCGTGGTCACGATGACGGTGGTGCCCTGTTCGGCAAGAGCGGTGATGCGACGCCAGAAGTCACGTCGCGCCAACGGATCGGCGCCGCTGGTGGGTTCGTCCAGGAACAGGATCTCCGGTTCGTGCAGCAAGGCGGCGGCCATCGCCAGCCGGCGCTTGTAGCCGCCGGGCAGATCTTCTGCCGGCAGCGACTGCATCGCTTCCAGCTCGAACTGTTGCAGCGTCGCTGCCATGCGGGTGCGCAGACGTTCGTTGCGCAACCCGTAAGCGCCGGCGAAGAACTCCAGGTTCTCTCGTACGTTGAGCTGGCCGTAAAGAGAGAATTTCTGTGCGACATAGCCGATGCGCTGCCGTGCTTCGGCGCCGGCGTGCCGCAGATCCGCACCGGCGACCTGCAACGTGCCGCTCGTTGCAGGCAGCAGTCCGCACAGCATCCGGAAAGTCGTGGTCTTGCCCGCGCCATTCGGTCCGAGCAGGCCGAAGACTTCGCCGCGATGGACTTCGAAGCTGGTGCGATCGACCGCGGTGAAGTCGCCGAACTTGCGTACTAGATCGCGCACCTGGATGACGATCTCGCCGCGATCGACCTCGGCTGGCGCAATGGCCGGTGCTGGCGGCGTGGCAGCTGCGGTCGTCGTGTGTCGCTGTGCCGATTGTTCATGCAGCAGCACCATGAAACCGTCTTCGAGGGTGGCGGTGACCGGCTCGACACGAATGCCGTCGAGTGCCGCACTGCCTGCGTCGTGCTCACGGCCACCGACGAAGCGCACGCGACCGCTTTGCGGAACGGCATCGATGATGTCCGCGCGATCCATCAGCTGAGCCTGCAATTTGCGCGGCGGCTGCGCCGCAGGCGGGTAGGCGATGAACGATCGGCCCGAGGCATGCTGACGAACGTCCTGCGGCGAGCCGGTGGCAAGCACTTTGCCTTCGCGCATCACGATCACATGCGTGCTGCGCTCGGCTTCATCCATGTAGGACGTGCTGACGACGACCGACAGCCCGTCATCATCGACCAACTGCTGCACGATTTCCCACAGCTCGCGCCGTGACAGTGGATCGACCCCCACGGTGGGCTCATCGAGCAGCAGCAGCTGCGGCGAGCGCACCAGCGTGCAGGCCAGGCCGAGCTTCTGCTTCATGCCGCCGGAGAGCTTGCCGGCCAGGCGCCCGCGAAAGGCGCCCAAGCCGGTCATCTCCATCAGGCGTGGATATCTCGTGTCGCGCTGGTCTTGAGGGACGCCGTGCAGGTCCGCATACAGGTCGAGATTCTCCTGCACGCTGAGATCTTCATAGAGGCCGAAGCGCTGCGGCATGTAGCTGATGCGATCCTGCACCTGCTGCGGATGCTCGCTGACGTCGATGCCCAGCACCGTCAGCGAACCTGCGTCGGCGCGCATGAGCCCGGCGGCGAGGCGCAACAGCGTCGTCTTGCCCGCACCGTCGGGGCCGACCAGCGAAGTGAGCTTGCCGTGCTGCGCCTCGACCGACACATCGTCGAGTGCGAGCGTCGCTTCGCCCTTGCCGTGACTGAATGACTTCGACAGGTTGCTCCCTGTCAAAGCGACGGCGGACGAATCGGCGCGTGGGCTCATTGTGCCGCCGCGGTACTCGCCGGCTGCCCGGTTGCCGCCGGGGCCGAGGACAGGTCGAGACGCACGGTTGCCGGCATTCCCAGTCGCAGCTGATTCTCCGGGTCCTTCACGAACACGCGTACCTCGTAAACCAGCGCGGTGCGCAGGTCTTCGGTCTGCACGGTTTTCGGCGTGAACTCCGCCATCGAGGAAATGAAGCCGACCGAGCCGTTCAATGGCGCGTCCGGAAAACTGTCGACGCTGATCTGTGCCGGCATTCCCAGATTGACGCGGCCGAGCGCCGTCTCCGGCAGATAGGCGCGCACCCATTTCGGTTCGGAAATCGCCAGTGACACCACCGGACGCTGCGGCGCCGCCAGCTCGCCCGGCTCCATCAAGCGGCTGCGCACCACGCCATCGGTCGGTGCGACCAGCTCTGCGTCCTTGAGCTGCCGACGCAGCAAGGCGAGCTCCGCTTCGCTGGCCTGCAATTGAGCAGCCGCCTGCTCGATGTCTTCCTGCCGAGGTCCAGCGACGGCGAGGTCGAGCGCCTTGCGCGTGTTCTCGACGCGGGCGTCGCTCATTCGCGCAGCCGCAGCCGCGGCGTCGAGTTCCTGCTTGCTCACCGCCCGGCCGTCGGAGGATGCACCGATCCCGTTCAGGCGGTCGTATTGGCTATGCGCGTTCGCAGCTTCCGCTTGTGCCGATGCGAGCATCGCGCGCGCCTGCGCCGTTTCCTCGGGGCGCGATCCATTCTTCAATCGCAGCAGCGCTGCCTGCTGTGCGGCCACGCGGGCTTCGGCCTGTTGCAGCTTCGGTAGCAGGCGTCCCGTGTCGAGTCGCGCCAACACCTGGCCCACATGCACGGCATCGCCTTCGTCCACCAGCACCTCGGCAATGCGCTCGCTGTCGAGGAAGGGCAGATCGACCTGCCGCAGGTCGACATTGCCATGCAGTACCAGCTGATCGGTGCGCTCGCTGCGCCTGAACAGGGACAGCGCGGCGACCAGCGCCAGCGCCACGACCGCCGCGATCACCAGTTTTTTGTTCATGGGCAGCTCGTCTGAGGAAACTCGAGGGGCTTGCAGGCAGGAGTGAGTCTAGTCAAAATCAAATTTGAATTTCAACTAGCGTTTGCCGTCACCCTGTCAGTCCATGAGCACCTCGACCCGAACACCACGGCGCCGTCCGCCCACCCGCCAGGACGGCATGGAAACGCACCAGCAATTACTGCAGGCCGCCGGCGAGGTGTTCGCGGCTCACGGCTATGCACGGGCCACGAGCAAGGAAATCTGCCAGCGGGCCAATGCCAACACCGCGGCGGTGAACTATCACTTCGGCGGCAAGGACGGGCTCTACGCCGCAGTACTGGAGGAAGCGCATCGCCGGCTCATCAGCATCGAATCGCTGGCCGTGACGGCGCAAAGCGAGATGGACGCGCGCTCCAAGCTGCGCATGTTCATCGGACGGATCGTCGGCGAGATCGCGAATCGTGACGAAGGTGCGTGGGAATTGCGTGTGCTGAGCCGCGAGCTGTTGTCGCAGTCGCCGCTGATGGAGCGCATGATCGCCAATCAGGTGCTGCCCAAGGTGAAGCTGTTCAGCGGCATCGTGGCCGAGATCATGCAGTTGCCGGCGACGCATCCCGCGGTCGGACGCTGTGTGGTGAACATTGTCGGGCCCTGCATTTTCCTGCTGATCGCCAATCGCCTGTTGCAGCAGCGGATCCTGCCGAATCTGGATCTGAGCGCCGCGGATCTGACCGAGCACATGGTGTCCTTCGCGCTGGCGGGAATGCAGGCGATCGCGCAGGAAGCGAAGCAGTCCGGATCGAAGTAAGCCTGGAATGCGCAGCAGATCGCCTGCGTGACCGAGAGCGCGCCGACAGCTTGAGCCACTATCGTTTGGAGATACGCACGCGTTATTTCGCACCAAACGCGCGCATGTGTCGGCGCTCGCGCGCTAAACTAGTGCGCATGTCAGGAGGCTCGAGTGCGATCGCCAGCATGATTCGCGGGCGGCTCGAGCGCCGATGCACGGCATGGAACGTGCATTGTCCAGCAGCGCCGCGGCCGCAGATCGGCCATTCGCCTCGCGCCGCGCCTGAACCGCAATACTGGTCGTCTCGTCCTTCGAGACAGGAGCCCTGGGGAATATGAAACTCATCAGCGCCATCATCAAACCGTTCAAGCTCGACGACGTGCGGGCCGCGCTTTCGGAAATCGGCGTTTCCGGCATGACTGTCACCGAGGTCAAGGGATTCGGCCGCCAGCGCGGCCACGCCGAGCTGTACCGCGGCGCCGAGTACGTGGTGGATTTCGTGCCCAAGACCCGGATCGAGGTGGCGGTGAAGGAGGCGCTGGTCGATCAGGTGACCGAGGCCATCATCAATGCCGCCAAGACCGGCAAGGTGGGTGACGGCAAGATCTTCATCACCGACCTGGAGCGCGTGCTGCGCATCCGTACCGGCGAGACCGACGATCAGGCACTGTGAGCTGCTGATCCGGCGTCGTCTGTTTCGATGACGCGGCCCCGACTAAACCAGCTGCAGCGTCTCGCGGGCGTGCGAGCGCATGAGTGCGCTTCGCACCGGATATTTCACTAGGTGTTGACCGCCTGCGAGTCGCAGCGCCGCGCTGCTAGACTGTGCGCGGGATTTCTCGCAAGGCTGGTGTCCGGCACATGACTCACGCGATTCGTATCCACCGCTACGGCGGCCCCGAAGTTCTGCAATGGGAAGCGGTGGAGGTGGGCGAGCCTGGCCCCGATGAAGTCCGCGTGCGCCACACCGCCGTCGGCCTCAACTTCATCGACGTCTATCAGCGAACCGGGCTTTATCCCGGTGACCTGCCGGCGACGCTGGGTCGCGAAGCTGCTGGTGTGGTCGAGGCTGTCGGCGCACGCGTGAAGCACTTCAGCATCGGCCAGCGCGTGGCCTATGTCGGCACGACCGCAGGTTCTTACTCGCAAGCCCGCCTGATGCCGGCGGAGAGACTGGTGGCGCTGCCGGGTACCATCGACGACAAGCAGGCCGCGGCCTTGATGCTCAAGGGCCTGACCGTGCAGGCGCTGCTGCGTCAGACCTATCGCGTACGCAAGAGCGACACCGTGCTGATTCACGCTGCTGCGGGTGGCGTAGGCCTGATCGCCGTGCAGTGGGCCAAGTATCTCGGCGCCAAGGTCATCGCGATCGTCGGCTCGGAAGCCAAGGCTGAACTGGTGCGCGCGCAGCGGGCGGATCATGTGCTGCTGTCAGGGGACGATTGGGTCGGGCAGGTGAAGGCGATCACCCGCGGCCGCGGCGTCAACGTCGTCTACGATTCGGTGGGCAAGGATACTTTCATCGGTTCGCTCGACAGCCTGCGGCCGCGCGGCATGATGGTGACTTTCGGCAACTCCTCCGGACCGGTACCGCCGATCGCGCCGCTGGAGCTGAGCCGCCGTGGTTCTCTGTATCTGACCCGGCCGACCTTGTTCCATTACATCGCCACGCGCAGTGCGTTGCAGCGGGCCGCGCAGGAACTGTTCAATCTCGTGGCGCATTCTGTGATCAGCGTGCACGTCGGGCAAACGTATCCGTTGCAGGATGCAGCCCGTGCGCATCGCGAGCTGGAAGCACGACGCACGACCGGCTCGACGGTGTTATTGCCATGAGGTACAGGATCACACGGGGACAGGTGCACACCGCTCGTCGAAGGTAAGCGCCTGCCTCGCAACGCGGGGGGGTGAATAGACTGTGACGTCCGGCTGCGCCAATCGCAGGGCGATGACCCTTGCGCTCATCCTGTCGCAGGCAGGAGCAGCCTTCTTCTTCCGTTCAGTGTCGGCGCAAACGCCGTCGGAACCCGTGCGCGAAGAGACTGGAGATGTAAGCGGCGCGGGGCGTGTTCACGTTCCTTCCGAGACAGCGTCCCCTGCCGCGGGGCCGCCGGCCGCCGTGCCGACGCCGCAACAGCTGGAAGCCGCCGGCGCAGTGATCGGTGAGATCCGGATCGTCAACGGCGACGTATTCGACACCAGCCTGCCGGCAGAGAACAAAAGCCTGTTCCGGCTGGCCAACAAGCTGCACATCGAGACCCGCCCGGCGGTGATCCGCTCGCAGCTGCTGTTCAAGGAAGGCGCTGCCTACTCGGCCGCACTGGTGCGCGAAAGCGAGCGCATCCTGCGTTCCAACCAATATCTGTTCGATGCCAGCATCATGCCCGTGGCGTACCACGATGGTGTGGTCGATCTCGAAGTGCGCACGCGCGATGTCTGGACCTTGAAGCCAGGCATCAGCTTCGGTCGCAAGGGCGGCAAGAACGAGAGCGGCTTCGAGTTCGAGGAGTCGAACCTGCTGGGGCTGGGCAAGGAGTTCGAGCTGTCCTACTCCCAGGACGTGGACCGCGACTCCACCCTGGTGCGCTACAGCGATCCGCATCTGTTCAGCGGCTGGAACCGCCTGAAGCTGGCCTATTCCAACAACAGCGACGGCAAGCTGCGCCAGTTCTCCCTCGACCGGCCGTTCTTCTCGTTGCAGACGCCGTGGTCGGCCGGTTTCGGCATCGGCGATTGGGACCGCATCGACTCGCGTTACGACCTGGGTGAAGTGGTCGACAAGTTCCGCCACTCGGAGCGCAACGCGGAAGTGTTCGGCGGCTGGTCGACGCCGCTGGCGGGCACCTGGGTGCGCCGATTCTCGCTGGGTGCCGGCTATCGTCGCGACCGCTTCGACTTCATCGCCGATCCGGCCAGCGCCAGGCTGCTGCCCGAGGACCGCGAACTGGTGTATCCGTTCGTCGAGCTGGAGCTGCTGGAGGATGCCTTCGAGGAGCGCCGCAACCAGGATCAGATCGAGCGCACCGAAGACGTCTACACCGGCACTTCGCTGAAGTTGCGGCTGGGCTATGCGTCGAAGGATTTCGGCTCGGATCGCGATGCCTGGCTGCTATGGCTGCAGGCCGCCACCAGCTTCGAGTTCGACCCCGAGAAGCGTCACACGCTGCTGCTCAATGCGGGAGGCGATACCCGCATCGAAAGTGGCGACCTGCGCAACGCGCAGTTCAGTGCCCAGGCGCGTTACTACTGGCGCATCTCGGAACGACAGTTGTTCTATGCCTCGGCGAGCGGCCTGGTCAGCGACAGCATGGATGCGGAACAGCAGATCCTGCTGGGTGGTGACAACGGGCTGCGCGGCTATCCGTTGCGCTACCAGGACGGCACGTCACGCGCTCTGCTGACGCTGGAACAGCGCATCTATACCAAGTACTACCTGTTCCGGTTGTTCAACGTGGGCGGCGCGGTGTTCTTCGACATGGGCCGCACCTGGGGGCAAGGCAATGCCGGCGGCACCTCGCAGGGCTGGCTCAAGGACGTCGGCATCGGCCTGCGGCTGGGCTCGAGCCGCTCCGCTTTCGGCAATGTGATCCATATCGACCTGGCCATGCCGCTGGACGGCGACGACGACATCGACAGTCTGCAACTGCTGGTCGGCACCAAGCGCAGTTTCTAATTATCAGCGCTCCGTGATCGGCGCCCAACCCGGCTGCGCGGCGACGCGATCGCACCAGGCGCGCACGTTGGGATAAGGCGCCAGGTCGAAGCCGCCTTCGTGCGCAACGTGGGTGTACGCGTACAGGGAAATGTCTGCGAGCGAATACCGATTGCCCACCAGATATTCGCGGCCCTGCAGGCCGGCTTCCAGGACGTCCAGCGCCGCGTAGCCGCTTTTCTTTTTCTCGATCAGCTTGTCACCGAGCTCGGCGCGGGTCTTGTGCAGCAAGCTCACCCACAAGCGCGCCGTGCCGATGTTCGGCTCCAGGTTGTACTGCTCGAAGCACATCCATTGCCACATGCGCGCCCGCTCGAACGCGTCCCTGGGTATCAGCGGCGAGCCTTCGGCAAGAAACGAAATGATGGCGTGGCTCTCGGACAGATAGTTCTGATCCGCTACTTCCAGCAGTGGGATGCGGCCGTTGGCATTCTTCGCCAGGAACTGCGGCGTGCGCGATTCGCCGCGCAGGATGTCGATCTCGATCAGCTCGTAGTCAATGTGCAGCTGCTTGAGCACCAGCCGCACTTTGTAGCCGTTGCCGGAGGGCAGGTAATCGTACAGGCGGTACATCCTTGGAGCTCCCTTGTGATCGGCTTTCCATCATCGATGGGGTTCGCAGTGTTTTTCCGCCCGGGCGGCAGACAGCGCGCGCTCGCAACCTTTGCGGCATCTGCTCGATGCCGGCAAAGGATGCGGTCACGTCTTAAATTTCCTACAGATCGCTTCCCGGTCAGGCGCGCAATGTGGTTGCGCCGCGCAGGATGGCCAGCGCACCGCTGCGCGCGACCTCCAGCACTTCGCCGCAGCTCCCGAGCTCGGCGATGAAGCGGTTGATTTGTGATTCGCTGTCTGTGAGTTCGACGGTAAAACTTTCCGCTGCGTCCGACAAGACCCGCGCTCCGGACTTCTGCACCAGCTCGCGCAACCGTTCGACATGGTTGTGCGAGGCGCGCAGTTTGAGCAGCAGCAGCTCCCGCTCGACGTGCTCATCGCTGGTCACGTCGTCCACGTTCACGACATCGATGAGCTTGAGCGACTGCTTGACGATCTGCTGTACCACGGCCTGCGTGCCACGGGTCACCAGCGTGAGCCGCGACACGGTCGGGTCGTCGGTGGGCGCCACGTTCAGCGACTCGATGTTGTAGCCGCGGGTGGAGAACAGGCTGGTCACTCGCGTCAACGCGCCTACTTCGTTCTGCAACAGGATCGAGATGATGTGGCGCTGATGCGGGGTCACGGGCTTTCCTTTGGCGGCAGGCTGGGTCCAGGCGCTGTGCGCCTGGGTTACGACGATGCTCATGCGGAAGATTTTTGGCGATGAAAGGATCTTGCAGCGGTGAGCATAAGGGAAGGTCGAGCAACATGAAACTTGCGTGGAAATGGACGCTGGGGGAAAGATGCTGTTACGCTGCCCGCGCTGCAGCGTGCAGCACGTTCTCTTGCGGCTCCGGCAGGCCAGTCCTGCGGGCCTACGAAACCCACGGAAACAATCCAGTCGTGAAAGACAGTCACGCCGCCGCCAGCAGCGCGGCCGCCCATCCGCTTGCCGGGCAACAGATGTCCGGCGCCGACATCATCATCCAGGTCCTGGCCGACGAAGGCGTCGACACCATTTTTGGTTATAGCGGCGGCGCCATCCTGCCCACGTACGACGCCATCTTCGTCTACAACCAGCAGCGTGCCGCCGGTTCCGGGCCGGCAATGCCGCTGATCGTGCCGGCAAATGAGCAGGGCGCAGGCTTCATGGCGGCGGGCTATGCGCGCGCCAGCGGCAAGGTCGGCGTATGCGTGGTGACCTCCGGACCCGGCGCCACCAACACGGTCACGCCGGTGCGCGACTGCATGGCGGATTCCATTCCGGTGGTGGTGATCTGCGGCCAGGTGCCCACCGGCGCCATCGGCAGCGATGCCTTCCAGGAGGCGCCGGTCGCCAGCATCATGGGCTCGGTCGCCAAGCATGTGTTCCTGGTGACGGATGCGACCAAGCTCGAAGCAACGGTGCGCACCGCATTCGAGGTCGCGCGCACCGGTCGCCCCGGTCCGGTGGTGATCGACGTTCCCAAAGACGTGCAGAACTGGCGCGGCGTGTTCCAGGGCGCGGGCCGGCTGCCGATCCCGGGCTTCCGGCATCGCATGAACCGGCTGGTGCGCAACACGCTGTCCGAGGCCCACTGCGCCGCGTTGTTCGAGTTGCTGGGCGAAGCCAGGCGGCCCTTGATCTATGTCGGCGGCGGCGTGGTGAATTCGAATGCTTCGCAGGCGCTGCGGGAGCTGGCGCTGGAGCTGCAGATTCCGGTCGTCTCGACGCTGATGGGCCTGGGCGCGTTCGACACCATGCACCCGCTGTCCATGCACATGCTGGGGATGCACGGCACTGCGTTTGCGAACTACGCGGTCGAGGATTGCGACTTCCTGCTCGCCCTCGGTGCGCGCTTCGACGATCGTGTCGCCGGCAATCCGTCCAGGTTCGCGCCCAACGCCAGGTGCATCGCGCAGATCGACATCGATGCCTCCGAGATCAACAAGGTCAAGCCGGTGCAGTGGCATCACGTCGGCCAGCTGCCCGAGGCGCTGCGTACGCTGCGAAGCTACGGCCAGCGCAGCGGGTTCAAGCGCGACTGGTCGGAATGGCACGCACACTGCGCGCAGCTGCGGCAGACGCATGCCATGAACTACGACCGCGCCAGCGAGAAGATCCAGCCGTACTACGTGATCGAGGAGATCAACAAGATCACGCGCGGCGAAGCCATCATCGCCACCGGCGTCGGCCAGCACCAGATGTGGGCCGCGCAGTATTTCGATTTCGCCAATCCGCGCCAGTGGCTGACCTCCGGCAGCATGGGCACCATGGGCTTCGGCCTGCCCGCGGCCATCG
>DATMEZ010000058.1:0-26470 GCA_035556415.1 Povalibacter sp.
CTTTTTTCGTTGAAATAGCCGCGATAGACGACGCAGCCCGCGATCGGAAAGCACCAGCGCCGCGGCTCCACCGAGAACTCCGGCGTCGCAAACACGTTCCAGACCACGTACGGCCGACCGATGTCGGCATAGCTGCGGTAACTGGCGTTATCCGGCAGACCCAGCTCACGCGAGGCGAAATCCCGCGCCGCGGAGACGTATTCGAGCTTGGCCTTGAGCTTGTCGGGCGTCGCCGGATCCTGCAGCACCGCGGCTATGGGCTCGCGCTTCGATGCAATCCGCATCTGCCCGCCCGCCGCCTGCAGCAGGTAACAGCCGGACAAAGACAGCAGCAGGCAGGCCGTGACGCAGATTCTTGGCAGTCGAGCGATTCTCGTCACTTCGGGGCGTGCGGCGACAGGATGGAGACTGAAGAGTTGGCTATCGCGACGCAGCGTGTCAACGTTCACCGTCTGTTCCCGGCGCGACGCTCCATTACACTTGCGCCATGAAGATCTACCTGGTCGGCGGCGCCGTACGCGATGAACTCCTGGGCTTGCCGGTGCGCGAGCGCGACTGGGTGGTCGTCGGCGCGCGGCCGGAAGATCTAACTTCTCGCGGCTACAAGCCTGTCGGCAAGGATTTTCCCGTATTCCTGCATCCACAAACCGCAGAGGAATACGCACTGGCGCGCACCGAGCGCAAAACCGGTCCGGGCTACCGCGGCTTCGAAACCCGGTTCTCGCCCGACGTCACGCTGGAACAGGACCTGCAACGGCGCGACCTGACCATCAATGCCATCGCCCGGGATCCCGACTCCGGTGCGCTGACCGATCCCTTCGGCGGCGAACGGGATTTGCGCGGCCGCGTATTGCGGCATGTGTCGGAAGCGTTCGTCGAAGACCCGGTGCGCGTATTAAGAGCCGCACGATTCGCAGCACGGTTTGCGCCGCTGGGGTTCGAGGTCGCGCCTGAAACCATCGAACTGATGCGGACCATCGCCGCCCGCGGTGAACTCGACGCGCTCGTGCCCGAACGGGTGTGGCAGGAAACGCAGCGCGCGCTCGAGCAGGAAGCGCCGTGGAAGTATTTTGAAGTCCTGCGCGAAGGCCATGCCCTGCCCGCCGTCTTTCCCGAAGTAGCAGCGCTGTTCGGCGTGCCGCAACCCGAGAAATGGCATCCCGAGATCGATGCCGGCGTGCATACGCTCATGGTGATCCAGCAGGCGGCGCGCCTGACCGATGACCCTGTGGTCCGCTTCGCCGCGCTCACGCACGATCTCGGCAAGGGCACTACACCGCGGGAAGAATGGCCGCGACACGTCGCACACGAGCATCGCAGCGTCGGGTTGATCGAGACAATGTGTGCGCGACTGCGCATCCCGAATGCCTACCGCGAGCTAGCCGTGCAGGTCGGGCGCTACCACTTGCTGTCGCACAAAGTCGCCGAGCTGCGCACGACGACGCTGCTGGACCTGCTGGAGAATCTCGATGCCTTCCGCCGGCCGGAGCGTTTCGAGCAGTTCATCCTCGCCTGCGAGGCCGACGCGCGCGGTCGCAAGGGACTGGAGAATCGCGAATATCCGCAGGCCGAGCTGTTGCGGCAGGCATATCGATTGACCGCCGGCGTTCGTCTCGACGCGCAGGCACGCGCAGGACTGAATGGCCCGCAGATCGCCGCCCGGTTGCGCCAGGAACGCATCGCGCAGCTGGAACAGCTGGTTCGCTGAGTCGACTAAAGGGTGCCGATGAGATCGCGCGTCCTGAAGCCGCGCAGCGGATGTTCGTAGTTGGCCGCGAGCCCGAGCACCTTGAACCGCTCGCCCATCTCTCCCGGCAAGGTCAGCACCATCGCCTGCCTGGCAAGCTGCACCCGATCGGCCACCGGCCGCTCGGCGATATCGGCCATGAACTGCTCGATGCCGCAGCCGATCAGGAAATGCGCCTGGGTCGTGAATCCCGCCACACGCAATCCGGCGTCGCTGGCAGCCTCGGCAACCGCAGTGAAGTCGACCCACGCACCGATATCCTGCACGCCGACGTTGATCAGCGGCTCGTCGTGGAAACGGTGCCGGTAATGGCACAACAGCGTGCCTTCGCGTCGCTCGCCGCGGTAATACTGGCGTTGCGGCAGGCCGTAATCGATGAACAACGCGACACCTTCGGCGAGCGCATCGGCGAGCCCATGAATCCACGGCGCCATGCGCATGTTGATCTCGGACAGATAGCCATCGGCAAACGGCTCACCATTGGCGTGCTCGATCGCTCTGACCGCCGCTTCGAGCGCCGGATCGGCGTGGACCTCGGACCAGTCCAGGCGACCCAACTGCCATGTGATGCCAACGGTATTGATCTGCGTTCCGCGAACGCGAAAGCGCTGCACCGGAAGCGCGTCCAGCACTTCATTCGCCAGGACGACGCCGCGTAAGGCGGTCGGCCAGTGATCCAGCCATTCCACCCGCGACAGCAACTCCGGAACCCGGGCTGCGATCGTCTCGCGCTGGCGCGCCCGCAGATCGGCGCTCACTTCCAGGATGAAATAGTGCTCAGGCAGTTGGTTCTGCGCGGCAAGCTCCGCCAGCACATCCGCTGCCATGACTCCCGAGCCGGCACCGAGCTCGAGAATGTCCGCAACACCGCCCAGATTCGCGAACACTTCGATGCATTGCGCCGCAAGACACTGGCTGAAGAGCGGCGAAATCTCCGGCGCGGTGACGAAATCGCCGTCACGCCCGAGTTTGGTGGAACCGGCGCTGTAATAACCGAGGCCGGGCTCATACAGGGCCAGCTCCATGAAGCGCTCGAAGCTGATCCAGCCGGCGTGCGCTTCGATTTCGTCCCGGATCCGCTGCACCAGCCGCTCGCTGTGCGCGATTTCGTCGGGCGTGAGCGCCGGCAACGCTGCGGCCGTGCTCACGCAGCCCCGCACGGAGTTGCAACCATCCCCAGTTCGGCGAACATAACCGTCATGACTTCCTCTTCCGCATCGACCAGGGACGCGCTGGCCGGCAGCGTATTTCTGATAACCGGCGCTGCCAAGCGCCTCGGCGCTGCCATCGCACGCGGCGTTCACGCCGAGGGCGCCCATGTTGCCATTCATTTTCACCGTTCGGCCACCGAGGCGGAACGGCTATGCGAGGAGCTCAACTCGACTCGGGGCAGCTCGGCGCTCGCGATCCAGGGCGACCTGCTGGACATGGCGCGATTGCCGGAGATCATCGCATCCACCGTCGGTGCGTTCGGCCGCCTGGATGCGCTGATCAACAATGCCTCGTCGTTCTACCCGACCCCGTTCGGCTCGATCTCGCTGCCGCACTGGGACGACCTGATCGGCACCAACCTGAAGGCACCGCTGTTTCTCGCGCAGGCCGCAGCACCGCACCTGCGACAGTCGCGCGGGCTGATCGTGAACATGATCGACATCCACGCGCAGCGGCCGCTGCCAGCGCACCCGGTGTACAGCACCGCCAAGGCGGGATTGGCCATGCTGACCCGGTCGCTCGCCCGCGAGCTTGGCCCGGAAGTGCGCGTGAACGGCGTAGCACCTGGGCCGATCTTGTGGCCGGAGGGCGGCATGGACGAGCAGCTCAAGGAAGAGATCATCGAGAAAACGCAGCTGAAGCGCAGCGGCTCACCCGACGACATCGTGCGGGCAGTGCTGTTCTTCGCCAAGGACGCACCGTATGTGACGGGGCAGATACTGGCGGTGGATGGCGGACGCAGTGTGGGGTGGTGAGCGGCCTGGGGCTTCCCAGCCAGCTTCGATCAACCGCGCGGTTTTGGAGGAGTAGCTTCGTCTGGCAGCGTGCGGTTCCGGCGGGGATGTATTTACGTGCGGTCCTGGAAATGGGTAGCCCCGGCCAGAACGCGCCTGGCAAGATGCTCAGGAATCCCAGCATCCGCGAGCACGTTCCGGAAATCATACCGGTGCCCAGCGATCTCTAACCGAGAGAGACCTCCGTCATCTCGTGCCCGGCCGCATCGAACGCGTCCCACAGCTCACGCATCGTCCGGTGCAGTACCGGGTGCATGACCTGCGGCGCGATGTCGGTCATCGGCTTGAGCATGTAGGGGCGCCGCAGCAGGTCCGGGCGTGGCAGGACGAGGCCGGGTTCGGTACTGATCAGGTCGCCATATAGAAGAATGTCGAGATCCATCGCGCGCGGCGCCCATTTCGGCGCGCCCGGCGGGCGGCCGCATAGCACCTCGATCCCTTGCAGTTGCTGCCGTACCCGGGCGACGGGATCGTCGGTGCTGAAGCCGACGACGAGGTTGATGAAGTCGTCGCCCTCGAAGCCCACCGCCTTGTTGCGGTAGGCGGGCGAGATCCGCAGAGATGGGTAGATCTGCTGCAGCGCCGCCAGCGCGGCGCGCAGGTTCTTGTGCGGTTCGACGTTGCTGCCGGCCGCGACGTAAACGTCGATCATGCTTGTGATGCTGCGGCGGCGTAATCCTCGGCGCGCCGCTCGATCTGGATGCCGACGTCGCGGGCGCCGCGGATGGCGCCCTGCTTGTTCAGGCGCACTTTCACCCAGCTGACGCCGAAGCGGGTGACGATGAGCTCAGCGATGCGCTCGGTCAGCGTCTCGACCAGCTGGAACTGCGATTCGCCAACGAAGGTGAGCAGCGCTTTCGCCACCTTCTTGTAATCGATGGTGTCTTCGATACGGTCGCTGGCCGCGGCCTTGCGGATGTCGGCCGCCATCTCGATGTCGATGATGACGGTCTGCTTGACCCGGCGCTCCCATTCCCAGATTCCGACGATGCATTCGACGCTCAGCGAGCTCAGGAAAATCTTGTCCATCGAGTCTGGGGAAGAGGTTGGAAGGTTGATGAGATCAGGCGGCATGCGGCGGCGCGCTCAGCGTATCCAGCGGCCAGCGCGCGGTGGCACGGATTTTCAGGTCATCGTGCTCGCCGGCGACGAGCCGGCGGTAGCCAGCGTACGCGATCATCGCAGCATTGTCCGTGCAAAACGCCGGGCGCGGATAGAGGACCTGGATGCCGCGGCGCTGACCGAGCTGCGACAGCTCGCGCCGCAAAGCCTGGTTCGCACCCACGCCGCCGGCGACGACCAGTGTGCGGAAGCCGGTTTGCACCAGGGCCCGCGAGCACTTCGCGACCAGCGTCTCGACCACCGCCTGCTGGAATTCGGCTGCCACGTCCGCGCGGGTTGCATCGTCGAGCTGCAGATCGCGGACGGCGACGACCACCGCGGTTTTCAGTCCGCTGAAACTGAAGTCCAGCCCCGGCCGGTCCAGCATCGGCCGCGGGAAACGGAAACGGCCGGGGCGGCCGCCATCGGCAATCTTCGCCAGCGCCGGGCCGCCCGGGTACGGCAGGCCCAGAAGTTTGGCAGTCTTGTCGAACGCCTCACCCGCTGCATCGTCGACCGAGGCGCCGAGAATGCGGTATTGGCCGATGCCCCGGACCTCGGCCAGCAGGGTGTGCCCGCCGGAGACCAACAGCGCCAGGAACGGAAACTGGGGAGGGGTCGGCTCGAGCATCGGCGCCAGCAGATGTCCTTCCAGATGGTGGACCCCGACGGCCGGGCAGCCCCAGGCAAAAGCCAGGCTGCGCGACACCGCCGCCCCCACCAACAGGGCCCCGACCAGGCCCGGCCCGGCCGTGTAGGCAATGCCGTCGATATCGCCCGGGGCCACTGCCGCGTCGCGCAACGCCCCTTCGATCAGCGGCAGGAGCTTGCGGACGTGGTCGCGCGAGGCCAGTTCGGGCACCACCCCGCCGTATTCGACGTGCAGGTCGATCTGGCTGTACAGCCGGTGCGCCAGCAGGCCCGCAGCGCCGTCATAAACGGCCGCCGCGGTCTCGTCGCAGGAGGTTTCAATGCCCAATACCTTCATGGCGTCTCACTTGTTTCCTGTAGGGTCCCACCGGTTTCCGCGGCCGTATGGCGCCCCGCTCCCGTGGAAAGCCGCAATTTCGGCGGCGACCTTTTGATTTTCACAGGCTACCTCATTAGACTTCCGCGCTCTTCGCCCGCCCCGGGTCTCGTGCGGCTGGGCTTTTTCGAGCAAGGTTTGTCATCCAGAGGTAGCAATGCCGAGCGTCCGGATTCGAGAAAACGAGTACTTTGATGCCGCGTTGCGGCGCTTCAAGCGCGCCTGCGAGAAGGCCGGAGTGCTGACGGAGCTGCGGCGGCGCGAATTCTACGAGAAGCCCACCCAGGAACGGAAACGCAAGAAGGCGGCCGCCGTGAAGCGGCACCAGAAGCGTTCCAGCCGTGACTTCTCCAGTGCGCGCGGCGCCCGTGGCGCCGCCCGTCCGGCTGCCCGCCCGGCCCGCTACTGAAGTTTCGACCTCTGCCGGCCCGGACCGCTTCCGTGCCGGCAGTCGATGGGTCGACGACCCATCTTCTTTTCCTTCCAACGCCTCCCGAACCCATGTCTCTCAAAGAGCGCATCACCGAAGACATGAAGGCCGCCATGCGGGCCAAGGACACCGAGCGCCTGGGTACCATCCGCATGATCACCGCCGCCATCAAGCAGCGGGAGGTCGATGAGCGCATCAGCCTCGACGACAGCCAGGTGCTGGCCGTGCTCGAGAAGATGATCAAGATGCGCAAGGAATCGGTGGCGCAGTTCCTGAGCGGCGGTCGCGAAGACCTGGTCGCGAAGGAGAACAAGGAAATCGAGCTGCTGCAGGCTTACATGCCGGCACAACTCTCGGACGCCGAGCTCGACGCGCTGATCGCCGATGCGATCGCCCGCTGCGGCGCGACCTCGATCAAGGAAATGGGCAAGGCGATGGCGCTCGTCAAGCAGAGCGCACAGGGCCGCGCCGACATGGCGCAGGTCAGCGCCAAGCTCAAGGCAAAGCTCGGCGGCTGAAGGTTTCGGGCGGCGCGAACGGCGCCGGCTTCCTCCAATCCCGCAGCGATTTTTTGTTCGATTGCGCACGGCCCGCAGCCTGTTTCTGGCCCGTGTTTTGCCGGGCGCGACGCCATGGCCCGCTGTCGGATTTTTTCGTCGCGGTTCTATTTGCCCGCGCCATCCGGCGGCTTATCCTTCGCGACCAGCCGCCCACGCCTGTGCCTCGAGAAGCCGTGTCCGGACGCATTCCCCAATACTTCATCGATGAGCTCGTCGCCCGCGCCGACATCGTGGAACTGATCGGCAGCCGCGTGCCGCTGAAAAAGTACGGCAAGGAATTCAAGGCCTGCTGTCCGTTCCACAACGAGAAGACGCCCTCGTTCCACGTGGTCCCCGACAAGCAGTTCTATCACTGCTTCGGCTGCGGCGTGCACGGCACGGCGCTCGGCTTCCTGATGGAGCACGATCACATGAGCTTCGTCGAGGCGGTCGAGGAGCTCGCCGGCCGGGTCGGGCTCGACGTGCCGCGCGAAGGTGCCGCCGTCGCACGCCCCACGACGCCCACCGATGGCTTGTTCACCGCCCTGGACCAGGCTGCCGAGCTGTATCGGTCGGAGCTGCGGAATTCGGAGCGTGCCAAGGAGTATTTCAAGAGGCGCGGCGTCAGCGGCGACATCGCGGCACGCTTCAGCCTGGGCTACGCGCCCGATGCCTGGGATTTCATGCTCCGCAAGCTCGGCGGATCGGAAGCCGATCGTACCCGGCTGCTGCAAGCCGGCCTGATCATCGAACGTGAGCGCCGCCCGGGATCCAACGCGGATTCCGGCCATTACGACCGTTTTCGGGATCGCGTGATGTTCCCGATCCGCGATGCGCGTGGCCGCACCATCGGCTTCGGCGGCCGGATCATGGACAAGGGCGAGCCCAAATACCTGAACTCGCCCGAGACCGAGGTCTTCCACAAGGGCCGGGAGCTCTACGGTCTTTATGAAGTGCGACAGGCGTCACGAACCCTGACGCGCCTGCTGGTCGTTGAAGGCTATATGGATGTGGTCAGACTGCATCAGGCCGGCGTCAACTACGCCGTGGCCACCCTGGGAACCGCCACCACCCCCGAGCATCTGTCACGGGTGTTTCGGCTGTGCCAGGAACTGATCTTCTGCTTCGACGGCGATCGCGCCGGACGGGCCGCGGCCTGGCGGGCATTGCAGAATTCGCTGGCCCATGTCCGCGAGGGCCGGCAGATCCGGTTCCTGTTCCTGCCGGACGGGCACGATCCGGACTCGCTGGTGGGCGAAGAAGGCCGGGAGGCGTTCGAGGCCCGCATCGAGCAGGCCATGACGCTGTCCGAATATCTCCTGGGTCATCTGCGCGAGCAGGTCGATCTGACCACACGCGACGGCCGGGCCCGTTTCAAGGAGCTGGCCACCCCCCTGATCGAGCAGATTCCCGAGGGCGCCTTTCGCGACATATTGCTGATGGATATCGATCGGCAGGCACAGATCGACACCGGGCTGGTGGCCGCGTCCAAGGCCGCCGGTTTCGGAGCCCGTATTGCCCCGATAACGACCACAAAGCACGCCCGGCAGGCCGCCGGCCGCGGCAGCGTGGTGCGCCAGGCCATCCGGCTATTGGTCCAGTTTCCAGCCTGCGCGGCCGGCGCGCCCGGACCGGAGGGGCTGGAGGGCATCGACCGTCCCGGCATCCCGCTGCTGATCGAACTGCTGAACGATCTGCGGGAAAATCCCTGCGGAAATACCGCAGCACTGCTTGAACGATGGCGGGGTCGCCCCGATTACGAGCACCTGTTCAAGCTCGCAAGCTCCGAAGTCGCGGTGGGGGCGGAAGGGGCGGCCCAGGAACTGGCAGGCGCGTTGCAGCAGATATTCCCCGAACGGGCGGATCAGCGCCGCGACGAATTGCTTCGGAAAAAGACCCGAGAGGGGCTGACCGAGGCAGAACGTGCTGAATTACAAGGATTTCTTACCAGGTCTCAACACCGGATCGATGCTGCGGGGCATCGAACCTAGCGGTTGAAAACCAATCAAAGTAGACTGCGCGGTCTTTTTTAGCCCGCGCCTCCCCGCCACCTTCGAGGGCAGTAACTTGAGCAAGACCTTGGCAGTCAAAAAGGAACCGGCACAGATCACCGACGAGCGTCAGTCACAACTGAAGCTCCTGATCGCCCGTGGCAAGGAGCAAGGCTTTCTCACGTACGTCGAGGTGAACGATCACCTGCCGAGCGAAATCGTCGATCCCGAGCAGATCGAAGATATCGTCAACATGATCAACGACATGGGCATTCCGGTGTACGAGAAGGCACCGGAATCCGAAGCGCTGTTGCTGCGCGAGCCCGTGGTTGCCGACGAGGAAGCGGCCGAAGAGGCGGCGGCCGCCCTCGCCACCGTGGATGCGGAATTCGGCCGCACCACCGACCCGGTGCGCATGTACATGCGCGAGATGGGCACGGTCGAGCTGCTCACCCGCGAAGGTGAAATCCGCATCGCCAAGCGCATCGAGGAAGGCCTGGACGCGGTCCGCAGCGCGCTCTCCAGCTACCCGATGACCTACCAGTTCGTCCTGAACCAGTACGAGCAGGTGAAGGCCGGCCAGGGCCGCCTGGTCGACATCATCGTCGGCTTCATCGACCCGAATGCACCGGACGAGATCGCCGCTCCCGTCAATCCCAAGCTGGCGCAGGCCGCCGCGGCGGCCAATGAGTCCGAGGAGAGCGAGGAAAGCGAGAGCACCGAGGAAGAAGAAACGCTGGAGACCGGCCCGGATCCGGAAGAGGCGGCGCGCCGCTTCGCCTCCATCGCCAAGCTGCATGCCCAGGTACTCAAGGCGATCGAGCAGCACAGCGCCAAGGATCCGAAGACCCAGAAGATCCGCAAGAAGGTGGCCGGCGAGTTCATGGAGCTGAAGCTCTCGCCCAAGATGTTCGACGCACTCATCGTGCAGCTGCGCGAACACGTGTCCGAGATCCGCAACCTGGAAAAGCAGGTGATGACGCTGTGCGTGCGCGATGCCGGCATGCCGCGCAAGGACTTCGTCACCACGTTCCCGAAGAACGAGACCAACACGTCCTGGATCGACAAGCACATCCGCGCCAAGCGCAAGCACTCGGCGGGGCTGGCGCGCCTGCGCGATGAAATCGAGAAGACCCAGAAGCGACTGCAGGCGCTGGAAGAGCGCGTGCACCTGTCGATCGGTGACGTCAAGGACATCAACCGCGAAGTGGCGGTCGGCGAAGCCAAGGCACGCCGCGCCAAGAAGGAGATGGTCGAGGCCAACCTGCGCCTGGTCATCTCGATCGCGAAGAAGTACACCAACCGCGGCCTGCAGTTCCTGGACCTGATCCAGGAAGGCAACATCGGCCTGATGAAGGCGGTGGACAAGTTCGAATACCGCCGCGGTTACAAGTTCTCGACCTACGCCACCTGGTGGATCCGCCAGGCGATCACCCGTTCGATCGCCGACCAGGCGCGCACCATCCGCATCCCGGTGCACATGATCGAGACCATCAACAAGCTGAACCGCATTTCGCGACAGATGCTGCAGGAGATGGGCCGCGAGCCGACGCCGGAAGAGCTGGCAGTGCGCATGGAAATGCCCGAGGACAAGGTGCGCCGCGTGCTCAAGATCGCCAAGGAGCCGATCTCGATGGAGACGCCCATCGGCGACGACGAGGATTCGCATCTGGGCGATTTCATCGAAGACACTTCGGTGGACTCGCCGATCGACTCGGCCACGATGGAGTCGCTGCGCGAAACCACGCACTCGGTGCTGGCCGGCCTGACGCCGCGCGAAGCCAAGGTGCTGCGCATGCGCTTCGGCATCGACATGAACACCGACCACACGCTGGAAGAGGTCGGCAAGCAGTTCGACGTGACGCGCGAGCGCATCCGCCAGATCGAAGCCAAGGCGCTGCGCAAGCTGCGCCATCCGAGCCGCAGCGAGCAGCTGCGCAGCTTCCTGGTGGACGACTGAGCGCATCTCTGCCGCCGATGCACGAAAAAGGCCGGGAACTCCCCGGCCTTTTTTTATGGCCCGTCATTCCTGGCGGCCACCCGTGCGGTGCAGCCACTGACGCGACGTTGCAAAGCGCTCCCGGTATTTCTTATCGGGCACTGTCGCGAAACGCCAACGTTTATTGATGAAACCCGCGCCGAGCCGGCGGCGTCTTAATAACAGAAGAGTTTTAAGGAACGAGTGATGAACCTGTTCTTCTATCTGGTGCTGTTCATCGTGACCTGCGGCTTCGGCTGGTGGGCGCGCGGCTCACAGCAGGATCGCTAAGACCGCTACGCCAGCAAACGCCTGGCGGCGCCCACGCCGGGCCGCCGGTGCTGATGCAATCACCGCTGCTCACATCGATAAACGCAGACGTCTGGTAAGTACGCTGTACTTCATCTCGCTTGAGATGTGAACAGCTCTGCGCCTACACCGACGAGCGCAGCAGTTTCATCAGCTCGCCGCGACGCGAGACGACTTCCACTTTTTCCAGCCCCAGCCAACTTGCCAGCGATTGCAGCTGTGCCGCCAGCGGCGCCACGACCTGCTTCGGCGCCGCATGCGCCTCGACACTGCCGCCGCGAACCTGCAGCCGGTGGCGCTGGCGATCCGATTTGAGATCCACCCGCGCCACCAGCCGATCGCCCAGCAGCAACGGCAGCACGTAGTAGCCGTGTTGGCGCTTGTGCGCCGGCGTATAGATCTCCAGGCGATACACGAAATCGAACAGGCGCTCGGCACGCTGCCGTTCCCAGATCAGTGAATCGAACGGCGACAGCAGCGCCTGCGCCTGCACACTGCGAGGCAGGCGCGCACCGGTGACGAGATACGCCTGCTGTTTCCAGCCCTCGACTGAAACCGGCGTCAGCACGCCTTCTGCGATCAGCTCCTTCAGTCGCTCTGCCGCATCCTGCGTCGGCAGCCGAAAGTAGTCACGCAGGTCTCGCAGTGTCGCCACACCCATCGCTTTCGCCGCGATGACCATGAGCGTCCGCTGCGCCTCTTCCTTGGAAGGGATTGGCGCAGCAAGCACGGCCGGCGGCAACACCCGCTCGGTCAGATCGTACAAGCGCTCGAAATTCCGACGGCGTGCAGTGGTGACTTCGCCGGTCCAGAACAGCCATTCCAGGATTTCCTTGCCCTGGCTCCAGCCCCACCAGCCACCGCTGGACTTGCCTGCCGCTTCCAGCTCGCCCGCACCCAAAGGACCGTGCTCGCGTATCTGCGCGAGAGCCGCATTCACCTGCGATTGATGCTCGGTGGCATAGCGCTTCAGACGTCCCCAAGTGCCCTCGCCGCGCTTGGCCAGCTCCATGCGCCAGCGAAGCAGCGGATGCAGCTCGAGCGGCAGCAGCGACGCCTCGTGCCCCCAGTATTCGAACAGCACACGGCGATGCCCGTCGTAGGCGGCGCGATCCAGCAGGCCGGGCGTATAGGCACCGAAGCGCGAGAACAGCGGCAGGTAATGCGAACGTACCAGTACGTTCACCGAATCGATCTGCAGCAACCCCAGTCTGCGCACCAACGCACCCAGGCTTTTGACGCCGCGCAGACTGCCGTTGGCAGACCCGAACTGCTGCGCCGCCAGCGCAATGCGGCGAGCCTCCGAAAGCGACAGCGATTGCTTTGCCATAATCCGGCCCGGGCGAATTCTGTTCATTGATTCGGCATGCGGATGGAGCCCGCGTGTGTGAACTGGTTCCAGGTCCACCGGACCGGCTCTGGCAGCATGAGGCGTCGACTGCCACTTGCGGACAACAGCAATGCGCCAGCCTGCGGAAATCTCCATCGAGCTGACGGCCCAGGAACTGCTGGCCCCTCCCACCGCACGACACCTGAGCGGGATCCAGGACGTCGACGCTGCCGCCCTGCTGACCGCGCCGGTTGCGGCGAACGCAGCGACATCGCTGGCAGTATCCGCCGGCGACTGCATCGAAATCGAGCTGACACCGCAGGAAATGGACGCCCTGCTCAGCGGCAATCTCCAGCTCTGAGAATTCCCCCGAGCATCCGCGATGCCGCGGGATCGCGCCGCCTCACCTGGGGCGACTCGCATCCCGCAGGAAAGTGTCTCCTGAAAAAAAAAGGCCCCGGCGAAAGCCGGGGCCTAGGTGCTCGAAGCCCGTTACATGTTGGGCCGGCCGGGGTACTGGCGCATCAGCTCGGTCACCACGGCGTTCACCGTCACCTTGGGATTCGCCATGGCTTGATCCGATACGCGCCCCTCGGAGACGCCTTCCCAGATCAGCTGCTTCTTCTCGGCATCGACGATGTCGACATTGATCGTGCCTACCTTGTAGGTCACGGTGCGATCCTCGTCGTACAGCGGCCAGGCGTTGTACAGGCCGTAGCGGTAGCCGTAGTAGCCATAGCCCAGCGACATGTTCGGGCGCACTTCGGTGCGCTCGCGGGTGTTCATGTAGAAGTTCACCAGCAGGTCCGGGTGGTCCTCGCTGTACTTGTAGCCGCGCGCTTCCATGGCGGTGGACACCGAGCTCTTGAAATAGCTGGTCACCAGCGTGGAGTAACCGCCGCGATCGGTGCCGGTTTCCTTGGGGAAGCCGTAGGTGCGATACACCGAGAAATCGGCCTTGCGGTCGTAATCGATGCGCGTGGGCGGCGCACGATTCGTTGCGCAGCCGGCGACGAGCATCAAGCTCGTCACGATGCTTGCGATACCTGCAAATGAACGACGGCTGAACATGGCATGACCTCTTGGATTTCCGCGCGCGGGCCGCGATGCTACTTTTGGGTTAGGCCCGACACAACTGCCTGGAGTTCCGCCCATCAAGGCTGCCGATTCCGACGCCACTGACGGGATTCGGCGACAGCCGCCGCCCCCGGCTCAGCCATCGACCGTGCGATCGGCCTCGCTCAGAACAGCCCGCCCTGCCCTTGTTCCAGGTCGAGCAGAATGCGCTTGCGCCACAGGCCGCCGCCGTAACCGCCGAGCTCGCCGTTGGCGTTGATGACGCGATGACAGGGAATCACGATGGCGATGCGATTCATGCCGTTGGCCGTCCCCACCGCGCGCGTCGCCTTTACATCGCCGAGCTTGCGGGCCATCTCCAGATAGGACCAGGTCTCGCCGTAAGGAATGGTCAGCAGCTGCGACCAGACCCGCTCCTGG
Organism: Povalibacter sp.; assembly: GCA_035556415.1. Taxonomy (GTDB): domain Bacteria; phylum Pseudomonadota; class Gammaproteobacteria; order Steroidobacterales; family Steroidobacteraceae; genus Steroidobacter. The sequence continues at coordinate 13,956 of DATMEZ010000058.1, forward strand.
AACTGAGTGCCCGGATAGGCCAGCGGCAGCTCGAACTGGCGACGCCGGCCGGCGAAATATTCGCCCAGCTGCCGGCGCAGCGCTTTCAGCCAACGATTGCTGCCGGGAATCACCGGCGCCTTGAAGCGCCGGCGCAGCGTTTCGAGCTGGCCTTCGAGAATCTTCCGGTCGCTGAATTCGAGCAGCACCACCGCTTCGCTGCTGACCCCGGCCAGCAGGGGTCCGACCGGCGTCTCGATCCAGTCGAGCCTCACTGCGTCGTGCGTTGGCGCGTCCGGCGCGGGATTGCCGAGCAGATCGAGGAAGGCGCTGCGGAACTCACCGCTGTCGGCGCTTGCACTGTGTGTCTCGGTAATCACGTCCACCTCCGCTCGGAGCACTCAAATTACGTTGCGCCCCAGCGTAACGCCAGCAGCGAAGGATGACTGGCCGGAATCGGACGTGATCCCACGGCAGCTTAGGCGAATACCGCAGGTCGGCAACAGCATCGCGCCTTACACAGCAGCGTAGGTGGACATCGGCGTGGCGCACACGGATACATCCCGCTAACCTGCGATCATGCAACTCACCTCGATTGCTTCGCGCCGCTGCGCAGGCGCCTTTCTCGCCCTGCTTTGGTCCATCGCGCCTGCTCACAGCGCCGAAGATCTTTACAAGGACACCCGTTCCGTATTTCTGCGCGCCTATTCTCGCGCGTCGGATGGAGCCAGCTCGGAACAAGCCGACAGCGAGCAGCTGCAAAAGTATCCGCTCTACTCGTATCTGCAGGCAGCGCGACTCAAGCGCTCGTTCCTCAATGCGGGTACGGCGCTGGAATCGGTCGACGAGCGTGCCTCAACCTTCCTTGCCCAGCACGATGGTGAACCGGTGGCGCGGGATTTGCGCCGCGCCTGGCTCGTCAGTCTCGCCCAGCGCAAGCAGTGGACGAGGTTCCTGCAGAACTATCGCGAGGACGCGGTGAACGATGCCTTGCGCTGTCAGAACCTGATCGCGCGAATCGAACTCGGCCGCACCGAAGGCTTGACCGCAGACGTTGCCAAGCGCTGGCTGACTGCGCAAAGCCTGCCTGATTGCGCGCGCCCCTTCGACTGGCTGCGGGAGCAGAAGGCATTGAGTCCCGAGCTCATCGAGCAGCGGGCCAAGTTGGCACTCGACAAGGGCAACTTCTCCTTCGCGCGCCAGATCATCGCCGAGCTGCCGGCACAGCAAGCCGCACCGCTGCAGCAATGGGCCTCGCTGCTGCAGGATCCGCAGCGCGGGCTCGACGCATTGATTGCCTCGCCGGAAACCAAAGTCGAGCCGGCGACGCTGCTGACAGGCTGGATGCGGCTTGCGCGCCGTGATCGACAAGCAGCGATGGATCGCTACGAATCCCTGATTCGCAGCCGCAAGCTGGACCAGAAAGGTGCCAGCCCCTACGCACTGGCGCTGGCACTGACGCTTTCATGGGATCGAGACCCCGCGGCATTGAGATACTTCGCCAAGGTCCAGGCCGCCGATTTCGACGACACCGCGCTGGAATGGCAGGCTCGGGCAGCGTTGTGGGCCGGGAACTGGTCGCTGGTTTCCAACTCCATCGCGACAATGTCCGACGCGAATCGCCAAAGCGCACGCTGGCGCTATTGGGCCGGCCGCGCGGCCGAGCAGACCAACGATCTGCCACTGGCCCGGCAGCTGTACACCTCCGTAATCACGAACGACAACTACTACTCGGCGATGGCGGCCGCGCGTCTGGATCAAGCCATCACTCCGCACCCCGAGAAACTCGTTCTTGATCGCAAGCAGTTGAGCGAGGTCGCGCAGCTTCCAGCCTTCGTGCGCGCGCGCGAGCTGCTGTTGTCCAGCCTGCGACGCGAAGCGACGCTCGAATGGCAGTTCGGCTACGAATCCCTATCGGAGCAGGCCCGTCCGCAGGCCATTCATCTGGCCGCGGATTGGGGCTGGTACGACCAGGCCGTGGCCACCGCGACTCAACAGCGGGTCTTCAACGACTACGTCCTGCTCTATCCGCAGCCCTTCGACAAGGAAGTGAGCGCGGCGGCGAAGCTCACGCAGGTGGAGCCCGATCTGATCTACGGCGTGTTGCGCCAGGAAAGCCTTTATCGCGCCGATGCCGTTTCCTCGGCCGGTGCCTATGGCCTGTTGCAGCTGCTTCCTGAAACAGCCCGCCGCACGGCGCAGCGCTGGAACCGTCCACGGCCGGCGGCAGCAGATCTGTTCAATCCTTCGATCAACGTGTCGCTCGGCGCCGGGCAGTTGCGCATCCTGCTCGACCGCTTCGGCGGCCAGCCAGCAGTCGCGCTCGCCGGCTACAACGCCGGTCCCGCGGCTGCCGCCCGCTGGCTGCCGGCGCAGTCGATCGACTCCGACATCTGGATCGAGAACATTCCATTCAATGAAACCCGCGGCTACGTGCAGCGAGTGCTGTGGCACAGCGTCGTCTTTGCCTGGCTGCGCAGCGGCGAAGCCCAGCGCACCGATTCCTGGCTGGCGCGGATCAGTTCGCCAACCGACTCAGCGGTGCTGGGGGACGTGTTGCCGGCGCGCTGAGAATCTGCTCGTCGATGCTGGCGACCGCATGACCCGCCTGCGACCTGTCCGCATTCGCTCGACCAGGCGCACGGCATCGGCTACTTCCTTCGTGACGCTGCCCAGCTATCCGAGCGGCATCGAGTGCAAACGCCGCAGCCGCAGCTCGTCGAGGAATGCCGGCAACGCTTGCAGCAGTTGATCGGGACGGTTGTGACGGTTGCGGCCGTCGTGCATAAGCACGATATCTCGCGGCTGGATTCGGCGCAGACGCGCGCCAATGCGACGCGAGATTCCGAAAGGCCCCCAATCGACGGCGCTGAGATCCCATCCGACCGGCATCTCGCCGCACCGGGCAGCCTCTTCGATCATGCAGGCACGATTGCGGCCATGCGGCGATCGATACAGGCGCGGGGAATGCCCGAGAATGTCTCCCAACGCCAGCGCGCCGTCGCGAACCTGTGAGCGTGCGACACGGGCGGACATGGTCCACGGATGTCGGTGATCGAAAGTGTGGTTGGCTATCTCGTGACCTGCTGCGCTGACGCGTCGAATCAGCTCCGGGTAACGCTGCGCCTGGCGGCCGATGGAAAAAAAAGTCGCGCGCATCTCAGCCGCAGCGAGTACGTCCAGAACCTGGGGCGTCCACTCGGGATCCGGGCCATCATCGAACGTGAGATGCACGCAGGCATCGGGCTGGGCTCGCAAGGCGTCACTCATCGGCTCGTTCCGCCGGCCGTTCCGCCTTGGCGAGCTTGCCCAGATTCTGTTGCAGGGCCGCTCGGGTCAGCCAGTACACGCGCGGCTCGGCCTGCGCCATCTCGCGAATTTTCGCGGCGGGCGCGAATGCCCAGAGCAACAGACGGAAGTGCGCCGTGAGCAGCTGCCGGCGAAAGCTCGGCGGCAGCGGCCGGCTGACGAAGCCGACGACTTTGCCGTGCTCGGGTATCCAGGTAACGCCCTCGAAAACCCACACGTCGTGAAACTCCGGGTCCGAGCGGGCGCATTCGGCCAGACGCAGCAGCGACAGGCGCATCAGGCGCGCGAATCGCAGACCGGTCTGGTGCATCGAGCCCTCGCCCAGCGCGGCAATGCTGGCGTTGTTGAAATGCAGTCGGCCGATCGGTTCGTTGTCTCGCAACGAAGTGCCGTCCTCGAAATGCACCACCGGCCCGCGATAACGTCCGCGGCCGAGAAACAGCACCGGGCCCATCGTGCGCAAGCCATGTCGGCGGTAGTACCAGCGATCGACCGCTTCCAGACCGCGACGCACCCATGCTCGCAGCGATGGCATCAATGCTCTCTCGCCGCCCGCGGACGATGCATCCAGGCAAGATCCAGTGCCAGCTCGCTGATGCGCGCCGCACCGGTTCGGCGACCGAGTGTCCAAGCGCGCTGCTGCATGTCCGCAAGCGCCTCCGGCTTGGCAAGAATCGTTTCGACGCAGTTCGCCAGCTCACCGTTGGGAACCAGAGCGCCGACCGCGTGCCGCTCCAGGAATCGAACGTTGAATCCTTCCTGCCCGCCGAGCGATCGCGTTGCGAACAGCGGCCGGCCACACGCCAGGACTTCGGCCACCGAGACACCGCCCGGCTTGCCGACCACCACGTCCGCAGCGCGAATGAAAATGTCCATGCGCTCGGTCCACTCATGGACCTGGATTCGTCCACGCTTGCCGGATTGCGCCGGCGTCATGCGCGAGTTGTTTGCAACGCGCAGCGACAACGCCGAGCGCGCATTCGCATTCTTTCCGGGCATCACGATCAACGACGTGCTGGATGGGCGCTCCAGCAGCTGCGCCGCGATGGCATCCACGCTCAGGCCGAGACCGCCGCCCAGGATCAGCACGATCCTGCCGCCAGGGTCCAGATTCAGCTGTCGTCGCGCCTCAGACTGCGAGACTGGCTGCGCGAATGCAGGCATCAGCGGCACACCAGTTGACGTTGCACCGGCAGTGGAGTGATCGCGCGGCGTCGTCGTTGCAACGGATTCATGCGCGATACAGTAGTGATCGACGCCCGGCTGGCGCCAGAAATCGTGCAAGCCGTAATCGGTGAGCACACCCATCAGCGGCACGTGCAGCCGCCCGCGCAATTTCAATGCTGAAATCAGTGCCGCCGGGATCATCTGGGTGCTGACGATGACATCGGGAGCATAGGCCTCCACGATGGACTCCAGTCGCTTGCTCAGTCGCAGCCAGCTCCACTTCATGATGGCCAGTCGCGCGCGCACGCCGTTGCCCGCCAGGCTGGTGCGATCGTACGGCAGCGTGGTGTAGAGCATGGAGAGCAGCAATCGATCCGAGGCGTACTGCGCGCCTTTCGCTTCCGCCACCGTGTTGGCTGCGATCTGCGAGATCAGCTCCAGCACTTCCAGCACGGCCGCTGGCGGACCTTCCTCGCTCTCCAGGATCTGGCGCCAGGTGTGCTCGTCGAGCTGATACAGGCGCTCGTACAGGTCGGGATACTCCTGCACCAATCGCAGATAGGTCTGGTGCACGATGCTGGCCGCACCCGGATTCATCAACGACCACAAGTCCAGCATGCGAACGTTGGCCGCTCGCTGCAACAGCGCCGCCTCCACCGCCTGTGCCGCACGCACGTGACCGAAGCCCAGCCCGGAAGTCAGCAACAGAACGCGCGGTGAACCTTCGGATCGAACCTCGGTACCGAAGCGGCGGCGCCGGCCTGGCAGCAGGCGAAACGTCGTCGACAAAGCAGGTTGCATGGTTGGTCCTTCGCCCGCGCAAAGCGCGGATGGGTTGTTGAGCAAACCGGTCTGTCTCGCTCAACGAGCAATGCGCGGACGGCAGCAAGGTTCCGCAATGCACGCGGCCAAGTCTTCTGTGGATTTACGTACTGCCGGCCGGAGCGGCGGGAGCGGGAATCGAGGTTCGATCGAATCAGCGTGGCGTCGTGGACGGACGCAGCGCCCATGCCATCCTGGCTGCGTCGGCAGTCATCGCTACCGGTAAACTTCAGCGCCGGTGCAACAACATCCGCACCTTCGCTGACGCCGTCGAGTGGCGGTGCTGCTCCGGATCGGAGATTCTTCCGCGGCCAACCCGAACGCTGGGAGCCGCGCGCGTGGAAGATTGGTGGGCCCGGCAGGATTCGAACCTGCAACCAAGGGATTCACTTAACCCCGCCGTTTCCGGCGAGCGTGGACTATCTCTTCACCCGCGACGAATCGGGAGGGTGCGGGACGCTCTAGCCTGTCATCAAGGGCGCTCGGATCATCGATCCAGCCCTCAGGTAGTCTCTGCACCTTACGGCGATGTATCGCCGTCTTGGCTCAGGATTGCCATCGGTTGCGCACCGGAAGGTTCCCCTGAATTCATCCCGTCCACTTCGCGGCTTTCACCGCGAAGGCACCATTTTCGATGAGTCCCCTGCACTAACCGTTGTGCTACAGGCCCACGCGCCCGCGGATTCTAGCAGCGGGACCGGCGGCCTGCCGACACAAATTGCTGGCGGCCTCAAGGGTTTCCTTGTAATAGAGTTTTCGATGTCGGATCACACTCGTTTCTTCGTCCTGACCGGCGGCCCCGGCTCCGGCAAGACCACACTGCTCGACGCGCTGGCCGCTGCCGGTTACGCGTGCACGGTGGAAGCAGGCAGGGCCATCATCCAGCACCAGCAGGCCATCGATGGTCCTGCCCTGCCATGGAAAGATCCGGCACTGTTCGCGCAGATGATGTTGAGTTGGGAGATGCGTTCCTACGATCTGGCCGGGCAACAGCCCGCCGCTGTTTTCTTCGACCGCGCAGTCCCCGACGTCATCGGCTACTTGCGCCTGAGCGGGTTGCCGGTTCCGCCGCACATGGAGGCGGCCGCCATGCGCCTGCGATACAACCCGCGCGTTTTCATCGCACCGCCCTGGCCGGAAATATTCTCGCAGGACCTCGAGCGTCGACAGGATTACGCGGAATCCGAGCGCACTTACGAAGCCATGCTCGCCACTTACCGCGATTACGGATACGAACTCATCACCCTGCCTCGCGGCTCGGTGCAGCAGCGACGGGAGTTCGTGCTGCGAACCGCCGGCCTATCGCCGGCCAGCGCGGTGACGCATCATGACAGCGCGTCCGCCGCCTCGCCGAGGTAGCGGCGCAAGATCCAAGCCTCACGGTGGAGCCGGCATGTCTGCCAATCTCATTCTCAACACCGATTCCTACAAGGCGTCGCACTGGCTGCAGTATCCGCCGGGCATGGACGCCATGTTCTCCTACATCGAATCGCGCGGCGGCCTGTACGAACGCACCGTGTTCTTCGGGCTGCAGGCGATACTGAAGGAACACCTCACGCGGCCAATCACGGCCGCCGACATCGAGGAAGCGCGGGAGCTGTTCGCGGCTCACGGTGAACCGTTCAACGAAGCAGGCTGGCGACACATCCTCGACCGGCACGGCGGCCACGTCCCGGTAACGATCCGTGCCGTACCCGAGGGCATGGTGGTTCCCGTTCTGAACGCGTTGGCCACGGTCGAATCCACCGATCCGCAGTGTTTCTGGATCGCCTCGTACATCGAAACGCTGCTGCTGCGCGTGTGGTATCCAACCACGGTCGCGACCATCAGCTGGCACATCAAGCAGCTGATCCGCGGCTATCTGAACCGCACCAGCGACGACCCCGAGGGCCAGCTGCCGTTCAAGCTGCACGATTTCGGCGCGCGCGGTGTTTCCAGCCTGGAATCGGCGGGCCTGGGTGGCCTGGCGCACCTGGTCAACTTCAAAGGCACCGATACGGTCGCGGCCATCGTCGCAGCACGCAAGTATTACTCCGAGCCGATGGCCGGCTTCTCGATTCCGGCAGCGGAGCATTCGACCATTACTGCGTGGGGACGCGAGGCAGAGGAAGCCGCCTATCGAAACATGGTGGATCAGTACGGCAAGCCCGGCGCGATCTTCGCCTGCGTCTCGGATTCGTACGACGTGTACGCCGCGGTGGAACACTTGTGGGGTTCACGGCTGAAACAGCAGGTCATCGATTCGGGCGCGACGTTGGTGGTGCGGCCCGACTCCGGCAATCCGCCGGACATCGTCGAGCGTTGCGCCGTGCTGCTGGATCGCGCCTACGGCAGCGATCTCAATCGCAAGGGATTCAAGGTGCTGCGCCACGTGCGCCTGATCCAGGGCGACGGCGTCAACCCGACCAGCATCGGCCAGATCCTGGAGCGCCTCACGCAAGCGGGCTTCGCTGCCGACAACATCGCCTTCGGCATGGGCGGTGCCCTGCTGCAGCAACTCAATCGCGATACCCAGCAGTTCGCGATGAAATGTTCGGCAGCGAGAATCCACGGCCAGTGGCGCGACGTCTACAAGGAGCCGGTGACCGACCCGGGCAAGATCTCCAAGAGGGGCCGGCTCGACCTGATCCGCGATGCGGCCACGCGCCAGTTCGTCACCTGCCCGCTCGGCTCGACCTCGCAGCCGAGCGAAATGCTCGAGGTCTTCCGCGACGGCAAGCTGCTGCGGGAATGGACGCTGAACGAGGTGCGCACCCGCAGCGAGCTTGCGTAGTCATCTACGCCGCGGCGGGCCGGCGCAGCGCAATGCTTTCCCAGGTCGCGACGACCACCAGAATCACCGTGGTCAGCGTCGACAGCGCCAACGCCGAGAATCCGTGTCCCCATGCGAACGGCGTCAGGGCCGCGAGCAAGGCAATGCCAATCATGTGCGACAGCGGCGGCGTGGTGCGATCGTTGGTCACCCACTTGAACAGCATGTTGCCGAGCAGGTAGAGCAGCGGCCCGCACAGGATCGTAACGACACCGGCACGCTCGGCATGGCCGGGATGCACCAGCACCAGCTCATCGGCAACCGCGCAGACGATGATGCCCGCAACGATCAGCAGGTGCAGATACGTGTAGGCGATACGCCCCTGCTGCCCCGGATCTTGCGCATGAACGATTCGATGTTGCGCGCGTTCGGCGCCGGTATCGAAATACACCCACCACATGGCGATGCTGCCGACCACCGCGATCAGCATGCCGATGACACTGGCGGCGCTCCAGTTCAGCTCCGAGAAGGTGGCGCCAGTGATCAACAGCGACTCACCCAGCGCGATGATGACGAATAGCGCGCAGCGCTCGGCCATGTGCGCACCGTCGATGTCCCAGTCGGAGATTCGTGAGCCGCCCAGTCCTGGAATCCAGAAGAGAAAGGCCGGGCCGGCCAGCTCGATGGCCAGGGCGGCCGTCCACCACGCGAATCGCGTCTGCACCGAAGCCATGCCGCCGACGATCCACAGCACGCTGGCGAGTGCCAGCCATACGAGGATGCGCCGGAAATTGTCGAACAGTGCCGACGGTCCGGTACGCACCGCCCACAGCACGAACAGGGTTCGTCCGATCTGCATGAAGGCGTAGGCACAGGCGAACATGATGCCGCGCTCGCCGAACGCCGCGGGGATGGACGCCGCCAGCACCAGCCCTGCGATCATCATGGCGAACAGGCACAAGCGCACTGGCAGGCGCTCGGGATTCAGCCAGTTCGTGGTCCAGGAGGTGTAGATCCAGACCCACCAGACGGCCGGCAGCAGCAGCACCATCTGTGCCGCGCCCGTGAATGTGAGCGTCGCCAACAGCGAGTGCGACAGCTGTGTGACGGCAAACACGAACACCAGATCGAAGAACAGCTCGATCATGCCGACGCGGCTGCTGTCGTGGTGTCCGCGCTGCCGCAGCAGCGTGTTGGTAGCGCTCGACATCTGTGCCCCCCTTTCTCGACCAGGATATTGAATTTGAATCCGGAGACCGCTCGAAAGTCCGCGTCAGATCGGCAACTCCGCGGGCTGCGCGGAACCGTGCAACAGCTCCAGGCGGCTGTGAAATTCACGCACCCCACCCGTCAGGGGATCACGGAAACTGACGCTGCGAGCCAGCAACTGCAAGGGCTGGCTGAAGTCATCACTGGCGCGCGCGATCATGGCCGGATAGAAATCGTCGTTGAGGATGGGCGCGCCCAGCGCCGCCATATGGACGCGCAGCTGATGCTTCTTGCCGGTAATGGGATGCAGCGTGTAACGCCATAGCTCGCCATCGCTGCGTTCGGCCTCGATGCGCGTTTCGCTGTTTGCAGGGCCGGCGGCTTCCCGGCTGCGCACGAAAGGCTCGCCCCGGACGATGCGGGTCGAACGGGTCAAGGGAAAACGCAGCGCCGGCAAAGCCGGGGCGATCGCTTCGTAACGCTTGGCGATCTGCCGTTCGCGAAACAGCGCCTGATAGCGGGCGCGACTACCCGCCTGCGCCGAGAACAACACCAGGCCGGCGGTGCCGCGGTCGATTCGATGCAACGGCACCAGGTCCGGGTTGCACAGCCGCTGCCGCAGGCGTGTCAGCAGCGTTTCACGAACGTACTCGCCCGCGGGTATCACCGGCAGAAAATGCGGCTTGTCCGCCACTACCAGATGCTCGTCGGCATGCAGCACCGATTCGGCGAATGGGATAGGCGTCTCGGCAACGACCTCGCGGTAGTAATGGACGCGCATGCCGGCTTTGTAGGCGGCTGCCGGCAGCAGCGGCCGGCCGTGCTCATCGAGCACCCGGCCGCGGGCCATGCGATCGATCCACCGTTCGCGGGCAATGGCTGGAAAGTGCTCGGCAAGACAGTCCAGCACCGTCGACCAGGCTCCTGGCGGCAACTGCACGGTCGCCGCGGCCACGCCATTCAACAAGGGAAGCCGGGTGCGCACGGGATGGCTCGGTTTGGACGGGTAAATAGCGAGATGATACCGGCCGGACGCGAATCCGCGCACTGCAGCACGATGCATCCGTATTTCTGACCGATCCCACGCACCGATCCAGGCGCAGAATGCGGTGCAAATCCCGCGGATGTCCAAGCCGGAGCGACCATGCCTGCCGCCCGCTGCACCAGACCTGTCACCGTCGTCGTGGCGGCGATGGCGATCGGTTGCGGCGTGCCCGCGGGATGGAGCACCGCGGAGCCGATCGACGCCATCTGGCAGGTACGGCAGGTGGATTTCGCCTACGCGAGCCGGAACGTCTACTACTCCTGCGGCGCGCTGCAATCCAAGATCAAGGCCATCATGAAAGCCGTCGGCGCCCGTCAGGGCGTGACGGTGAGCATCGACTGCCGGGAAGGCCAGTTCGTCAACAGCGCCGTGGCGCGGCTGACCGTGGCGCTACCGGCTGAAGCCACGGAAGAGGCAGTACGGGCCGCCACCACCTTCGATACTCGCGCACAGCTGGTCGCCCGTCTGCAGCGTATCCAACTGCCCACGGCCAACGACATCGAACGTTTTCCCGCCGCCTGGCAGACCATCTCGCTGACGGACGGCCGCAAGCTGCGCCTGGAGGCCGGCGACTGCGACCTTCTGCTAGGCATCTATCAACAGGTGTTCCCGCGCCTGTCGATCCAACCGAGCGGCAAAGGATTGCGTTGCTTTGGGCCAAGCACCCGGGTGCGTCCGCAGCTGCAAATCACCGCGCTGCTGCCGATGCGATTGCCCGTTGCCTACAGCCGGCAGGACGACAGCCACTTCGTGCGCTGAACGGCTCGGTCCTCGAGCTGTAATTGCACGCGCATCCGCGTGTCGTCGATTGCGCAACGCCGCAGGAACACCCCAGGGCTGATGCAATGCAACGTCCGGCCCGGTTAGACTTGCGCCCTTTTTTCGCGCCCCCAGCCCCATGTCCACCCCCGTCTCCACCGAATCGCCAGGTACCGGCAAGCCGCAGGAGTCGTTCTGGCAGGTCGTTCGACAGGCGCTGAAAGGCGAGCATCACGACTACACGGCCGAAACGCTCAACCGCGCCGTGCTGCTGCTGGCGGTGCCCATGGTCCTGGAAATGATCATGGAATCGCTGTTCGCGGTGGTGGACGTGTTCTGGGTATCGCACCTCGGCCGCGACGCGGTGGCGGTCATCGGCCTGACCGAATCGGTGATGACACTGATCTATGCCGTCGCCATCGGCATCTCGTTCGCCGCGATGGCCATCGTCTCGCGGCGCATCGGCGAGAAAGATCCGGAGCGCGCTGCACAGGCGGCCGGACAGATCATCGTGCTCGGTGTCACTGTGTCGGCCGCGATCGGCCTGGTGCTCAGCTATTTCGCCCCGGACATCCTGCGGCTGATGGGCGCCAGCGAAGACATCGTGGCGCTGGGCACGAACTTCGCCCGCATCATGCTCGGCTGCAACGCCACGGTGTTCCTGATCTTCCTGATCAACGCCATCTTCCGCGGCGCGGGCGATGCCGTGCTCGCCATGCGCACGTTATGGCTGGCGAATGCGCTGAACATCGTCCTCGGGCCGTGCTTCATTTTCGGCTGGGGGCCGTTCCCGGAACTCGGCGTCACCGGCGCGGCGGTCGCCACCAACATCGGCCGGGGCGTGGGCGTGCTGTATCAGCTGTGGCATATCACCGGCCACAACAGTCGCGTGCGTATGCGCCTGGCGCACCTGAAGCCGGCGTTCGACACGCTGCGGACCATCATTGCTACGGCCTCCAACGGCGTCGCGCAGCTGTTGATCAGCACCACCAGCTGGGTCGGACTGTTCAAGATCCTGGCGGTCTTCGGCAGCGCCGCACTGGCCGGCTACACCATCGCCATCCGTATCGTGATGTTCGCACTGATGCCGGCGTGGGGCCTGTCGAACGCGGCTGCAACGCTGGTCGGCCAGAATCTCGGCGCGGACAAGCCCGAGCGGGCCGAGGCTGCGGTGAAGATCGCCACGCGCCTGAACATGATCTTCCTGGGCGTGGTCGGCATCGTGTTCGTGATTTTCGCCAAGCCGTTGGTGAGCCTGTTCAGCACCGATCCGGAAGTGCTTGAGCACGGCGCGCGAGCGCTGTGGATCATCAGCCTTGCTTTCCCGTTGTACGCCGCCGGCATGTGCCTGGAAGCAGCTTTCAACGGCGCCGGCGACACGTGGACCCCGACGCGCCTGAACTTCTTCTGCTTCTGGCTCGGCCAGGTACCGCTCGCCTGGCTGCTGGCGGAATGGCTCAAGCTCGGGCCGCT